>NZ_JBFPGY010000092.1:0-11594 GCF_041083715.1 Sphaerotilus sp.
CGCGGCCAGGGCGCCGGCCACCACCATGGCCCCGCCGTGGCAGACCACCCTGAAGGACTTGCAGCTGCAGAACGGCCATCTGCAGTGGAACGATGCGCAGGCGGGCAGCCGGCCGGTCCGGCTCGACATCACCCAGCTCGCGGCCGGGCTGCAGAACGTCCAGCTCCGCGGCGCACGCACGCTGGCCCCGCTGCACTGGCAGCTCAGCGGCAACGTCGCCGGCGGCACACCGCGGTCGCTCCCGACCAAGGCAGCAGCCGCCACCCGCACGCTAGACGGCCGTGGCGACCTCGCGCTGCAGCCGCTGCAGATGCGGGGCGCGCTGCGCATCGACGGGTTTCCGGTCCACGCGCTGGAGCCCTACTTCGGCGACGCGCTCGGACTGGACCTGCGCAGCGCCCGGCTCGGCTACCAGGGTGATCTGGCGCTGCAGGACACGCCGGCCGGGTGGACGGCCGCGCTGCACGGTGACGGCCGGGTGGGCGATCTGCAGCTCTACACTCGCCAGCGCGTGGCCGGTGCCGCTGCGGACGCCGACGAACTGCTGCGCTGGAAGACGCTGACGCTGCAGGGGATGGACATCGCGATCAAGCCGTCGCAGCAACCGCGCGTGCTGGTGCGTGAACTGGCGCTGGACAACTTCTACTCGAAGCTCGTCATCACCGAGGACGGCCGCTTCAACCTGCAGGACGTCGGCGCCAGCCGGGGCGCCGCGCCAGCCACCGCCGCATCCAGTCCGGCGCCCGCGACCAGCCCCAGCGCCGGCCCGCCCGTCGATCTGACCATCAGCGCCACACGGATCAGCCGTGGCACGGTCGATTTCACCGACCGCTTCATCCAGCCCAACTACAGCGCCGACCTGAGCGAACTGCAGGGCACGCTCGGCGCGTTCCACACCGGCAGCCGCGACATGGCCACGCTCGCGCTGCGCGGCAAGGTCCAGCGCACGGGCAGCCTGGACATCAGCGGCCAGCTCAACCCGACCGCCCAGCCGCTGGCGCTGGACCTGCGTGCCCGCGCCACCGACCTGGAGCTGACGCCGCTGTCACCCTACGCCGGCAAGTACGCCGGCTATGGCATCGAACGCGGCAAGCTGAGCATGGACGTGGCCTACCGCATCGCGCCCGATGGCACGCTCGATGCGAAGAACCAGATCGTCATCAACCAGCTCACCTTCGGCGACCGGGTCGAGAGCCCGAGTGCCACGCAGTTGCCGGTGCTGCTGGCGGTGGCGCTGCTGAAGGACCGCAACGGCGTGATCGACCTGAACATCCCCATCAGCGGATCGATCAACGACCCGCAGTTCAGCGTCTTCGGGCTGGTGGTGAAGGTGATCGGCAATGTGCTGACCAAGGCGGTCACTGCGCCGTTTTCCTTCCTGTCCGGCGGCGGCAGCGACGACCTGAGCGCCGTCACCTTCGAGCCGGGAACGGCCACGCTCACCGCCGAAGGCCGGAGCACCGCCGACAAGGTCGCACAGGCGCTGGCAGACCGGCCAGCACTCACCCTGACGCTGCATGGCCTGGCCGACGGACCGACCGAGCAAGAGGCCTACCGGGCTGCTGCACTGGAGAAGCGCCTGCTGGCCATGGCACAGCGTGAACGGACCGAGGCAGGCGCAGCGCCCGAAGCGCTGGACACACCGCTGTCCGCCGAGGAGCGGACGCGACTGCTCACGACCTTGGTCCGGCAATTGCCCAGGCCCAGGCTGGCGCCGGCCAAAGCGGGCGCCTCGGCACCCGCGGCGACTTCCAGAACCTCGGCCGAGCCGACCGACGCCGAACTCGCGGCGACACTGGCCGCGGCCATGCCCGTGTCCGCCGACGTCTGGCGCGAACTGGCCGCGCAGCGCGGTGAGGCCGTGCGCGACGCGCTGCTGGCGCGGCAGCTGTCGAACGAGCGGATCTTCCTCGGCGCACCGAAGGTGGGCCGCAGCGAAGGCGATGCGGCGACGTGGAAGCCATCGGCCGCGATGACGCTGTCGGCCAGATAGCCGATCCCGGACACCGTTCAGCGCACGGTGCGGCGCTGCGCGCGCCACTGCAGGAACAGCGCTGTGGCCACGCAGACACCACCCACCAGTGCGCTGTCGAGCAGGAAGTAGACGGGGCTGACCCGGTATTCGCCGCTGCAGAACGTGGCGAAGCTGCCCAGCGCCACACTGGCCCCGGCCCAGACCGGCCAGCGCGCATGCAGCCCGCCCAGGCGCTGGCTGGTCAGGCCCAGCAGCAGGCCGAACACGAACGGGAATGATTCGACAAGGACTTCCATGGTGCTTCTCCTGGAGAGGGACGTTTGGAGCCGGCCATCGGGTCTTCTGGCGATCAAGCCCTCAGGCCGGCAGGACCGCCGGGCCGGCAGAGATCGCTGGTCCGGCATCGGTGCCGCCGGGGGGCGCGGTCCCGGTGCCGGACAGTGCAGCCGCTGCAGCGGCGTCGGGGCGGGACGGTGCCGCACCGGCATTGATGGGCACCGCCGCAGCGGCCGTGCCGGGGGATGGGCCCGTCGTGTCGCTGGCGGGCGCGGCGTCGCTGGTGGCACGCACCTGCTGGGCGTCGGTGCCGGGTTGGTCGATCTCGATGACGATGCGCATGGCGGACTCCCTCTCGGTTCAGTTCAGGACGGCGAACCGCCCCTCGAAATTGACGGTCTGGGCGGTCAGGTTGTGGACCGTGATCCAGTAGGTGGTGTGCGTGGCGTCACCGCGGGCAACCGCCACCGACCAGTCGATCTGCGCGCCGCCGCCATAGGGCGCGGTCGGCATCGCATACCAGACCACATGCCAGTTCGAGGGCCAGTTGAACGTGAACCAGGTGTTGGTCGCGTTGGGGGCGAGGCTGCCGGTGAATTGGGTTCCAGTCCACATGATCCGTGCTCCTTGGTCAGTGCAGTTCAATGCAGTGCGGTTGCCGATCTCAGTACCGGCTCAGGATGGCGTAGCGTCCTTCGAACTGGACGGCCACAGGGGTGAGGTTGGTCACGTTGATCCAGTAGGTCGCGTACTCGGACGTGCCCCGCTCGACCTGCACGGTCCAGCGCAACTGCGGCGTGCCCGAGGTCGGGCTGACGGGCATCACGGTCCAGACGACGTGCCAGGTCGCGGGCCAGTTGAAGGTGAACCAGCGTCCGCTCTGGTTGCCGGCGAGCGTGCCGATGAACTGCGTGCCGCAGATCGGCGCCGTCAGCCAGCCATCGACCGGCACCTCCCAGACGCCGCGGTTGCGTGTGCCGGCGCGCAGCACGCGGGCATGCGGGTGGAAGACCAGATCGGCCACCATCACGTTGGGCAGACCGGTGCCCAGCACACTCCACGCCGCCCCGCTGCTGAGCGACTCGTACACACCGATGTCCGCCGCCACCCAGACCCGCCCGGCGTTGCCCGGGTCGGTGCAGACCGCGTTGATCGGCAGCACCGGCAGGCCGGCGCTGCGGTCGGTCCACGACGTGCCGCCGTCGGTCGAGGCATAGACCCGCCCGCCGCTGGACGCCCGGTAGGTCACCCAGACGTTGTTCGGTGCGCCGGACTCGACGTGGAGGTCGCTGACCTGGGCACTGCTGCGTGGCACGGTCAGCTCGGTGCGCACCCAGGAGGCGCCGTTCCAGTCCAGCCGGAAGACCCGGCCGACGCTGACGCCGACATAGAGCCGGTCCGCGGTCGAGGCGTGCATCGCGGTCGTCAGCAGGCCGGCCGGCAGCGCCACCTCGGTGAATGCCGTGCCGCGGTTGCGCGAGACGAACACGCTCTGCCCGGCCTGCGCCACGGTGTCGCCATTGACCTCGACCGGCGGGTAGAACAGCGCGCTGTAGCCGGCGGGCACGGCCGGCCCGATCCAGCCCCAGCTGCCCCAGCCGCCGCCCGTGGTCGAGCGCTCCATGCCCATGCCGTAGAAGGTGTGGAAACAGACGTTCGGGCTGGGCCGGTTCAGGCCGCAGTCGCCGCCATCGCCGTCCTGGGCGTGTTCCCAGACGGCCGAGCCGGTGTAGCGGATCGTGCCGTTGTCCTGCGTGCCGGCCAGCAGCATCCGGGTGCTGCCCCAGTCCTGCGCGAGGTATTCGATCTCGGTGATCGCCAGCCCGTTGTTCAGCGAGGTCCAGTTCACACCGCGGTTCGGCGAGCGGTAGAGCCCGCCGTCGCTGCCGGCGAACAGCACGTTCGGGTCGGTCGGGTGCAGCGCGAAGGCGTGCTGGTCCGGGTGGATCGAGTCGCCGCTGGTCTTGGCGGACATCGCCATCCAGGTCCAGGCGGCGCCGGAGAGCGTGCCGCGGAAGTTGTCGATCGCGCCGACATAGACCTGGTTGACCGTGTCGGGCGCGGCCATGAGGCACCAGTCGTACCAGTCCTGGCCGACCGTCACGCCGGCGGGCAGCGCGACCGCGCTCCAGACGCCGGCCACGTCGCGCCGGTACAGCCGGGCCGCGCCGCCGGACGAGCCGAAGGCATAGGCCACCCGCGGATCACCGCGCACCATCGACACCGCCAGCCGGTTCCAGCTCGCCGGGGCGCCGGGCAGCGCCACCGCCGCCCAGGCCGTGCCGCCATTGGTCGAGCGGTACACGCCGTCGCTGCAGGCGGCCAGCACTTCGGCCGCCGCACCGCCGCTGGTCTGGTAGGCCAGCGACCAGGTGCGCCGGGCGCGCCGCAGCGTCCAGGCCACGCCGCCGTTGGTCGACTCGTACAGCCCGCTGGTCGTGCCTGCCAGCACATGGTTCACGTTGACCGGATCGACCACAAGGTCGTAGAAGCCCTGCCCGACGAACGGTGCACCCGCGACCAGCGACCAGGTCGTGCCGCCATTGGCCGACTTGAGCAGCCCGGCACCGAGGCCGGCGTAGAAGTTGCCTTCGCCGGTGCCGCAGTAGACGGTGGCGGGCGCGGACTTGGCATAGGCGAGTGCGCCCACGGTCAGCGTGGGGGCCGAGTCGGTGCGCGGCCACCAGGTGGTGCCGTTGTCGAACGACTCCCAGACGCCGCCGGCCGCCGAGCCGCAGAGCAAGTGGTTGCCGTTCGAGGGATCGACGGCGATGCTGGACACGCGGCCCGAGACGATGGTGCGCCCCGGGTTGCTGCCGTAGGTCTGGCCGTTGGGCATGTAGATCGGGCCGAGCGAGCGCCAGGCCGGGGGAGGGACGAGCGAAGCGGACGCAGGGGCATCGCCATCGGCCGCTGGCACAGCGTCCGGCACGGCCACGAGGGCGTCGAACGCACCCAGCGCCACCGCAGCGTCGGCGTAGCGCTGGGCAAGTTCGGCCGCCTGGTCCTCTGGCGGGGCGGCGGCCGATGCCTTGCCGGCACCACGCCGCCCCTTGGTGGCGACGGGCTCGTCGTCTGCCGGCTCGGCCAGGGCATCGGCGATGACCTGCAGTCCGCGGGGACCACTGAATTCACGCAATCGGGCCAGTGCCTTGCCCCCTGCGGGTTTGGGCTGGAGCGCACGGGTTCCGGGCGCAGCGGTGGCGGTGGCGGTGCCGTTGTCACTCTCGAGCGGGGTCTTCATGTGTTCTCCTTGGGGGTAGAACGAGACGGTCGAACGTGGTGCGGTGCAGCCGGTGTCGGCGGTGCAGGAGTCGCCGGCGCCTCGGCCGGTGGTGCGGTGGGCGGCAGATCCCGGCCTCGCTCGAACTCGTCCAGCCGCTCTCGTGCAGGTCCGCCGGGGACCGGACCACGTGGATTCAGCGGAACACCGGGAGGTGGCCTTGGCACGGGACGCCTTTCGCTGCAGCGTGCGCTTCGCACGACAACCGAGACAGGAAGACCCGACCATATTCACATTGCCGGGCACTGAACAGCGCCCGGCTCCCTGCACTTCATCAGGGTTGATGACGCGCCGATGGGGCGCTTCCGCGCTGTGCCAGACTGCGCACATGCCCCCCTTCATCGAACTGCTCACCCGCCCGCTGCGCTGGCTGTTCCAGTGGCTGATCGCACTGATCGTCCTGTTCGAGGAATGGGGCTGGGAACCCCTGGCCCGGCTGATGGCCCAGCTGGCGCGGTTGCCGCTGATCGGCTGGCTGGAGTGCCGCATCGCCCGGCTGCCGCCGGCGCTGGCGCTGGTGGTGTTCCTCACGCCGGGGCTGATGCTGCTGCCGGTCAAGCTCGCTGCGCTGGCACTGGTGTCGCACGGCCACGTCTTCACGGGCATCTCCGTGATCGTGCTGGCCAAGCTGCTCGGCACCGCGCTGGTGGCCCGCATCTTCCAGCTCACGCAGCCAGCGCTGATGCAGCTCGCGTGGTTCGCGCGGCTCCACGGCCGGTGGATCGTGTGGAAAGAGGCCGCTGTGGCGCAGGTGCGGGCGTCGCGGGTGTGGCGGATGGGTCGCTGGACGCGGCGGGGACTGGTCCGGCGCATCCAGCGGTGGCGGGCGTAGCAAACAGCCCGTCTCGCACCCTCCGCCTTACTGCTTACTTGACCACCAGCGCCGTCAGCTCGAACCCCGAGGTCTCGACCCGCGTCTTCACGCGCACCGTGTTGTAGCCCTTGTTCAGTGTCACCGCGATCGGCGTGTTGCCGGTCGGGGCGTTCCAGCCGGTCTTGACCAGCTCGAACATCGGCGCGACGAGCTGGTCGTTGACCGACACGTCGAGCTTGTTGCCGGCCGTGCCGGCGTCGGTGACCAGCGTCATCGCGTAGGTGCCGCCGGCCGGGGCGACGATGGCGTAGCTCACGTAGGAGCCGGGGTGCAGGTAGCGCACCGCGTTGCGGGCCGGCACGCCGAAGGGCTCCTCGCTGCCCACCCAGGCCAGCGCGTTGACCGTGCCCGGCACGACGTTGCGGCCCTGCACCGCCGGCAGCGCCCCGGCCAGCGTCTGGTCCATGCACTGGATCTTCGGCGCGGTCGTGTTGGCAAAGTCGTTGGTCAGGCCCCAGCTGCCGTACTGGGTGTCCCAGTTGGTGGCGCCGGCCGTGTACCACATCATCGTTTCGCCGCCGGCCGCGTACCAGGTGGACAGGTAGCGCTTGCACAAGGCGAGCATGGCGGGGTCCAGGCTGGCGGCTTTCTTCGCGGCGAGGCTGCCCGGCCCGAAGGTGTCCGCGCCGCCCTCGTAGGCAAGCAGCGGCAGGTTGTACCAGCGGGCCAGCGCGATGTTCTTCTCGAAGGCGTTGACCTTGGACAGCGCCGTCACCGAGTCGCCCATCGCCGTGAGCACGTCGGCGGCGGTCAGGCCATCGACGGTCTGCTTGGCGCCGAGGTTGAAATACGGCGCACCGGCCAGCGCGTAGAAGTAGCGCGACGGCGGGCCGTAGACCGTCTCGACGAACTCCAGCCCCAGTTGCGCGATGTAGGGCTGCACCACCTGCCCGGCGAACACCGGGCGGATGGTCGCCATCATTGCGGCGTCGCCGTAGACGCTGCGGAAGAGGTCGCTGATCTCCTTGAGGCGCTTGGCCGAACGCCGGTAGCCGAGCATGTCGGCGTTGGTGTTGCCGTCGAAGGCCAGCGGCGAGGCCGGGTTGGCGCCGACCTCGGCGGTGGCGAGGTTCTTGTTGTCGCCGTACTGGGTGAAGGACGAGTTCCAGATCTCGTTGCTGTACTCGACGTAGACCTTCGCGCCCGAGGTCAGTGTGGTCTTGAGGAGCCTGGCGAGCTGCAGCACGTAGTCGTCGTCGGCCAGCAGCGGGATGTTGATCCACAGGTCCTTGCCGGTCTGGTTGCCCAGCGCGATGACGTGTTCCCACGGCACGCCCACCGCCGAGAGGGTGCGCGTGGTGGTCGGCACCGTGCGCGTCGCCCAGCCCGTCACCAGCGGGTTGTTGTTGGTGCGCAGCCAGTCCATGAAGCGCAGTGTCTTGAAGCGGCTGAGGTGGTTGACGAACTCGGTGGTGAACAGCGGTGGGTTGGTCACCGCGTAGCCGGGGCGCATCACCTTGAGGTTCTTGATGCCGCTGCCGGTGCCCTTGAAGACCAGCACCATCTGGTCCGCCCCGGCGGCGCGGACGACGTCCAGCGTCGTCAGGTTCCTGGCCGCGTCGTAGGCCTTGCCGCTGATCGTCGTCGCGGCCGAGGCGGCAAGCGAGACATCGGCCTGCCCGTTGAACGCGACCTTGTAGGTGCCCAGCCGGCCCGGACCGCTCATCAGGTAGACCGCGAAGTCGCCCACCGGCCAGCCATCGGCGCCGAGCGGCACCGTGTCGGTCGGCCCGCCCCAGGGATGGTCGACGGGGCCGAACGGGCGCGCGTGCATGACGAGGTCGGCGTAGACCGGCGTGAACTCCCAGTCCGACAAGCCCGGCAGGTTGGCGCCGAGGTAGGACGCGGGCAGCGCCGTGGGGGTCGCGGCGGCGCCGGTGAGGCTGTACTTGAACAGCCGCGTCGCGGTGGACGGCGCCGCCACGCCGCACTGCGCCAGCGCGTTGAGCGGGTGGCGCTGCAGGAAGGCGGTGGTGGTCTGGCCGGCGAACGGGGTCACGCCGATCTTGAACAGGTCGCCCTTGGCGGCGAGCACCGGCGCGGTCTGCTTCACGCCGTTGCGGTAGAGCGTGCCGGCGCTGGTGCTGAGGCACTGGCCGGCGTCGTCGCCGCCGGCGGTGTAGGCGGGCGAGGCGGTTTCGGTGCCGACGGCGGCGTCGGTGGTGGTGAACTTGTTGCGGTCGATGACGCGGTCGACACCGCCGGAGCTGTCGATCCACTGCGCCAGGTCGTCGCGGCCGTAGGGCGACTTGAGCGCGTAGAAGCGGTTCAGGTTGCCGGCGACCAGGCCCATCGACGCCTTGGCGAACGCCGCGTTGAGGCGGGTCTGCACGCTGGTGGCGTAGGCAGGCGAGTTGTTGAGCAGGCCGTCGTCGGCCAGATCGCCTTCCATCTGGCTGAGCAGCGAGTTCACGCCGCCGCCGGTCTGGCCGGCCTGGGTCAGCACGCCGGAGAGCGCCGCCAGGATCTGGTCGGTCTGGCGCGACTGGCTCAGGTCCAGCTCCATGAAGTTGCCGGGGGTGGTGACGCCGTTGGCGGTGGTGCCGGTGAAGAGGTCGCTGGCGTTGTAGAGGTAGAGCGCGTCGAGCAGTTCGCGCTGCGCCTGCAGGCGGGCGGCGGCGAAGGTCTTGGCGGGCGTGCCGGTGACCAGCGCGCGGATGCGGTCCTTGGTGATCGAGGTCAGCACGTTGACGTTGACCGCCTTGTCCGCGCCGGTCGACAGGTTGCTCAGGCCGCGCAGCACGACCCAGTCCTTGTCGGTGTCGCCGGTCAGCTCGTTGAAGAAGTAGCCCTGCGCGGTGGTTTCGAGGAAGGGCGACGAGAAGACGCTGGTGGGCTTGAAGGTGCCGAGGTCGTCGCTGGTCTCGAAGGTGTAGGCCTTGCCATTGGGGGCGAGGTTGGTCGAGAGCAATTCGTTGACCGTCACCACCGAGCCGCGCCGCAGCGGCCCCTTCTGCGCCACGCCGCTGTCGACCTGGTAGCTGCCGGCGTCGGGGCTCTGGTGAACGGTGCTGCCGCCGTCACCGCCGCCGCCGCAGCCGGCCAGCATCGACGCGGCCACCGCCGCAAGAACGGCTTGGGCCGCGAATGGGGTCTTCAACATGGGGTGTCGCGGCCTTCGGTGGTCAGGAAAGTGCTTTGCAGGCGCTTGAGGCGCCGGAAATGATAATTTTAGGAGCAAGTGCCAGCGCAACCGTTGCGACTGGACAGGGTTGGGCGCAAAAAAGACAGGGACGCTGTGGGGTTGGTCGGAGGGAAACGCAGGCGGCCACCTGTTGATGACCACACCTTGCGTTTCGTGAATATCGAGCAGGAGAAGACAGAGGGGCGTCTACTGAATCCAACGGAGCATCGCAAAACAAACATCCACTTACAGATCCCTGCGCAATTAGTGAAAATGTCTCATTTTTGGACCCTTACACTTTCTGATGCACATGCAATTTCCTGCGGTTGTCGCCGCGTTCGGGAGGGGTCACTTTGAAAAATACCAAGTTCACATGCGCCGCGGCGTGCGCTCTGGCGCTACTTTCAGCCTGTGGCGGCGGTGGTGGTGACGCTGCAGTCACCGATACCGGCGGCGCAGGCACACCAACTGGTACGGGAACGCCCGCCGCGACGGGCACGCCCAGTGCAGCAGTGACTCCCACCGTGATCAATTCCTGCGATTTGAGCGCCATTGGCAACACGACCGCAGCCAGTGGTTCGGCGTTTCCCGTACGGGCTGCTTTCCAGCGCCTGACGGCAAACGGTTATCAGATTGTCTATGGTCTGAAAGGGACCAGCAGCGGGGGCTGGTCCTATTCAAACACATATAGAAACTCCATGACGTCGCCAGTTGCCGGCTTGCTGCAGGGTGTTCCGGTGCTGATGGCGGTTGAAACCTTTCACGGCAGCATCGGAGAAGTTGGCGGCATTGGTGCATTCATCGTCTACCAGACCAATGCATCCAACACCGACTATTTCGACACCCAATGCAAGAACCAGCTGGGCTGGCTTTCCAACGACCAGGGATTGCTTTGCATCGGTGATGGCGTTCCTACCTTTCCAGAAACCGCGGTCGATGGACAGACCGGGGCCAGCACCACCTATTCCTGCTACAAGGACAAGACGGCGACCACCAAGACGGACAAGTGGATCTACACCTACAGCGCCAAGGCGAATCTGGACGGGACGCTGAGCTACACGTCCATCCAGGAAAATGTCGGGTATGACGGGGTGGCGCTCAACAACAAATACACGATCACCTACAAGATCACGAAAGACGGCACTGTCACGCCGGTCTCCATGACACTGCACGAAGGTGCCACGAATGCGGCTGGGAACGTCACTAGTTTTCAGTAGAGTATGGAGGCCATCCACTGCCCGCAATCTGGGTAGACCTGCAGCGAGACTTTCGCAATGGAGAAAAACTTGCCGCCAGTAATCTTCACGCCCGACAACGAACCATACTTGGGCCGAACACTACTCATGAATCTTGACGTACTTATTTCGGTCACCATCGAGCAAAATTCGAGTACGCGAGAAAGCACCCACGACACGGATCACTCCGATCAACAGAAAATGGCGATCCAAGTGAGTTCCCAAGCGATAAGCATATCGCTTTCGATACGAGAGCTGATTCGACAGGGATACCTTTTCGGAGCACATGTACTTCTGCGCCCACTTGTCGAGCGCAGCATGATCCTGCTTTACATCTACGAATATCCAGCAGATATTAAGCATTGGAACAATGGTTGGGAACAAGGAAAAGCACCAGGCCTACCAAAAATGATCGACAGGATTGCAGCCAAAGGTACTGGCACCCCTGAAATTAAGGGAAGTGAAATGCTCCGATCAATGAATAGCCTCATGCATTCGAAGCCCGACTCTGCGTACTACAATCTCGTTCCCGCCGGTGAAGACCGAGTCGGTTTTGCATCCTCAAAGATCCTAAATCGCCCAGAACTGTGCGACTCGCTTTGTGCCGATGTGATCCCCCAGCTTGCAATAGTTGGCGCCATGCTGAATCACTACTTTCCAAAGGTCTCGCTGCCGAGCGTGCCCTGACGAATGTCTAATAGCAGTGCTTTCAAGGTGAGGTTTGAACGGCAGCGTTCTTGCTGCGATCTGTGCTCATCTTGACGAGCGCCGACTTGCCAAGAGGTCCACACCGACTGCTTTTGATGCTTTTTTAGCCACTTTGATGC
>NZ_JBFPGY010000093.1:0-3527 GCF_041083715.1 Sphaerotilus sp.
CCGGTGCGCAAGCCGCTCGACACCGGCGTGCGCTCGATCAACGCGATGCTCACCGTCGGCAAGGGCCAGCGCATCGGGTTGTTCGCCGGCACGGGTGTGGGCAAGTCGGTCCTGCTCGGGATGATGGCGCGCTACACGGCCGCTGACGTGATCGTGGTCGGCCTGATCGGCGAGCGTGGCCGCGAGGTCAAGGAGTTCATCGAGGACATCCTGGGCGAGGAGGGCCGGCGGCGGTCGGTCGTCGTCGCCGCGCCGGCCGACGCGCCGCCGCTGAACCGGTTGCAGGGCGCGGCCTACGCCACCGCGGTGGCCGAGCACTTCCGCGACCAGGGGTTGGACGTGCTGCTGCTGATGGACTCGCTGACCCGCTATGCCATGGCGCAGCGCGAGATCGCGCTGGCCATCGGCGAGCCGCCGGCCACCAAGGGCTACCCGCCCAGCTGCTTCGCCAAGCTGCCGCAGCTCGTCGAGCGCAGCGGCAACGGCCACGCCGGTCTGGGATCGATCACGGCCTTCTACACGGTGCTCAGCGAAGGTGACGACCAGCAGGATCCGATCGCCGATGCAGCCCGGGGCATTCTCGACGGGCACATCGTGCTCTCGCGCGAGCTGGCCGAGTCGGGCCATTACCCGGCCATCGACATCGAGCGCTCCATCTCCCGCGTGATGACCAATGTGGCGACGCGCGAGCACATCGAGTCGGCCCGCCAGATGCGCAAGATGCTGTCCAGGCTGAGCAAGGCCCGCGACCTGATCCAGCTCGGTGCCTATGCGCCAGGCCATGACGCCGAACTCGATGCCGCTGTGCGTGCGCAGCCGGCCATGATGGCCATGCTGCAGCAGGACACCGGTGTGCGCGCGACGCTGGGTGACAGCCTGGCGCTGCTGCGCCACATCACCCGCCACTGATTCACGATCTCGCGCCGGTCCCCCTGCGCGCTCCGTTCATGCCAAAAGCCCTTGTGACCCTGCTCGAACATGCCGAGCGCCAGCGCGACCAGGCGCTGGCCTTGCAGCGGCGCGCCGACGAGGCGTTGTCGATGGCCGTGCAGCAGCAGACGCAGCTCACCGCCTACCGCCAGGACCACCAGAACCGCTGGTCCGCCGCGTTCAGCCAGTCGGTGGCCGTGCCGCTGCTGCACTGCCACCACGCTTTTTCCGGCCGGCTGCATGACGCGGTCGACCTGCAGGCCGGTCAGGTCGATCGGGCCCGCCAGACCCTGGTGAAGCGCCAGACCGACACGCTGGAGGCTGAGCGCCGTGTGGCTGCCATCAGCAAGCTGATGAAGCGCCGGTCCGATGCCATCAGCCTGCACCAGAACCGCCAGGAGCAGCGCCAGTCCGATGAACGGTCCGCCCGTGCCGCGTGGGCACGCAACAACGAGCCCGGCCGCCACGGCTGGTGAATGCCATGGACTCTCCCCTGTTGAATCTCGCACCAGCGCCCACCCATGCCCATGGCCGCGGTCCTGCTGCCCATGGAGCGGCTGAAACCCGTGCCGATCCGGGTGGTTTCGCCCGCATGCTGCAGGCGGCGGTCGCACCGGAGACCGCCACCGCCGCCACGGATGCACCGGCGACGGCGGCCGCGGAGGCTGTGCCGGATCCGGGTGCGGCTCCGATGGCGTGTGGCAAGGCCCCTGATGTGCCCGGCCTGGGGACTGGTGCCGTCGGGGCGCCGAATCCGAAAGCGGCGGCGATGCTGCTCCGACGTTCGCTGGCAGCGGGTCCGGATCGGCTGGCCGAAGCAGCCCGGTCCGACGTGCACAGGCCGGCGGATGCCGAGACCGGTCTGGGCACGGTCGGTGCGGATGCCGAGCCAGTCGCCGCCGAAGCAACCGCCGCGACCGACACTGCGACCGACACCGCGGGCCGCTCCTCCCGATCCAAGGCCAAGAGCCCCGATGCGGGCGATCCGGCTGCATCGTCCTCGACCAGCACCTCGCTGATGCAGTGGATGCTGCAGATGGCGTCGCCGGCTGCCATGGCCGTGCCGACTCCCGCGCCGGTGGCCGCTCCAGCGGCCGAGCCGGGTCGCTTGGGCCTCGGTCGCCAGGAGGGGGACTCTCTGCTGCAAGCGGCGCTGCCCGCTGGATTGCTCGGCCGATCCGAACCGGTCGGACCGGACAGGGAGGTTCGTGGCAGCGGTGCTGGCAGGCATGGCAAGCTGGAGGCCGCGCTTGCGGCCACCGATGGATCGGGTGACCAGGCCACCGCGGCCGAGCGATTGCCGGGAGCCAGCAGAAAGCCCGAGGTGCCCTCGGCCATGCCAGCCGCACCGCTTCCGACGGCAGAGTCGGTGGCAGGTGCGGGCGTGCTGCCACCGCCCCAGGTGCCGGCAACGCCTTCGGTCGGCCCGGCCGAATCGAGCCGCTCGACCGCACAGGAGTCGGTGCAGGGTGTCGGGGCGGCCGCCAGTTCCGATGCCCAGGCGCTGCTGTCCGCGGCGCAGGCCGTGGCCACCGCGGCTGCAGCGGCCACGCCGACCGCCATGGCGGGTGGCAGTCCGGTGGTGGCCCCGGCCCAGACCTGGATCCAGACGCCGGTGACGCAGCCAGGGTTCTCGGATGAGGTGGTGGTGGCGCTGGTGCGGCGGGCCGGGCAGGCCGAGCAGGGTCGGCAGGAGGTGACCTTGCACCTGAATCCGGCCGAGATGGGGCCGGTGTCGGTGTCGCTCGAGCTGAACGGCAGCACCGCCCGGATCGAGTTCGGCGCCAGCGAAGCCCTCACACGGCACCATCTGGAGGCCACCTTGTCGGGTCTGACCGAGGCGTTTCGGGACGAGGGGCTGTCCCTGACCCACAGCCGCGTGCACGAGGTGTCCAAGGACGCGCTGGCTGCCAGCGCGGCCGGCAGTGGCAGCAGTGACCTGACAGGGGCGGGGTCCGGCAGTGCGGGATCAGATGCCCGCTCGCGGAGCGATGCCTTCATGGATGGCCGATCCGGTTTCGGCGATCGTGCACCCCGCCGCCAGGCGGAGATGTTCTCGATCGATGGACGCGCCGTGGGCACGGCGCGTGAACCCCTTTCGATCGGTCCGTCGCCGGGGCGTGCCGGACGTCTCGACTTGTTCGCCTGATCGGGGTCCGTGCCGCCTATCTCCGGATTTGCTGCGCTTTTCCGAACATCGGTGCCGGGGTCCGGTCCCAATAATCGCCTTCAATCAGAGGTCACACCACGGGGACCTCAAGCACGCAGGAGAAGGACATGTCGGCTGCCGCTGCGAGTGCGGAACAAACTGTTGCGAAGAAGGGGTCCAAGAAGCTCTGGATCATCATCGGCGTTGTCGTCCTGCTGGTTGCCGGAGGAGGCGGCGGCTACGTGATGATGAAGCGCAAGGCCGATGCCGCTGCGGAAGCAGAAGGTGGTGGTCATGGCGATGCGGCCGATGCCGCGCCGGCGCACAAGCCCCACAAGCGGGACGCCCATACGCCGCCGGCCTATCTGCCGCTGGAGCCCTTCGTCGTCAACCTGGCGGACCGCGACAGCGACCGCTATGCCCAGATCGGCATCACGCTGGAGATCGA
>NZ_JBFPGY010000094.1:0-11562 GCF_041083715.1 Sphaerotilus sp.
CGCATCGGCACCCAGCCAGGCCAGGCACGGCGCATTGGCCCACAGGTAGCGCCCGCTGTCAGCCTCCTTGAGCGCCAGCAGCACCCCCTCGTCCTGCAGCAGATCGAGCAGGCCGCCAGCCAGCAGAGCAGGCAGCGCCACGGGGACGGGCAGTTCGAGGTGGTTCATCCGGCCATGATAGGCAGGCCACCCACTCACCGACTGCGACTGAACTCACACAACGTAACCAGGCGTCAACCAGGCGTGAACTCCGTCACCGCCCTGCCCCCAGACAGGGTGGTTCGGCGAACCGGCATCACCCCATGAGCAACTGCATGCTCTGCTCGTACTCGCGCGTCAGGCGGTCGAAGAGTTCGAGCAGTGCCTCGCTGGCGGCGGCGAGCGTGACCCGCGCCGCAGGCACCCCACCACCGCGCACGGCGGAGAGCATGTCCTGCCAGCGCAGATCGGCAGCGGCAATCGCCTCGCGGATCGCCGGTGTCGACAGCGGAATGTCCTTCAGATAGGCCAGCCCGCGCTCGAAGGCTTCGGCCGTCGGCGCCAGCTCGGCCGGCAGCGGCTCCGTCACCGACAGCGCCGGCCCCTGACGCAGCAGCGCGAGCTTGGCCAGCCGCTGCGCGAGCATGCGCTGGCGGCCGGACACATTGATGACATGCAGCGTCGGTGCCAGCCCGGCGTTTTCAAGCGCCTGCGTCAGGCGATCGGACAGCTCCAGCAGACGCTCGGCGTCCTGGTCGATCGCCGCGAGGCGCGCCGCCACCGGCGCGCTGACCAGGCTCGTCTGCACCTGCGTCCAGGTGCTCTGCACCGCGTCGATCAGATCACCGAAGGTCGGCCGCGACAGTGTGCGGTCCAGCAGCTGCAGGCTCTGCTCGATTTGCACGCCCGAGTCGGCCAGCAGCGCCCGCGAACCAGCCGTTTCCACGCCCATGGCCGCCAGCGCGTAGAGCTTGACCGTGCGCTGCGACAGCATGCGCAACCGGCCGGCGCGGTTGATGGCGTCGGCGTAGTGCGCCGCGTCGATCACTTGCTGAGAGACCTGGCCGATGCGCTGCTTGGCGTGCATCGAGGCGGAACGAAGCAGTCGAAACGCCTCGTCTTCGCTGACCTGGCGCGCGGTCATCAGGATGCCCTTGGCCCGATCCACCAGCTTGCGCTCCTCGAAGCGGCGCTTCAGGTCGCCGAGTTCCTCGCGCATCTGGCGCATCTGGCGGTGGCGCGCCACCGTGAACTGGATCAGCGGACGCAGACGGCCGGCCGCATAGCCATTGACCACCCAGCCATCGATGCCCACGGCCAGCGCTGCCTCCATCGTCTCGGCACGCACATCGCTGGTGAACACCAGCACGGGCACGGGCATGGAGGCTTCCAGCAGGCGCACCGCCTCGAACAGTTCGTCGCCAGGGTGAGGCTCCCAGACGATGACCAGATCCGGTGCATGGCGCACAGCCTCCCGCACCAATTGCGTGCAGTGACAGCGTGCGCAGACGACCAGTCCGTTCGATTCGAGGTCGGCAACCAGAGTAGGTGCGTCGGGTAGCGCAGGAGCGATGGCGAGGATGTTGATCACGTCAGGGAGGGCCAGGTGGAGGCCATGTTTCTTGTCATTGCGTTCTCTGAAGCACACCTCAGGCCAGCCAAGGGAATACCCCGATGGGAAGGGGCGCCGAGAACGGAATCCGGAGGAGCAATCAGTGGCACATTTTGTGCTTGTTTCCGCATGGTCGCGCAGCGGCGACCACGCCGATCCACCGCACCATCGGCTCCGGACACACCGTCGCGTCCGGTCAGCGCCATTCCCCGGCGCGCGCGCCACCCCTGCACAGGCTGACGCCCCATGTCCAACTTCAAGACCTTCCTCCGATCCGGACACTGGCCCACGCTGGCCGCGTCTTTTCTCTACTTCGATTTCTGCTTCGCGATCTGGGTGCTCAATGGCGCGATGGGTCCGTTCATCAGCGAAAGCTTCCACCTGACCGCCGCCCAGAAGGGCTTCATGGTCTCGGTGCCCATCCTGGCCGGGGCCCTGATGCGTTTTCCGCTGGGCATCCTGGCCCAGTACATCGGCCGCAAGAACGCGGCACTGGTCGAGATGAGCCTGATCGTCTGCGCGCTGGCCTTCGGCTACTTCATGGTGAACACCTATGACGAGGTGCTCATGATGGGCGTGCTGCTGGGCATCGCCGGAGCGAGCTTCGGCGTGGCGCTGTCGCTGGGCTCGGGCTGGTTCCCGCCGAAGTACAAGGGATTGGCGATGGGCATTGCCGGCGCCGGCAATTCAGGCACCGTGCTGGCCGTGCTGTTCGCGCCACCGCTGGCCATGAAATACGGCTGGCAGACCGTCTACGGTCTGGCCGCCTGCACCATGCTGCTGCCGTTCATGGTGATGCTGCTGGCCGCCAAGGAACCGCCGGACCGCGAACACCAGACCTTCCGTGAACACATCTCCTGCCTGTTCGAGAAGGACGGCTGGTCGTTCAGCCTGATCTACATCGTCACCTTCGGTGGCTTCATCGGCCTGGCAAGCTTCCTGCCGACCTACTTCTACGACCAGTTCAAGGTGACCAAGGTCGAAGCCGGTCAGCTCACCATGCTGGCCACGCTGATGGGTTCGGGTGTGCGCGTGCTGGGCGGCTACATCTCCGACCGCATCGGTGGCATCAACACGCTGTCGGGCGTGCTGGTGCTGGTGGCGATCACGCTGCTGATGTGCGGGTTCGCCGGCTCGTCGCTGGTGGTGACGACGCTGCTGTTCATGCTGTGCTTTGCAGCACTCGGCGCAGGCAATGGCGCCCTGTTCCAGCTCGTGCCGCTGCGCTGGCCGCTGGCAACCGCCGTGGCCGGCTCGATGATTGGTGAAGTCGGCGCGCTCGGCGGTGGTTTCCTGCCGAACGCCATGGGCTTGTCGAAGCAGTACGCAGGGTCCTACCTGTGGGGCTTCGTGGCCTTCACGGTGCTGGCGCTGGGCATGCTGGCGATGCTGCGTGTCGTGCAGATCCGCTGGACGCGCACCTGGGCCGAGAAGGGTGGCCGCGCCCGCAGCACGCCGACCAGCGTCGGTTCCTCGGGCACCAGCTCCCGCGCCTTCAGCCGCTGAACCGGTTCACCCCTTCGGCAGGAAGAGCAGCCAGACCACCAGCAGGGCATTGAAGCCCAGCGAGATCAGACAGGCCACCTTCCAGAGCAGCGCCGGGTCACGCACCGCCAGCGGAGTGCCACCCGGTGCATTCAATGGCCGGGACGCCCCGCGCTCCAGCGCCAGCGCGAACTCCTCGGCTGTCTCGAAACGCTGCCGCGGATCACGCGCCACCGCCTTGAGCACGACATGGTCCAGCCAGATCGGCACTTCCGGGTGCATCCGTGACGGCGGCACCGGATCACGCCGGAAGCGGGCCGTCTGCCACGGCTCGATCTCGCCGTAGGGCAGCTTGCCGGTCAGCCACTGGTAGAGCGTCACACCCAGCGCGAAGAGGTCGCTGCCGGCATCGGCGGGGTGGCCATGGTCGCCTTCCCACTGCTCCGGATTCATATAGCTCGGGGTGCCGGCGTGCAGGCTGCGCGTCGAGGCCGGCTCGCGCCCCGACACCGCCACCCCCAGATCCAGCACCCGCCACTGACCATCTTCGCCACGGTGCAGGTTGCCGGGCTTGATGTCGCGGTGGATCACACCAAGTCGGTGCAGCCGCCCCAGCGCACGTGCGATGGCCAGCCCTCCATGCACCACTTCAGTGACATCCAGGCGGGATTCGCCGGCGAGCTGCTGCTCCAGCGTGTGGCCGCTGTGCCAGTCGAACACCATGTAGAACGCACTCGGGTCACGCACCTCGCGCACGCGGACGAAGCCCTGCCCTTCGCGTTCCGTGACGCGCAGACCGAGCCAGGCTTCGTGGGCAAGCATGGCGCGCTCCTCGCGGTCGCTCGCCCGGGACTCGTGCAGGGTCTTCAGGGCCACCAGCTCGCGGCTGGCGGCGTCGCGCGCCTGGTAGAGGCGGTGCACGCCGGTGTCGGCCACCAGCGCGGTGATGGTGTAGCCGTCCAGCGCATCGCCCACCTTCAGGCGCGGCGGAACCGGCAGCTGGCGGGCGCGGACCTGGCTGTCCTCCAGTCTCATCGGGGCCAGGCCCGTAACTTGCATCACCAATGCCGTGACGTTGTCCTGACTGCCCGCAGCCAGTGCCGCCTCCACCAGCGCCTCACTGGCGATCTGGGCGGGTGCGGCAGCCAGCAGGGTCCGCAGGCGATCGGCCTGGAGCACACCATGCACACCATCGGAGGTGAGCACGAAGGTGTCGCCGAGGTGCAGTTCGCCCTGCAGGTAGTCCACGCGCACGGTGTGATCGAGGCCGATCGCCCGGGTGAGCTGGCTGCGGAAGTCGGGATGGTCGAGTGCATGGTCCTGGGTGAGCTGCAGCAGCTCACCGCGGCGCAGCAGCCAGGCCCGGGTATCGCCAACGTGGGCGAGTGTCCAGGTCTGTCCCTGCAGCGCCAGCGCCGTGAGGGTGGTGAGCGCCGCGCGGCGCTCGTTGCCTGCACCGCGGCGGCGTTGGTTGTGGTCGGCGAGCCAGGCGTTCTGGGCGCCGATCAGACGGTCAAGGATGACCGTGGTTTCCCAGGTGGCCGGTGCGGCGTGGAAGTCCTGCACCAGGCTCATCACCGTGGTCTGCGCGGCTTCTCGCCCCAGGCCGCCGGCCGACACGCCGTCGGCCACGGCGGCGATCAGACCCCGGCCCGGCTCGTGCGCATCGGCGCGCATGACCGCCGCGAAATCCTCGTTGTGTTCCCGCAATCCGCAGGCGCTGGTGTAACCAATGTCGACATCAAAGCTCATCGCTCGGCATTGTGGTACCAAACAACGCACTACGCCATTCAATCCGAATACCTGGTTTTACTGATTCCTGAGGAGCCCGCGATGCAGAAGATGAAACTCGTGATGGTCGGCAACGGCATGGCTGGCGTGCGCACGCTGGAAGAGCTGCTGAAGATCGCCCCCGATCTCTACGACATCACCGTGTTCGGCGCCGAGCCGCACCCCAACTACAACCGCATCCTGCTCAGCCCCGTGCTGGCCGGCGAGCAGACGATCGACGAGATCATCCTCAACCCGCTGAGCTGGTACGCGGACCACGGCATCACGCTGCACCTGGGCGCCAAGGTCACCGACGTGAACCGCGCCCGCCGCACCGTGACCGCCGTGAACGCGCAAGGCGAGACGATCGAGGCCGAGTACGACCGTCTGCTGATCGCCACCGGCTCGAATCCCTTCATCCTGCCCGTGCCGGGCAAGGATCTGGAGGGCGTCATCGCCTACCGCGACATCGCCGACACGAACACGATGATCGAGACGGCCAAGACCCACAAGCACGCCGTCGTCATCGGCGGCGGCCTGCTCGGGCTGGAAGCGGCCAACGGGCTGATGCTGCGCGGGATGCAGGTCACGGTGGTCCACATTTCCGGCTGGCTGATGGAGCGCCAGCTCGACGACGTGGCAGGCAAGCTGCTGCAGAAATCGCTGCAGGACCGCGGCCTGAAGTTCGAGATGGGCGCGCAGACGGCGGCACTGATCGGAGACAAGGACGGCGGCACGGCCGGGCGCGTGCTGGCGGTCAAGTTCAAGGACGGCCGCGAGATCCCTGCCGATCTGGTGGTGATGGCCGCCGGCATCCGCCCCAACACCGACCTGGCCAAACAGATGGGTCTGCTGTGCGACCACGGCGGACGCGGCGGCATCGTCGTCACCGACACGCTGCAGACCGTCACCGACGCGCGCATCTACTCGATCGGCGAATGCGCCAGCCACCGCGGCATCGCCTACGGGCTGGTCGCGCCGCTGTTCGAGCAGGGCAAGGTCTGCGCCACGCACCTGGCCGAATTCGGCATCGGCCGCTACACCGGCAGCCAGACCAGCACCAAGCTCAAGGTCACCGGCATCGACCTGTTCTCGGCAGGCGATTTCACGGGGGGCGAGGGCTTCGAGGAAATCCTGCTGTCGGACCCGGTCGGCGGCGTCTACAAGAAGCTGGTGATCAAGGACGACAAGCTGGTCGGCGCCTGCCTCTACGGCGACACGGTGGACGGGAGCTGGTACTTCAAGCTGCTGCGCGAGGGCCGCAAGGTCCACGACATCCGCGACCGGCTGATGTTCGGCGAGTCCAACATCGGTGACGTGGGCCACGAAGGGCACAGCAAGGCCGCGGCGATGGCCGACACGGACGAGGTGTGCGGCTGCAATGGCGTGACCAAGGGCGCGATCTGCAAGGCGATCAAGGACAAGGGCCTGTTCACGCTCGACGAGGTGCGCAAGCACACGAAGGCGAGTGCGTCGTGCGGCTCCTGCACCGGACTGGTCGAGCAGCTCATCATGTTCACCGCCGGCGGCGACTACAGCGCCACGCCGAAGAAGAAGGCGATGTGCGGCTGCACCGAACTGAGCCACCAGGACGTGCGGGATGCGATCCGCAAGGAACACCTCGTCAGCCACGCCGGCATCTACCAGCGCCTCGGCTGGAAGACCCCGAACGGCTGCACCTCCTGCCGCCCGGCGCTGAACTACTACCTGATCAGCACCTGGCCCAAGGAAGCGCAGGACGATCCGCAGAGCCGCTTCATCAACGAGCGCAGCCACGCCAACATCCAGAAGAACGGCACCTACTCGGTCATCCCGCGCATGTGGGGCGGCGAGACGACGGCGGCCGACCTGCGCCGCATCGCCGACGTGGCCGACAAGTACGCCATCCCGACCGTCAAGGTCACGGGCGGCCAGCGCATCGACCTGCTGGGCGTGAAGAAGGAAGACCTGCAGGGCGTGTGGGCCGACCTGGGCATGCCGTCCGGCTTCGCCTACGCCAAGTCGCTGCGCACGGTGAAGACCTGCGTGGGCAGCGAGTGGTGCCGGTTCGGCACGCAGGACTCGACCCAGATGGGCAAGGACCTGGAGCGCGCGCTGTGGGCCATGTACTCGCCGCACAAGGTGAAGCTCGCGGTGTCGGGCTGCCCGCGCAACTGTGCGGAAGCGGGCACCAAGGACGTCGGCATCATCGGCGTGGACTCCGGCTGGGAGCTGTACGTCGGCGGCAACGGTGGCATCAAGACCGAGGTGGCGCAGTTCTTCGTCAAGGTGAAGACGCCCGCCGAGGTGCTGGAGTACGCCGGCGCCTTCCTGCAGCTCTACCGCGAGGAGGGCTGGTACCTGGAACGCACCGTGCATTACATCGACCGCGTGGGGCTGGACTACGTGAAGGCCAAGGTGATCGACAACGCCGAGCTGCGCAAGGCGCTGTGGGAGCGGTTGCAGTTCGCGCTCGACGGAGCGGCGGACCCGTGGCTGGAATCGGCCAGGGCCAGCGTCGACACGCGGCAGTTCGCGCCGGTCAGCGTCGCCTGAGCCCCTGCACAAGACACCTCAAGACAAGAACCGAAGAACCACTGGACATCCCCATGAGTGACTGGAAATCCATCTGCACCGTCAACGACATCCCCGTGCTGGGCGCCCGCCGCGTGGCGCGGCCGGGTTCGTGCGATGTCGCCGTCTTCCGCAACAGCGAGGACAAGGTGTTCGCGCTGCTCGACCGCTGCCCGCACAAGGGCGGCCCGCTGAGCCAGGGCATCGTCTTCGGCGAGAGCGTGGCCTGCCCGCTGCACAACTGGACCATCGGCCTGGACAGCGGCTGCGCCAAGGCGCCCGACGAGGGCTGCACGCCGCGCTTCGCCGTCCAGGTGGTCGGCGGGCAGGTCTACCTGGACGCGGCGGAGCTGAACAGCATCGCCATCGGCGAACTCGCCTGAGACTGCACCACTGCACCAAGGCCCGTCGATGACCATGCCCCTGCCCACGACCGACACCCGGTCCACCTGCCCCTACTGCGGCGTCGGCTGCGGCGTGATCATCGAGTCCGACGGGACGCAGATCACCGGCGTGCGTGGCGACCCGGACCACCCGGCCAACTTCGGCCGGCTCTGCACCAAGGGCAGCACGCTGCACCTGACCGCCAGCGCCCCGGTCACGATGGCCACCCGGCTGCTGCAACCGCGCCTGCGTCGGCAGCGTGGTGGCACGGCCGAGGTGATCGACTGGACCTCGGCGCTCGATCTCGCCGCCGACCGCCTGGCCGACATCGTGCGCCGCGACGGGCCGGACGCACTCGGCATCTACCTGTCCGGCCAGTTGCTGACCGAGGACTACTACGTCTTCAACAAGCTCGCCAAGGGCCTGCTCGGCACCAACAACGTCGACACCAACTCGCGGCTGTGCATGTCCAGCGCGGTGGCGGGCTACAAGCGCACGCTCGGCGCCGACGCCCCGCCCTGCAGCTACGAGGACGTGGCCCACGCCGACACGGTGTTCATCACCGGCAGCAACACGGCCTGGGCGCACCCGATCCTGTTCCGCCGGCTGGAGGACGCCCGCAAGGCCAGGCCCGACCAGCGCTGGATCGTCGTGGACGTGCGCCGCACCGAGACGGCGGAGACGGCGGACCTGTTCCTGCAGATCCAGCCCGGCACCGACGTGGCGCTCTACCACGGCATGCTGCACGTCATGCTGTGGGAAGGGCTGGTCGACCAGGCCTACATCGCCGCCCACACCAGCGGCTTCGACGCGCTGCGCGACACCGTGCGGGCCTGGACACCGAAGGAAGCCGCCCGCGTCTGCGGCATCCGGGAAGAAGACCTCGTTCAGGCCGCGCGCTGGTTCGCGCAGAGCGACCGGCGTGGCAGCGGCACCACCTTGTCGCTCTACTGCCAGGGCCTCAACCAGAGCGCCGCCGGCACCGACAAGAACGCGGCGCTGATCAACCTGCACCTCGCCACCGGCCAGATCGGCAAGGCGGGCGCCGGCCCCTTCTCGCTCACCGGCCAGCCCAACGCGATGGGCGGGCGCGAGGTCGGTGGCCTGTCCAACCTGCTCAGCGGCCACCGCGACCTCGCCAATGCGCAGCACCGCGCGGAAGTCGCCCGCCTCTGGGGCGTGGCCGATGTGCCAGCCGCCACGGGCAAGAGCGCCATCGAGATGTTCCAGGCCGCCGCCGACGGCCAGATCAAGGCGCTGTGGATCGTCTGCACCAACCCGGCGCAGTCGCTGCCCGACCAGGCCATGGTGCGCCGCGCGCTGGAACGGGCCGAGTTCGTCATCGTGCAGGAGGCGTTTTCGACCACCGCAACCGCCGCCTGCGCCGACCTGCTGCTGCCGGCGACCACCTGGGGCGAGAAGGTCGGCTCGGTCACCAACTCCGAGCGCCGCATCAGCCTCGTGCGCCCCGCCGTGAAGGCGCCGGGCAGCACGCGCCACGACTGGCAGATCGGCGTGGACATCGCGCGCCGGCTGGAAGCGCGCCTGCCCGAGCGGCTGAACGGCCAGACCACCCTCTTCCCCTACGACACGGCCGAATCGGTGTGGAACGAGCACCGTGAATCCACCCGCGGCCGCGACCTCGACATCACCGGCCTGAGCTTCGGCCTGATCGAGCGCAGCGGACCGCAGCAGTGGCCGATGCCCGAAGGCGCGACCAGCGGCCGACCACGCCTGTACGAGGACGGCGTGTTCCCGACCGACGACGGCCGCGCCCGTTTCTCCGCCGCCGAGTACCGCCCGGTGGCCGAGCCGCGCGACGCGCGCTACCCGTTCTCGCTGACCACCGGCCGCCTGCGCGACCAGTGGCACGGCATGAGCCGCACCGGCACGCTCGGCCGCCTGTTCGGCCACATCGCCGAACCCGTGGTCGAGATGCACCCGACCGACGTGGCGCGGCGCGGTTTCAAGGACGGCGAGCTGGTGGAGGTGCGCTCGCGGCGGGGAAGCCTCGTGCTGCCGATCCAGATGACCGATGCGGTCGCGCCGACACAGGTCTCGATCCCGATGCACTGGGGCGAGGAAGTCCTGGGCGGCACGGACGACAAGGGCGTGGCGCGCCTGGGCATCAACGGCGTGACGCTGCCCGCGTTCTGCCCGACCTCGAAGCAGCCGGAACTCAAGCACACCGCCGTGCGCATCGAACCGGTGAAGCTGCCGTGGCGGATGCTGGGACTGGCATGGCTGGCGCAGGCCGAGGCGCTCAGGGCCCGCGAGGCGCTGAAGGCGCTGATGCCGCAGTTCGGCTACGCGATGGTGCTGCCCTTCGGCCGCGAGCCGCACGCCGATGGACTGGCCGGACTGGTCTGGCGCGCGGCAGCCACGGCACCGATGCCCGAAGAACTGGTCAAGCAGATCGAGATGCTGCTGGGCCTGACCGGTGACGACACCCTGGTCTACCACGACCGCCAGCGCGGCCAGTACCGTGCCGTGCAGATGCAGAACCACGGCGCGGACCGGCTGCTGCGCGGCGTGCTGCTGGCCGGTGACACACGGGCGGAATCGTGGATCAAGACACTGCTGCAGGACGAGTTGCCCGCGCAGTCCTACGGCCGTGCGCTGCTGGCCGGCAGCGCGACCGCGCCCGTGCCGGTGCAGCAACGCGGCAAGCAGGTCTGCACCTGCTTCAACGTCACCGAGCCGGAGATCGTGCAGGTGCTGACGCGCTGCCAGGGCAACACCGAGGAGCGGCTGGCAAGCCTGCAGGGCGCACTGAAGTGCGGCACCAACTGCGGCTCCTGCCTGCCCGTGCTGCGGGGCATGGCCAAGGCGGCGGTGGCGGGCACGACCGCGACGGCGTGACCATCGGGCCGAGGCGTGTGCGTCGGTTACAGTGACCGGCTCCACCATGGCCCTCCAGTTCCTCCAGCGCCTGACCGGCCGCGACCGCACCCGCACCACCAACCGGCAGTTGGGCGGCGTGCTGGCCTTCGTCGCCGGGGCGGTCAATGCGGGCGGCTTCCTGGCCGTGGCCCGCTACACCTCGCACATGAGCGGGATCATCTCCGGCATCGCCGACGACCTCGCGCTGGGCAGCATCGGGCTGGCGATGGCGGGGCTGGTGGCCCTGGGCGCCTTCGTGGCGGGTGCGGCCACCACCGCGCTGCTGATCAACTGGGGCCGCCACCGCCAGCTCCACGGCAAGTACGCGCTGGCGCTGCTGCTGGAGGCGGGACTGCTGCTGCTCTTCGGCCTGCTCGGCGCCAACCTGCACAACTTCAAGGCGCTGCTGGTGCCGACCACGGTGCTGCTGCTGTGTTTCATCATGGGCCTGCAGAACGCCATCATCACCAAGATCTCGAATGCCGAGATCCGCACCACCCACATGACCGGCGTGGTCACCGACCTCGGCATCGAGCTGGGCCGACTGCTCTACTGGAACGGCCAGCGCGACGCGGACGATCCGATGTACGTGCGCGCCAACCGCGACAAGATGTGGATCCATGCCACCGTGCTGGCGCTGTTCTTCAGCGGCGGCATCGTGGGCGCGCTGGCCTTCCGGTCGCTGGGCTTCTCGGCGACGATTCCGCTGGCGGCACTGCTGGCGACGATGGCCACGCCGGCGCTGGCCGGGGATCTGCACCGAATCACCCAGGCCCGCCTGCCCCGCTGAACCCATGCCCGACATCTCCGGACCCACCGACGAACCCACGGACGACCACGTCCGCCCCTACGTCTACCAGGACCCGGCGCGCACCGTCCGCGCCCTGCACTTCTCA
>NZ_JBFPGY010000095.1:0-3521 GCF_041083715.1 Sphaerotilus sp.
ATCACGCTGCGGATCCGCCCGGAGCACGGCTACCTGTTCGACGCCGCCGGACTGGCGTTCACGCGCACCGTGCAGCTGCCCGCCTGAACTCCCGACACCGACACGACCGCCGACCATGACCGCACGCTCCGACCGCGACTGGTGGAAACAGTCCATCGTCTACCAGATCTACCCGCGCAGTTTCTGCGACAGCAACGGCGACGGCATCGGTGACCTGCCCGGCATCACCTCGAAGCTGGACCACCTGAAGGCGCTCGGCGTCGATGTGGTCTGGCTGTCGCCGGTCTACGCCTCGCCGCAGGACGACAACGGCTACGACATCAGCGACTACCGCGCCATCGCGCCCGAGTTCGGCACGATGGCCGACTTCGACGAGATGCTGGCGCAGATGCATGCGCGTGGCATCAAGCTGATGATGGACCTCGTGGTGAACCACAGCTCGGACGAGCACGTCTGGTTCCAGCAGGCCCGCCAGAGCCGTGACCACCCGTACCACGACCATTACTTGTGGCGTGCGCCCAAGCCCGATGGCTCTCCGCCGACCAACTGGGAGGCCGCGTTCAACGGCTCGGTCTGGGAATGGAACGAGGCCACGGGCGAGTACTACCTCCACATGTTCAGCCGCAAGCAGCCGGACCTGAACTGGGAGAACCCGGCACTGCGGGCCGAGGTGTACGACGTGATGCGCTTCTGGCTCGACAAGGGCGTGGACGGCTTCCGCATGGACGTGATCAACATGATCTCGAAGCCGTGGAATGCCGATGGCAGTCTGCCGGATGCGCCGGTGGTGCGCGACGGTTTCTTGCAGCCGGGTTTCATGTTGACCTGCAACGGGCCGCGCCTGCTGGAGTTCCTGCGCGAGATGCGCGAGCAGGTGCTCGACCACTACGACACGATCACCGTCGGCGAGGCTCCGCTGGCGACCATCAAGCAGGGCCGCGAGCTGACGAACCCCGAGACCGGCGCGCTGAACATGCTGTTCCAGTTCGAGCACATGGACCTCGACAGCGTCGGCGGTCACATGAACGGCAAGTGGGCGCTGAAACCGCTCGACCTGCGCGACCTGAAGGCGACGATGACGCGCTGGCAGGACGCGCTGTACGGTCAGGGCTGGAACAGCCTCTACCTGAACAACCATGACCAGCCGCGGCCGGTGTCGCGCTTTGGCGATGACGGGCGTTACCGGGTCGAATCGGCCAAGATGCTGGCGACCTTCCTGCACGGGATGCAGGGCACGCCCTATGTCTACCAGGGCGAGGAACTCGGCATGACCAATGTGGCCTTCGAAGCGATCGAGGACTACCAGGACATCGAGATCCGCAACATGTACCGCGTCGCCACCGAGGAACGCGGCATGGACCCGGCCGAGGTGATGGCGTCGATCCACGCCAAGGGCCGCGACAACGCCCGCACGCCGATGCAGTGGGACGATTCGCCCAACGCCGGCTTCACGACCGGCACGCCCTGGCTCAAGCTGAATCCGAACTACCTGCAGATCAACGCCGCGCAGGCGGTGGCCGACCCGGAGTCGGTCTTCCAGCACTACCGGCGCCTGATCGCGATGCGGCGGGTGCACCCGGTGCTGGTGCACGGCCGCTACGCGCTGCTGCTGCCCGACCATCCGCAGATCTACGCCTACACCCGCACGCTGGGCACGGGTGAGATGGCCGAGTGCTGGCTGGTCGTCTGCAACTTCAGCGGCGACACACCCGCGTTCGATCTGCCGCCCGAGGTGGCCGCGAGCGGCTGCGACTGGATGCTTGGCAACTACCCGCCGTGCGAGGGCGACGCGCTGCACGGTTCGCCGCTGCGACCGTGGGAAGCGCGGATGCTGCGCCTGCGCGCTTGATCCGCACCCGCCGCGACGCCCCCGATACTGTCTCTCCATACTGAACGACCCACTGACAAGGAGGCCGCCGTGGCCACCGACACGATTTCCGGCCCGCGGGTGACCGGACGCCCCGTTCCCGCCTGGGTGACGCCCGATGCCCAGCTCGGCCGCGTCTGGCAGACGCTGCACCAGTCGCTCGCCCGCGAGGCCCATTGGCCCGCGTTCGACGAACGGGTGCGCACCCACTTGAAGACGCTGCGTAGCGAGCTGGCTCCGCTCTACGGCCACCGCGACGACTTCGAGGCCTTCCTCGTCCGCCTGCTGCACACCGCGTTCGACGCTTGGCGCCACCGCTCCGACGACCTGAAGGCGCTCGACGACCAGCGCGAGCACGATCCGGGCTGGTTCCAGTCGCAGCGCATGCTGGGTGGTGTCTGCTATGTCGATCTGTTTGCGGGCAACTTCCGCGGCATCGAGGCGCAGATCCCGTATTTCCAGGAACTCGGCCTGACCTACCTGCACCTGATGCCGCCGTTCCTGTGCCCCGAGCCGCACAGCGACGGCGGCTACGCGGTCAGCAGCTACCGCGCGACCAAGCCTTCGCTGGGCACCATCGACGAACTGCGCCACCTGGCGGAGAAACTGCGCGAGGCGGGCATCTCGCTGGTGCTGGACTTCGTGTTCAACCACACCTCGGACGAACACGACTGGGCGGTCGGCGCGCGGGCGAACGATCCCGCCTACCAGGACTATTTCTACCTCTTCCCCGACCGCACCCAGCCCGACGCCTACGAGCGCACGGTGCGCGAGATCTTTCCCGACGAGCACCCGGGCGCCTTCTCGCAGCTCGACGACGGCCGCTGGGTCTGGACCACCTTCCACTCCTACCAGTGGGACCTGAACTACAGCAACCCCGACGTGTTCCGCGCGATGGCCGGCGAGATGCTGTTCATCGCCAACCTGGGCGTCGAGTTCCTGCGCATGGACGCCGTGGCCTTCATCTGGAAGCGGCTGGGCACGTCCTGCGAGAACCTGCCCGAGGCGCACCACCTGCTGCGCGCCTACAACGCGCTGGCGCGCATTGCCGCGCCGGCGCTGCTGTTCAAGAGCGAGGCCATCGTCCACCCGGATGACGTGGTGGCCTACATCGCCCCCACCGAGTGCCAGATTTCGTACAACCCGCTGCAGATGGCGCTCTTGTGGAACACGCTGGCCACGCGCCAGGTGGACATGCTGCAGAAGGCTCTGGCCGAGCGGCACCACATCGCCCCCGGCACGGCCTGGGTCAACTACGTGCGCAGCCACGACGACATCGGCTGGACCTTCGCCGACGAGGACGCGCTGCAGCTGGGCATCAACGGCTTCCACCACCGCCAGTTCCTCAACCGCTTCTACGTCAACCGCTTCCCCGGCAGCTTCGCGCGCGGTGTGCCGTTCCAGGACAACCCGGCCACGGGCGATTGCCGCATCTCGGGCACCGCCGCCTCGCTGTGCGGGCTGGAGCAGGGCGACGCGCACGCGGTGGCGCGGCTGCTGCTGCTGTATGGCGTGGCGCTGTCCTCGGGCGGCATTCCGCTGATCTACCTCGGCGACGAAGTCGGCACGCTCGACGACCACCGCTATCTCAGCGATCCCGGCAAGGCTGGCGACAGCCGCTGGGTGCACCGCCCGGCCCGCGACGAACGCCGCT
>NZ_JBFPGY010000096.1:0-11551 GCF_041083715.1 Sphaerotilus sp.
CAGTGCAGGTGCGGCCCGAGATCCTCGAATGCCACCTCGTCGCGGGTGGTTTCGATTACCTGCTCAAGACCCGCGTGGCCGACATGGCGGCGTACCGGGAGTTCATCGGCTCGGTGATCTGGACGCTGCCCGGCGTGCGCGAGACGCGCACCTATGTGGTGATGGAAGAGGTGAAGAACACGGCGGCGATCGCGGTGTGACCGGGTCGGTTCAGGCCGTGTCACGTCCTCGGCGCGTCACCATCGTGTCCAGCCATGCCGCCAGCCGCTCCGCCGACCAGCCCTCGCGCAGCGCCTGCCGTGCCACCGCCTGCGGACTCTCCGGCGCCAGACCGCCCAGCGGCGGATCGAGATCGAGGTCGGTCGGAAAGGCATAGCCCTCGGCACACGCGGCCAGGGCGCGGTCGGCCCCGCCCTCGGTCAGCGCGCCGTCTGCCCGCAGTGTCTGCAGCGCGGGGTAGAGCTGCCGGGTCATGCGGTCGCGGTTGACGGTTTCCATCGCCCGTCCGAAGGCCGACGAGACCTGCAGCAGGTTGGCCATGCGCTGGATGCCGCTGGACCGGTTGGTGCCGGCGGCGTGCAGCAGCGCCGGGTTGAAGAACACCGCGTCGCCCTTGGCCAGCGGCAGTTGCACGCGGTGGCGCTCGAAGTGTTCCCGGAAGTCCGCGCGGTCGGCCACGAGGTAGCCGTGCAGGTACTTCTGCGAGTGCGGCAGGTACAGGGTCGGCCCGCTCTCCAGCGGCATGTCCACGTGGGCGACTGCGCCTTGCAGCGTCAGCATCGGCGACAGGCGGTGCACATGGGCGGGGTAGCGCAGCGCCTGTGCGGTGGTGCAGAAGCCGAGGTGGTAGTCGCGGTGCGGGGTCTGTGCCGCGCCGCCAGGACGGACGTTGTTGACCTGCGAGGTGATCTGGTAGGCCGGGCCGAGCCAGGCCTCGCTGGCCAGCGCGACCATGTCGTTGGCGTAGTAGCGCGCGAACAGCGCAGGGTCGGTCAGGCAGAGTTTTTCCAGCGCGTTCCACACCCGGTCGTTGGCGCCGGCCTGGGCGAAATGGTCACCGCCCGCACCGGACAGCCGCTCGCGGGCGATGATCTGCTGGAAAGAGGCCGTGACCGCATCCACCACTCCGGCAGACGGGAACGCACCCTGCAGCACGACGATGCCCGCCCCGTGTTCCCAGACCCGCGCCCATTCGGCCATCAGGGTCTGCGGGAAGTCGGTGTCCGCCAGCCGGTCGCGCAGTGCGTTGCAGTCGTACACCGGCACGTCGTCCTGCAGGTGCATGGCGAGCGGACAGTCGGCGGGATCGGTGCGTTGCGCCAGCACGCGCAGCAGGTCGTCGAGGTGGATGTCGGTGGCGCGCAGCAAGGCCATGGTGTCTCCTGTCGGATGGGTTGGTGGACCCGGCCAGTCTAGGAAGCAGGCCCGTGTGCGGTGTGATCGAAACACCTCAAGAACACCTCAGGCACCATCCTCGTTTTTCGAAGGGAGCAGAGGCGGATGACCAGGGCCTTTTCGATGAAGGAGATCGCGTGGCAGGCCGGGATCGGCCTGGCCACGGTGGACCGTGTCCTGCATGACCGGCCGGGGGTGAGTCCGGCGATGCGGCGGCGCGTGCAGCAGGCGTGCCTGGAACTGGAGCGCCAGCACCGGCAGGTGGGACTGAAAGGGCAGCGCTTTCTCATCGACCTGGTGATGGAGGCGCCCAGCCGCTTCTCGCGCATGGTGCGCGACACGCTGGCGGTGGCGATGCAGCGGGTGCAGCCGGCGGTCTTCCGCGCCCGGGACCACTTGGCCGAGACGATGGCCCTGCCCGAGCTGATCGAGGCGCTGGACACGATCGGTCGGCGCGGCAGCCAGGGCGTGCTGCTGAAGGCACCGGATGTGCCTGCGGTGACCGAGGCGGTGGCGCGGCTGCAGGCGCGCGGCATCCCAGTGGTCACGCTCGTGACCGATCTGCGCCAGGCGCCGCGGCGGGCGTATGTCGGCCTGGACAACCACTGCGCCGGCCAGACGGCGGCCTACCTGACGGACCAGTGGCTCGGCCCGCCGGCGCAGCACGGTGGGCCGGTCGATGTGCTGGTCTCGTCCAGCGGCCCGCATTTCCAGGGCGAGGGCGAGCGCATCGACGCTTTCGTGCGGGCCCTGGGCCGGACCCGTCCCGCCAGCCGCGTCCACGTCATGGACACCGGGCACGGCCTGCACGCGCCGACACGGGCAGCGGTCGGCCAACTGCTGGCACGCTGCCCGGGCGTTGCGGCGGTGTATTCGGTTGGCGGGGCCAACGAGGCGATCCTGGCGGCGTTCGACGCGGCCAGCCAGCCTTGCCGGGTGTTCATCGGCCATGACCTGGACGACGACAACCTGGCGCTGCTGCGCAGCGGGCGGCTGTCCGCCGTGCTGCACCACGACCTCCACCATGACCTGTACCTGGCCTGCCTGCTGGTGATGCAGGCCCACGGCGTCGCGCACACCGTGCAGATGCCGACACGCTCGAACGTCGAGGTGATCACGCCGTTCAACGTGCCGGCCCGCTGGCTGCCGGAGGCCGGACTCAATCGACCTTGATGTTCACCGACGTCGGCCTGCCCGGCTGCACCTTGGGCAGCTCGATCCGCAGCACGCCGTTGCGGTAGCTCGCCTTGGACGCATCGCCACGCACAGCCGCCGGCAGCGGCACGGTGCGCTGGAACGCCCCGTAGGCGCACTGCAGCACCCGCCAGCGGCCCTCGGTCGACTCGCGCTCGAAGCGCTTCTCGCCGCGCACCACCAGCGTGTCGCCGCTGATCTCGATGGTGAGGCTGTCCTTGTCCATGCCGGGCGCCTCGATGCGCACGACCAGCCGCTCTTCGTCCTCGAACACGTCGCCGCCGAGCATGGACCAGGATTGCGCCGGAAAGTGCAGCGGGTCGTCGATCTGCGCCCGCTCGGGCAGGGCGGTCTGCTCGCCGGGCTTGAACCGGGTCAAGGCGCCTGCGGCGGTGTGGCGCAGACGGTCCCAGCCTTCGGACACCGAGCCCCAGAACGAACCAAAGCCCTCGCGGAGTTCATCGATCTTGATCATGGTCTTTCCTTGTCGGAGCGGTCATTGCACCTGCACGGTGATCTTGCGCGGCTGCGCATGCGCAGCCTTGGGAATGCGCACGCGCAACACCCCCTGGTGGAGGTCGGCGCTGATCTGGCCAGCATCGAGTTCCTTGCTCAGGCCGAAGCTGCGGTGCCAGCGCGCCAGCGTCACCTCGGCGTGGCTGGCTTGCAGGCCGGTCGGGGTGGGCAGGGCCATGTCGGCTTCGATGTCCAGCCGATCGCCTTCGACGCGCAGGTGCAACTGCTCGCGCGACACGCCGGGCAGGTCGGCATACAGCGTGATGCCGCTGATGTCCTCGACCACATCGACCGGCGGCAGCAGCGTGGCCTCCTGGCGGTTGGTCGTGGCGTTGCTGGCGGTCGCGTGGGTGCCCATGTGTTCAACGGGCTGGGTGACTGCATTCATCTCGAACCTCCTGGGATGGATGGTGTGCGGGGCAGGTGCTGTTCACTGCACGTCGATGCGGCGTGGCTGGCGCGCTTCGCGGCGGCCGATGCTGATGTGCAGCACGCCGTCGCGGTAGCGCGCGTTCACCGCCGACGGATCGATGTCCTCGGGCAGGCTGACGACACGGCGGAAGCGGCCGCCGAAACGCTCGTTGAGGTGGAGCGTGGTCTTGTCGTCGCTGTCAGGCAGCGGGTTGCTGCGTTCGCCGGCGATGGTGAGCACGCCGCGGTCGAGTTGCACATCGATGCCGGACGGCTCCATGCCTGGCGCGAAGGCCATGATCTCGACCGAGGTCGGTGTGCTGCCGACATTCAGGGCCGGGTAGCCGCCATGGCCCGTGCCGCGGATGCCCGGCGAGGCGTCCAGGGCGGTGGTGGAAGCGAACTCGCGTTGCAGGCGGTCGAGTTCAGCGAACAGGTCGCGCGGAAAAAGGCTTCGGTACAACATGAATCCTCCAGACGTTGCATGGACGGGGTGTGCCATGGTGCAGCGCCCCGACATGGACTACGTGTGGCTGTTCCCGGGCGATTCAAGCCCCACCGGACGAGCGCGCGCCGAAGATCGCCGTGCCGATGCGCACCAGCGTCGCGCCTTCGAGGATGGCCGCTTCCAGATCGGCGCTCATGCCCATCGACAGCGTGTCGAGCGCCAGACCCTGCGCGTTGAGCTGGTCGAACAGCGTCCGCAGCGCCCGGTGCGGGCGCTGCTGGGCCTCCAGATCCGCTTCGGGTTCCGGGATCGACATCAGTCCGCGCAGCCGCAGCCGGGGCAGGGCCGCCACGGCGCGGGCCAGCGCAGGCACATCCGCCGGCGCAGCGCCACTCTTGCTCTCCTCGCCGCTGATGTTGACCTGCAGGCACACGTTCAGCGGCGGCAGGCCGTCCGGGCGCTGGTCGCTCAGGCGCTGCGCGGTCTTCAGGCGGTCGACGCTGTGCACCCAGTCGAAGGCTTCTGCAACGGCGCGGGTCTTGTTGCTCTGCAGCGGCCCGATCAGGTGCCATTCGAGGGCCGTGCGCAGGTCGGCCAGCGCGGCGATCTTGTCGATGCCTTCCTGCACGTAGTTTTCACCGAAGGCGCAGAGTCCTGCCGCGTGCGCCTGACGAACTGCATCGGCCGGGTGCAACTTGCTCACGGCCAGGAGGCGTACTGTTTCAGGGTTGTGCCCTGCCGTGAAACAAGCCTGATTTAGCCGCGCTTGTGTGGCTTGTACGTTGCGCGTGATGGTCGTCATAATCATCCGGATCGAAGTTTTCATTTTTCGTCACTTTTCCCCTCGGAAAAGTCGGCAAACTGGCCGCCTGGTCCGTAGGAGCAAATGCATGGATATCACACAGCTGCTGACGTTCGCAGTTCGTAACAAGGCGTCAGACTTGCATCTGTCGGCCGGCATGCCGCCCATGATCCGTGTTCATGGCGACGTCCGTCGTCTGAATGTCGATCCGCTGCCGCACAAGCGCATCCACGAGATGGTCTACGACGTCATGAACGACTCGCAGCGCAAGAGCTACGAGGAGAGCATGGAGTGCGATTTTTCCTTTGAGATTCAAGGACTGTCGCGTTTCCGGGTCAATGCGTTCAACCAGAACCGCGGTGCCGGGGCGGTGTTCCGGACCATTCCCAGCAAGATTCTGACGCTGGAAGACCTCAATGCCCCCAAGGTGTTTGGCGAGCTGGCGCTGAAACCCCGCGGATTGGTGCTGGTGACGGGCCCGACGGGTTCCGGCAAGTCCACGACGCTGGCGGCGATGGTGAATCACCTCAACGAATCGGAATATGGCCATATTCTGACGGTCGAGGATCCGATCGAGTTTGTCCACGAATCCAAGAAATGCCTGGTCAACCAGCGCGAGGTGTTCACGCAGACCCATTCGTTCGCCGCGGCGCTGCGTTCGGCGCTGCGCGAGGATCCGGACGCGATCCTGGTGGGCGAACTGCGCGACCTGGAGACGATCCGGCTGGCGCTGACCGCCGCGGAAACCGGCCACCTGGTCTTCGGCACCCTGCACACGTCGAGCGCGGCCAAGACCATCGACCGGATCATCGACGTCTTCCCCGGCGACGAGAAGGACATGGTGCGCGCGATGCTCTCGGAGTCGCTGATGGCGGTGATCTCGCAGACGCTGTGCAAGAACCGCGACGGCACCGGCCGGATCGCCGCGCACGAGATCATGCTCGGCACCCCCGCCATCCGCAATCTGATCCGCGAGGCCAAGGTGGCGCAGATGTACTCGGTCATCCAGACCGGCCAGGGCCAGGGCATGCAGACGCTCGACCAGAACCTGGCCGACCTCGTGCGCCGCGGCCAGATCACGCCAGCCGAGGCCCGCGCCAAGGCCCGCTCGCCCGAAAACTTCCCCGGCTGACGCCGTTCCACCCCGACGAATCCCACCATGGAACGCGACCAGGCCTCCAAATTCATCAATGATCTGCTGCGTCTGCTCGTTTCGCGTGGCGGCTCCGATCTGTTCCTGACCTGCGACTTTCCACCAGCCGTCAAGGTCGATGGCAAGGTGGTCAAGGTGTCTCCACAGCCGCTGTCGAGCCAGCACACGATGGCACTGGCCCGCTCGGTGATGAACGACAAGCAGTCGGCCGAGTTCGAGCGGACCAAGGAGTGCAACTTCGCCATCTCGCCGCAGGGCATCGGGCGTTTCCGCGTCAACGCCTTCGTGCAGCAGGGGCAGGTCGGCATGGTGCTGCGGACCATCCCCAAGGACCTGCCGAGCATCGACAAGCTCGGCCTGCCCAGCATCCTGAAGGACATCACGATGATCAAGCGCGGGCTGGTCATCCTGGTGGGGGCCACCGGCTCGGGCAAGAGCACGACGCTGGCCTCGATGGTCGACCACCGCAACGAGGCGGCCTGCGACCACATCATCACGATCGAGGATCCGGTCGAGTTCGTCCACCCGCACAAGAACTGCATCATCACCCAGCGCGAGGTCGGCATCGACACGCTGACCTGGGACGCCGCGCTCAAGAACACGCTGCGCCAGGCGCCGGACGTGATCCTGATGGGCGAGATCCGCGACCGCGAGACGATGCAGCACGCCGTGGCCTTCGCCGAGACCGGCCACCTCTGCATGGCCACGCTGCACGCCAACAGCGCCAACCAGGCGCTGGACCGCATCGTCAACTTCTTCCCCGAAGAGCGCCGCGACCAGCTGCTGATGGACCTGTCGCTGAACCTGAAGGCCATGGTCTCGCAGCGCCTGATTCCGCGCGAGGATGGGGCAGGGCGGATCGCCGCGGTCGAGATCCTGCTCAACACGCCGCTGATCTCGGACCTGATCTTCAAGGGCGAGGTCTCCGCCATCAAGGAAGTGATGAAGAAAGGCCGCGAGCACGGCATGCAGACCTTCGACCAGGCCCTCTTCGATCTCTACGAGGGCTACTACATTACGGGGGCCGACGCGCTGCGCAATGCCGATTCGGTCAACGATCTGCGGCTGCAGATCAAGCTCAACAGCATGCGCGCGCGCACCGGAGCGCCCACCGAAACCGGTGGTCTGAAGATCGTCTGACTTTCGACATGACCAAGACCTACGACTCCGTTCCTGCCCGTGATGTGGCGTTCATCGGCCTGGGTGTGATGGGTGGCCCGATGGCCGGCCACCTCGCCCGCGCCGGCCACCGTGTGACCGTCTACAACCGCACGGCGGCCCGCGCCGAAGCCTGGGTCGCGCAGCACGCGGCCGAAGGCCTGTCCGCCGCGATGGCCCTGACGCCGCGCGAAGCGGCGCAGCATGCGGAGATCGTCTTCCTGTGCGTCGGCAACGACGATGACCTGCGCTCGGTCGTGCTGGGTGCGGACGGTGCGCTGGCGGGCCTGCGTGCCGGTGGGCTGCTGGTCGATCACACCACGGCCTCGGCGGATGTGGCACGCGAGCTGGCGGCGCTCGTGGCGGCGCAGGATGGCCAGTTCATCGACGCGCCGGTGTCCGGCGGCCAGGCGGGTGCCGTGAATGGCCTGCTGACCGTCATGTGCGGTGGCGACGCTGCCGCGTTCGAGGCCATGAAGCCGGTGGCGATGGCGTTTTCGCGCGCCATCACGCTGCTGGGCGAGAGCGGCGCCGGGCAACTCGCCAAGATGGTCAACCAGATCTGCATTGCCGGGCTGGTGCAGGGCCTGTCGGAGGCGATCGCCTTCGGCCAGAACGCCGGACTGGACATGAAGCAGGTGCTCGACGTCATCGGCAAGGGTGCGGCGCAGAGCTGGCAGATGGACAACCGCGGCAAGACGATGGTGGACGACCAGTTCGAGTTCGGCTTCGCCGTGGACTGGATGCGCAAGGACCTCGGGCTGGTGCTCGACGAGGCGCGCCGCAATGGCTCGCGGCTGCCGGTCACGGCGCTGGTCGACCAGTTCTATGCCGAAGTGCAGGCGATGGGCGGCCAGCGCTGGGACACCTCCAGCCTGATCAAGCGCCTGCGTTGATGCGTGGCAGGGCCGCCCGCTCAGCGGCCCTTGATGTTCTTGAGCTGCTCGGGCGTGATCACCTCGACCAGCCGCACGACCTTCACGACACCGGGCACTGCACGTGCCAGATCGATGGCCCGGGTGGCTTCCTCCTCGGTCACGCGGCCCATCAGGTAGACGACGCCCCGCTCTGCGATGACGGTGAAGGCGTTCGACGCGAGTCCCGCTGCGTCGACGAAGGTCGCCTTGATCTTGCCGACCAGCAGCAGGTCGCGCGAGCGCTCGCTGGTGGAGCTGGGCCACATCACGGCCAAGTCGTTGACCACCGACTTCACGCCGTCGATCTTGCCGACGGCGGCCTCGATGGCGGTCTTGTCGGCCTCGTTGTAGACCTCGCCGGTCAGCAGCACCTGGCGCTGGTAGCTGGTCACGTTGACATGCGAGCGTTCCCCGACCGTGGAGCGGACGCGCTGTCCGGCCTTGAGCTCGATCGTCTCGTCTTCCAGCTGCACGCCCGAGCTGCGCCGATCGGTCACCACCATCGCGCCTCCGACGGCGGCGCCTCCCACCAGCAGCGGCGCGCAGCCGGCCAGCGACGTGCACAGAGCTGCCGCCGCGATCAGCGTCGACAGCGGGCGGGACAGGCGGTTGTGGTTCAGCAGCAAAGCCATCAGGTCATTCTCCAAGCAGTGAGACATCGACCGCGTCGCACAGGCAGTGGATCACCAGCAGGTGCACCTCCTGGATGCGGGCTGTGCGGTCATGCGGTACGCAGATGTGGATGTCGCCCTCGTTCAGCGCGTTGTTGACCTTGCCACCGCCCTTGCCGGTGAGGGCCACGACGACCATGTCCTTCTGGTGCGCCGCGTCGATGGCTTCTAGGATGTTGGCCGAGTTGCCGCTGGTGGTGATGGCCAGCAGCACGTCCCCCGGCTGGCCCAGCGCCTGCACCTGCTTGGCGTAGATCTGGTCGAAGGCGTAGTCGTTGCCGATCGCCGTCAGGATGGAGGTGTCGGTGGACATCGACAGCGCGGCCAGGCCCGGGCGCTCGCGCTCGAAGCGGCCGACGAACTCGGCGGCGAAATGCTGGGCATCCCCCGCGGAGCCGCCGTTGCCGCATGCGAGGACCTTGCAGCCCGAGGTGATGGCGTTCAGCAGCACCTGGGCGGCTTCGCTCACAGGGCGCGTGAGCACCTCCGCGGCGGCGTATTTCAGGTCGGCGCTGTCGAAAAACTGTTGCTGTATGCGTTGCTCAAGCATGGCCGATGATATTCCAGCCGGATGTGCGTTCGATTTCAGCGTCTGATCAACCGGCATCGAAGGCCGCCACCAGCCATGTCAGCGTCTCGCCGTCGATGGCGACCACGTCGAACCGGCACGGTGGCCAGACCCGGCAATGGCGCTGCAGATAGTGCCGCGCCGCGAAGATGATCCGCATCTGCTTGGACCGTGTCACGCTGGCGGCGGCTCCGCCGTGGTCGAAGCTGCCGCGCTGGCGGACCTCGACGAAGACCAGCGTGCCGTCGCGGTCCCGGTCGCGCATGATCAGGTCGACTTCGCCCGCGCGGGCGGATGGTCCGGCGGCGACCCGATAATTGCGCTGCACCAGCACGAGTCCCTGCTGCTGCAGATGCGCCAAGGCGCGGTCCTCGCCGGCATCGCCGATGTCCTTCCTGTCCCTGCGTTCTTCGCGATTGCTGCCCGTGAGCCTCGACACCATCGTTTCCCCCCTGATCCTGCAAGCCGCCACCGCGGCAGCGGGACACCAGCAGCACCCCGCCTCGGCACTGTATGTCGTGGCGACCCCGATCGGCAACATGGCCGACATGAGCCTGCGCGCGATCCACGTGCTCTCGCTCGTGGACGCCGTGGCCTGCGAGGACACACGGGTCAGCGCCGGCCTGCTGCAGCGTCTGGGGCTGCACCGTCCGCTGATCGCGCTGCACGAGCACAACGAGGAGTCCGCCGCGCCGCAGGTGATCGAGCGCCTGGCCCGCGGCGAGCGCGTGGCCTATGTCAGCGACGCCGGCACGCCGGCCATCTCCGATCCTGGCGCACGGCTGGTGGCCGCGGTGCGCGCTGCCGGCCACCGCGTGGTGCCGCTGCCGGGCGCCAGCAGCGTGGTGACGGCACTCAGCGCGGCCGGCGATGTGGCGGGTGGCGGCTTCCGCTTCGTCGGGTTCGTGTCGCCCAAGGCCGCCGCACGCACGCAGGACCTGCGCACGCTCGGCGGTGATCCGGGCACCTGCGTGCTGTTCGAGGCACCGCACCGCATCGAAGCGCTGGCCGATGCGCTGGCCGAGGTGCTGCCCACGCGGCGCCTGACCGTCTGCCGCGAACTGACCAAGCAGTTCGAGGACATCCGCACGCTGGACTGCAGCGCGTTCCCCGCCTGGCTGGCCGCGGACGCGGACCACCGGCGCGGCGAATTCGTTCTGGTGCTGCACGCGCGTGCAGCTGGCGAGGCCGCCCCGCACGACGCCGGAGCGGTCTCCACCGACCACCTGCTGCGCACGCTGATGGCGGAGCTTCCTCTCAAGCAGGCGGTGTCGCTGGTGGCCGAGGTGACAGGCGGCGCGCGCAATGCGTTGTATGCGCATGCATTGGCGCTGCGCGATGCCGCAGGATCCGCGCCGCAGGCGCCAGAATCACGAGACCATGCCGTACCGCCCGATTTGCCACCGACACGGCTGCCCGACCGGCGCGGCCGGTCTCGTCGTTGACACGGATGGATCCTTGCGCCTAACTCCGCCCAGAATCGGGCTGGAGGGCGGTTGCTGCATCGCGCAGGCATCGGAAGGGCGTCAGGGCATGTCGGAATTGGACGGAGCGCCACAGATCGCTGCAGACCGCCGCACTGGATGGCGGCCCTGGTGGCGTGGGCTGGCGGTGATGACGGGCTGTGCAGCGCTGGCCAGCCTGTCGATCGCGTTGTCGTGCCGTGAAGTCGGCATGGCCACGCTCTGGTATGCGAATGCCTTCGGGGCTTGCTGTCTGCTGGGGGCAGGGCGCCGGGACTGGTGGGTTGTGCTGGCTGCGCTGGCCGGTGGATTGCTCGCCGCCAATGGCCTGGCCGGGGCCGATCCGGGCTCGGCCGTGCGCTATGCCGTGCCCAATCTGAGCGAGATGGTGCTGGGTGGTTGGCTGCTGACGCACAGCCCGTACTGGCGCCAGATTCACCGCAGTCCGCTGGCGGGCTGGCAGGTCTGGTGGCGGGCCGTGCTGCTGCCGGCGCTGTGCGGTGCGACGCTGGCGGTACCGCTGCTGAGCGGCACCGGGGTGACCTCCTCGTCGTCCGCCGTGCACCTCTGGCTGACCTGGTTCGAAGGCAGCCTGATCGGCACCAGTGCGCTGTTGCCGCTGGGCCTGTCACTGCGCATGCACTGGAGCCGCGAGGGCGTGGGATCGCTGGTCAGGCATCTGGTGACCGGAGAGGCAGTGGCCCTGATGGCCCTGTCCCTCGGTACCGCGGCGCTGGCCCTGCCGCACCTGCCGTTCCCGTTTGTCTACCTGGGTCTGCCGATGCTGGCGGCCGCCGTGCGCCTGCGTTATCTGGACGTCGTGCTGCAGGTCTGGCTGGTCTCTCTGGCTGCCGA
>NZ_JBFPGY010000097.1:0-11516 GCF_041083715.1 Sphaerotilus sp.
GCGCCCCGGTCGGTGCGGGCCCCGGCGTAGACCGTCCCGGCGATCAGGACCTGACCGGCCTGCACGTTCAGCGTCGAACGGGCGGCGCTCGTGACCAGCTGGGTGGCAGCGTTGACGGTGAGCTGGTCTGTGGCCGTGATGTCAAGGGCCGTTTCAGCCTCTACCGTGGCACCGCGTCGGCGGGCTTCAGGCACATCGAGCGCCGAGCCGAAGTCGATCTGGCGCGCCTTCAGATCGATGCTGCCAGCGCGCCAGGCGCTGTCGAGCATGCCCAAGCCACCACCGGCCTGCGCCACCACGGCACCTGCCGCGGTCAGGTTGCCGCCCAGAGCCAGGCTGTCGAGCGCGACCAGACGGACCTCCGGCAGGCTGTCGCTGCGCCGGTAGGTGCTGGTGATCGGACCGTCGATGACCAGATCGCGAGCGGCGATGTCGAGCTGACCGGCGGCCAGCACGCGACCGCTGGTGCGGTTGAGTGTCAGCAGGCCCAGGTCGGAGCGCAGCGTGATCGTCTGATCGGCCCGGACAGTCTGCACGGCTCCGTCCAGGAAGACCTGGTTGGTGCCGCTCAGCGCGATCGAGCCGCCCGCATCGTTGGTGATGACACGGGCGGTGTTCTGCAGGCGCAGGCTTTCGTGGCCGGACGTGGTGCTGTCGTCGATCAGCGTGCCGTCACCGCCATGCAGGATGACCTGGTCGGCCGCCTCGATCAGCCCTTCGACCACCAGCGAGCGGGCCGAGCGGATGATGACGTCGCTGCCGGCGCCCCGGGCGATGATGTCGCCCTGCAGCACGCCAGTCTCGCCCGCGTTGAACGAGATCGAGCCGTCCAGCGTTTCCAGCACGCCGGTGGCGTCCAGATCGATGTCCCGGCCGTCGGCGGACATGCCGCTGTTGAGGTGGATGGCGCTGTCGGCGCGCACCTTGCCGGCAATGTAGAGCTTGCCGTTGGGGCCGGCCGGACTGCCGATGGTGACCGTGGAGCCGGGCGCCGCCGCATCGACCGCATAGCGGCGACCTGACTCGATGGTGGTCTGGCCATCGGCGAAGACCAGGCCGAGATCCTGCGCCTGGCGGGTGCGTGCTTCGCCGGCGTCGTTGGTGGTGCGCACCGCGATGGCGTAGGGGCTGGCCAGACGGATGTGGCCGTCCAGCATCTTCGCCTTGATGTCCGGGTGGGTCGGATCGGCCCCGAAGTCGGTGTAGGCCGCGCCCAGCGCGGGCGTGGCAGGCGGCCCGTCGCTCTGCACCACGGTCCAGGACGCCGACGCCATGGCCGTGTCCAGGTCGGCCAGCAAGTCGGCGATCGTGGTGTTGGCTGCCGTGTCCGCGGCATGCACGGTCACGGCCGCTTCGACCGTGAAGCTGACCTTGTCGATGCGCATGACCACCGTGACGTCCTGCGTCAGGCGGCCATCGGCCGACGCGGCCCAGCCGGCAAACGTCAGCTCGTTGGTGTCGCCCGGGGCGAGGATGTCGATGCGGCCCGGTGCATCGAGCAGCACTTCGCTGCTGGCCTGGGTGGTGCCGACCGTGGCCGATCCGTACAGGACCAGTCCGCGCCCGTCGTAGGGCGAGCCGATCGAGACGGGGCGCGTGTCCAGCCCGCCGACCAGCTCGACGCGGTGGCCCGCCGTGATGTCCGAGCCGATGATGAGCTGTCGATCCGCCTGCACGCGGATGCTCGAATCCACGTCGTAGTGCACGATGCGGCGGCCGATGTAGTGCCCCGAGGCATCGCGCACCATCTCGCTGCGGCCACCGGCCAGCAACAGGCCCAGCATGTTCACGTCGTTGGTGCCGTACAGGCGGATTTCTCCTGCCGAGCGCACCGAGCCGTCGCTGTTGCGGGTGCCTTCGACCACGAGTTCGGCCGCACCGTCGACTTGCAGACCGAACCCGGTCGGGTCCGTCCCGCCGCGCACGTCGATCAGGCGACTGGCGTTGAGGTAGCCGCCCGTGGTGATGACCTGCCCCGCCTGGTTGACGGTCTGGCCGCCGATGAAGGTCTGCGCAGCCGACTGGATCAGGATGTCGGAGTCACGGCCCGTCCAGGCCACCTGCTGCGACAGCATGTTGTGGGTGACCGGATCGAAGGTCTGCACCAGCCGGCCACCGGCGTTGATCCAGCCCATGACCTCGATGCGACCCGGCCCCTGGAGGGTCACCTGGCTGCCCGCGCCATTGGCACCCAGGCCAGCCCCGGTGATGCCGCCAGCGGTGTTGACGAGCACGCTGACCCGGTTGTCACCGGCACCCAGCGTGCGTCCGTCCCAGCTGTCGTCCGCCCCCGGCGTGCCGCCGGTGACGGTGACGTTGCCACTGGCCAGCAGGCCCGACTCCAGACGGACCATCTGGCCGGCCCGGACATCGATGCTGGCACCGCCATCGCCGTTGGCGTCGAGCGCGAAGGCCACGCCGTTCGCGCCCGGTGCGCCACCGGCCACCAGTGCGCCGAACAGGTCCACATCCTCGGCGCCAACCACGCGCACGGTGCTGTTCGCTGCCGTGGTGCGCAGCGTGCTGGTGGCCTGCACGTAGACGCTGCTGCCCCTGGCGTCGGCCCGGGCCCCGGCGCCCGACAGGGTCTGGCCGTCCAGGCCCACCCCGCCGTACAGCGACAGCCCGGCCGTCGCGGTGGCGAAGCCTTCGACGTACAGCCACTCGTCGGACTGCAACGTCAGCGAAGCGCCCGCGCCCGTGGCGTTGGCGTTGCCGCGCAGGATCACATCCTGGCTCGACCGCAGCACGAGCTGCCGGTTGTCGCCCAGGCTGGAGATGGTGCCGGTGACCAGCAGGCCATAGCCACCGGTGTGCTGCGCCAGGTAATGGTCGGGGCTGACCAGGGCAATGTTCTGGAAGTAGCCCGTCTTGTCGAAGAGGACATAGCGCGGGTCGTAGCCCATGCCGCCCTGCCGGCCGTAGGCCAGTCCGTCGTAACGCTGGGTTCCTGAGGCCAGGGCCATGTCGCCCGAGGCCGACACCGAGCCGCCCAGCAGCATTTCATGCACCGACGCCAGGTTGACGCGGCCATTGGCCCCGGCGATGAACGGCGCCACCCCCGCAAAATCGACCCCTGCCCGCACCGACGAGCCCGCGTTGGCCGCGATGACATCGTCGGAGCGCAGGTTCAGGGTGGTGTTGTCCGCCAGGCCGGCGATGTCCGCGCCCTCGGCGAGGATCAGCGGCCCGGCGGTGTGCAGATCCAGGGTCGAACCCGCGCCGAGCAGGTCGATGCGCCCGCGCATCTCGATGCTGTGCAGCGTGTCGATCTGCACCACCCCGCCGGTGTGGACCGACTCGATGCGGCCCCGCGCGTCGATCTGCAGGCTGTTGGCGCCGGCCTCGTTCAGGTAGGCCGGGGTGAAATAGGCATCGCTGCGCCCGGCGTCTCCCGGGGTGCCGCGAACGGAAAGGCTGACGCGGTCCAGGCCACGCAGCCAGCCGCCCACCACCGCCTGCTCACCGACTTCGACGATCAGGGTCTGGGCTGTCACGCCCGAATCGGGCAGGCCGTTCGGGTCGTGGAGGTTCTGGCTGTTGACCGACAGCAGCCGGCTGTGCAGGGTCAGGACATCCAGCGGGGCCTGCGCATCGCCCACGACGGTGATCTCGTCGGCGTACAGCGTGGTGCGGTCCCGGAAGGCGGACTGGCGCGAGTCGGCATTGCGTGCTGCACCGGTCAGCTTGACGACGTTCGTCAGCTTGGCGTCGCCCAGCCACATCCGGTTGCCGATGTCCGTGCGGCCGATGTAGAGCTGCGAAAACCCATCCGCCAGCGCCGCCAGATCGCGGCCGGAGAGGTACATCCCTGGTTGCGCAGTCTGGATGGTGCTGTTTTCGGTCAGATCACCACCGCCGCTGGACTCGGCGGCGCTGCCCAGCACGTAGCGCCAGACCTGCTGGTGGGCCTGCAGGCTCAGCTGACCGCTGCCCACGAGCTGGCTGGTGCCGCTGGCGAAATTCATGTCATCGGCCGTCAGCGTGATGTTGCGGCCGCTCTCCAGCGTGTGCACCTGCCCGCTGGCCAGCGTGAGCAGGGAATTGGTGGCCACGAGGTCGATGCTGAGGGCACCGTGCGCGACCTCCACCGCCACGCCCGTGCGCTGCTGTGTGAGCTGCGTGCGCCAGTCGGCGGCAGCCGCCCCCGGGCGGTCGTCCCAGGCCACGCCGCTTTCCCAGCGCTCGGCACCCGGGTCGCTGTGGATGACCATGCCCGGGTTCTCGGGGCTGGTGAGCACCCGCTCCTCGACCAGCGTCAGGTCGTTGTCCTCGCGGATGAAGACGCTGCCCACCCCGGTCGTCGAGGTGCTCAGCGTCATCTCGGCCACACGGGTCAGGATGGGGTTGGCGGCACTGCCGATGGCGTTCCTGGCCTTGACCAGCAAGTAGGCGTTCTCGCCCTCGATGTAGTAGCTTCCGCCGTTGATCAGGCTGCCGTCGGCGGCCTCGAGGCGCATCCAGCCGGCGCCCTGGTCGTTGCGGCTGATCGACGACGACGACACCAGATTGGCATCGAGGCGCACGTCGGCGTTGTCGCCGTAGGTGCGCAGGTCGATGTGGCCGTTGTTCAGGGCCACCAGGTCGTGCTGGATGTCGAGCGTGCGCAGCGACTCCATCACGATCGAGCCGGCCTGCAGCTCGCTGCCCTGGTTGATGGTGCGGGCGATGCCACGGAATGCCGTGCTGCCCAGGAGGCTGACCGCCTGGCCATCGATGTTCAGCCCGGCCGTGAAGCGGATGTCACCGCCCAGGGCGGTGAGCACGCCGGCGGCGTCGCGGCTGGCCCCCTTGCCTTCCAGGGTCAGGCGCTCCATGAGCGCGTTCTGGTAAGTGATGCGCTCGCGGCCATTGCGCACCGTGTCGAGATCGAGCTGGATGGCGTCGGACGCGCGCGTCTGCTCCAGGGTGATCTCGTCGAAATCGCTGCCGGTCTCGACGAGGTTGACCGTGCCCTGGGTGCCCGCTGCCGTGGCGCTGCCCAGGGTGAAGCGGTAGTCGTCGGCGCCGCCCTGGTCCTGCAGGTCAAGCTGCCACTCTGGGAAGCTGGCCACCAGCACGGTGTCGGTCCAGCGGGTCAGGCGGATGCTGGTGATCTGGCCGCCCGAGAAGCGCAGCTCCTGCCCCGCTGCGTTGACGACGCTGACGACGCGCTTGTTGACGTTCAGGACGATGCCCTGGGCCATGGCCGAGAAGTCCAGCGAGGTGACCCCTGCGGCGTCGCCAAAGCTGTCGCTGCCCCAGTCGTCGCCGAAGACATAGGTGTCGTTGCCATCGCCGCCGGAGAGTCGGTCATCGCCTGCGCCGCCATCCAGGGTGTCGTTGCCGCCCTGGCCATTGAGCTTGTCGTTGCCAGTCCCGCCACGCAGGACATCGTTGCCCGTGCCGCCGTTGAGGACGTCGTCGCCCGCGCCCCCTTCAAGAGTGATCGGGCCGGCACCGGTGGCGTTGAGTTCATCCTTGCCCGCCCCGCCCCGCAGCACGCCGCCGGCGCTGCCGGCGGTCAGCTTGTCGTTGCCATCGCCGCCATCGAAATCCACCAGCACACCTGCCAGCCGCGACGCGTCCAGCACATCATTGCCGTTGCCCGCACGGGCCACCACGCGGCTCACGCCGCTGTAGCTCTGGTACCAGTTGTCGAACTCGACATGGACTGTGCCGCCACTGCCGGACAGCACCACGCTCTCGTTGCCATCGGTCACATCGAAATACTTGCGCAGCGAGGCCCGGTCGCCCACGTTGAGGTACAGCGTGTCGCCGACCTTCTCGGCCAGCACCGGCTGCACCTTGGGCGCGTCGTAGCGGATGTCGAACAGGTGGATGGTGAACAGGTCGACGTCGTAGACCGGGATCGTCTCGATCCACAGGTCCAGCTCGATGAAGGCGCTGGCGGTGAAGTCGGCGCCCATCGACAGATTGAACAGGTTCTGGAACCCGCCGCCCTGGTAGCTGTACATCGTGGCAATTTCGCTGCCACGGATCTTGCCGTCGCTGACCCAGGCCACGCCGGTGACGTAGCCGTTGGCATCCTTGGTGAGCTTGGAGCGCGCGACGTCCTGCAGGTCGACGCCCGCATGGAAGTTGATCTCGCCCTTGAGGCCGCCGGAGATCGGACCGGCATTGATCGCAGCCGTCAGACCGATGCTGGCGTCGATGTAGAACTCGTCCTTCTCCTGGCCGCCGGTGCCCGGAACGACCTTGCCATTCCTGAATTGCGGCAGGGTGAAGTCGTAGACAAAGAACCCGTCCAGCGCATCCACCGGGTCGCCGGAAGAAATCGCCTTCCGGATCCCGAAGGTGTCGTAGCCAAAGGCCAGATCGGCCTTGGCACTGAATTTCAAGTCCGCCCCGAACACCAGGAAGAACGGGCTCGGTGCCAGCAGGATGCGGCCCAGGTTGAAGTGCTGGTTCACGTCGATGCCCAGCAGCGGCAGCTCGTAGCTGAACAGCGTGGCATCACCACCCGTGAGGATGGCTTTCCAGTTGTTGATGTCCTTGATGTACTCGAACATCTTGAAGCCCGAACGGGCTTCGGAGGCGCTGGTGGCTCCACCCGCCGATTGAGTCTCGACGGACTTGAACTTGCTGATCAGACTGGCCGATGCGCTCTGCGAGGCGGCCTGGGTGGTGACGTTGCCGGAGCCGAAGCCGGACAGATCCCCGATCAGGATTTCACCCGTGTCCGCCCAACCACGCACCATGTCAGGCAGGTCAGAGATGAACTTGACGGCGTTGAAGAAGCCCATCGGAATCTGCGGCTTGCCCTGCAGTTCCAGCATGCTGTTGATCAGGCCGAGCGGCGTGTTGTCGATGCCGATGGTCTTGATGAACTCCAGGCCGTCGATGGGCGTGGTCATCATGTCGACGAACGGCTTGATCGGACTGATGACGCCTTCGATCTTCTCCACGATGGGCAGCAGCATGTTCTGCACCATCGAACCGACGTCCACCCGCAGGTGGTCCAGGCTGATGCTGGGCGCGGTCATCTTCTGACCGTATTGCCAGTCCCAATCCACGACCAGATTGGCCTTGAGCGTGGGCAGTCCGGCCACGCCGGGCATGTCCAGCACAGCCTGCAGGTTGATGTCGGAGTCGACCTTGAAGGCGATGCCAAAGCTCTGGCTGGGGGACTGGGAGAACAGCCGGCTCACGTCCAGACGGCCTCGACCGTCGCCCTTGATGTCGATGCCGAGCACCACGTCGGCGCCGCTGGGCTGGAAGCCCGGCAGGTCCGGACGGCGGTCCTGGTCGGTGACAGTGGCACGGAAGAACAGCAGCGAGCCGGTGGCGTTGAACTGGGTGACGACGTTGGGATCGGTCGGCGCGCCGTCCAGGTAGGCGCTGGCCGTCACACGCAGCTCGGGCGTGGCGGCATTGGCGCCCGAGTTGGTGGCGAGGTAGAAGCCACTGGACGTGCTGATGCCGAAACCGAAGTCGTAGGCCCAGTTCATGTCGAAGGCGAAGCCGCCGTTGATGTCCAGCGAGAACCCGGGCAGATGGAAGTCCAGCGGGATGTCGATGCCCGTGGCCAGCAGTTTCTGGCCCAGACCCATGTTGAACTGGATCGAGTCGGCGCTGGGCGGCAGGCTGCCGCCCTGGATCCAGTCTGCCAGCTTGACGCCGTTGCGGTCGTACCAGGCGACCTGGATGTCGTCGATCGTGACGGCGTTGTCGCTGTCGTTCGGTCGGTCCAGCAAGATGCCGATGCCACCACCACCGAACAGATCGAACAGCGACGAGCGGATCAGCCCGACCGCGCCGCCCTGGCTGGTGAGCTTGGCGCGCAGGTCGGCGAGCAGGTCATTGCGCACCAGGCCGACGAAGTTGCCGGCGCTGGCCATCTTGTCGCCGATGATGGGGATGCTCTGGGTGAGCTGCTCGCCCAGCACGTCCTGCACCGTGCCCAGGGCTGTGTCGATGCCGTCGAGGATGCGGCTGGGGTTGTTGAGCATGCCCAGCAGGCTGAACTCGTCCAGGAACTGGTCCATGGCCGCCTGGACATCCGGTGCGTGGAGGGTCAGCACCGGCGTCGCCGACAGCGACGACACGCCTGCGGCGCCGTTGAGCAGCCCTTTCAGCCCGGCGGCCGTGGTGGCAGCCGTGAAGTCCCCCAGCGGCAACACGCCGCCGGAGAAATCCAGGCGCACCGGCAGGTCCATGCCGAAGGCGCCCTTGACGTCCAGGCTCACGTTGTCGGACAGCCGCTCGCCCACCAGGTAGAAACGGCCGTCATCGGGTTTGCTGCCGCGCAGCTGGTCGAGCTTGACCGTGGCAGTGGCGTAGTCGACCGTGCTGGCCAGGCCATCGCCGTCGATCGCGGCCCAGCCACCGGTGACGCCCAGGTGGGCCGGTCCGGCATCGAATCCCAGCGACAGATCCTGGCCGGCGACCCGCACGCCCACCGTGGCGTAGGTGCCGCGCGCCTGCTCGGCGGCCACTGCCACCGAACGGGTCACTTGAACGTGGCTGAAGGTCTTCTGGCTGGAAGGATCGTCCAGGGCCTGCTGCGCGCCGCGCTGCAGGTCGACACGCACCCCCAGGTCCGTCGACAGTTGTGCCGCCAGAGCGACCAGTCCGGCCTGGCGACGGCCACCCAGCTGGCCCGTGCCGTTGACGGCGTCGCGGTTGTCCGCTTCGCGCACGCGGTCCCAGCTGCTGTTGACCTGGGCCAGCACGCGCTCGACCCCACCGCCCTGCGTGCGGATCATCTGGCGGAAATCGGCCAGGATGCGCTGGTAGCTGGCGTCGCTGACCATGCTGCTGTTGGGTGCGAAGAGCACGCTGCCAAAATCCGCCGCCACCGTGGTCGTGAGGCGGGTCGGGTTGTAGTCGTACAGGAAAAACGTCGGACTGCTGCCGGAGAACCGGATGCCGGCATCCACCTGCAGCTTGGCCATCGCCGACAGCGAGATCTTGCCGGCCGCACCCGGGTTGATGACGTCGGCCAGGTTGTCGACGAACCCCAGGCCTGCCAGCGCGTCCGGTCCGGCAATGGCCGCGAGCTGCTGCAGGTCCAGGCTGAAGCCGAACTTCTGCTCGAACACCTTCTGCAGGCTGAGGTGCACATCCAGCACATCGCCGTGCAGCGCGAGCGAGAAGATCTGGTCTTCGGCGGGCAGGGTGTTGTCATCGGTCACGCCCAGGGCATGCTCGATGAGCGCCTCGACCTGACCGATGGCGCCGGCCGGGTTCTTGGCGGCCTCGTCGATCTGGGCCAGGAAGCCGTCGACAAAGGGGAACACATCCGCCAGCGAGCGCCCGATCACGGGCAGGTTCACGGTGTAGAAGGGCTGGTCCGCGATCGATTCGCGGATGAACTCCAGTCCCTGCCGCGTGGCATCGACGATGTCACTGAAAGACAGGTTCTTGAAATCGAACACCGACCCCAGGTCGGGCAGCACCACCACCATCGCGTGGGGGCTGAGCTGGCCGGAGCTGATCAGGCCAGGGATGTTGACCGCGTAGGACGGGTTCTGGTAGACCGTCTGCACGGCTCCAGGGTGGAACAGGTCGAGGGCGCGCAGCGAGACTTCGATGTCGGGGGCCAGCGCAATGTCCGCTCCGACGCCCGGATTGATTTTCAGACCGCGCAGGGTCGCCTCGGCGTCGCCCGCCAGGGTGAAGCGCACGGCAGAACCCGTGATGTCCGAGAACGAGAAACGCCGGTCCTGGGCATTGCCCGAACCGGGGTTGCGGTCCAGCGAGATGTCGGCCGTGGCGCCCACGTGCACCAGCGAACCCGTGCCCGTGCCACCCGCCGTGGCCCCCAGGAAGCCCAGCTGCAGGCCAACGCTCAGATCCTTGGCGTCAAAGGACAGGCCGCCCTTGAGAGAGACATTCTCGACCCCGAGCTGGAACTTGTCCTGACGGAGCGTGTAGCTCAGGGCGTTGACCGCGCTGGTCGCTGCGTGGTCCAGCACCACCGTGTGGCCACCGCTGCGCACGCCGCTGATGACGAAGTTCTGCCCGGCCAGCTCCAGCTTGTAGCCCACCATGGTGCTGTCGAACAGGAAACTGTTGTCGGAGAACTGGGTGCTCCCCACTGCCACCGAGCCGCTGCGCCCGAACAGGGTGCGACCATCGAGGTCGGCGAACAGCGTGACCGTTCCCTCGACGAACGCCGTCAGGCTGCCTCGGGCACTGGTCGACAGCGTCACGCCATCGACGCCCAGGTCGAAGTTCAGCGGCTGGTCCACCGGCGTGAACGATTCGCGGAAGGTCAGCGGGACGCCGAAGCTGCGCTGCACCGCATCGAAGACGATGTTCGTGCCCGGCGGCAGCACGCCCGAGGCGTTGACCGCCTGGACGAACTCCTGCAGGGTCGTGATCTGCACCTTGGGCGCGTGCAGCATGGCCTTCAGGCCGCTGCCCAGGCTGGGGGCGCCCGACAGGACCAGCGTCTTGCCGTCGAGCACGCTCTGGATGCCGTAGTCACCCACCAGGACCTCCCGGCCACCCACGCTCTGGTAGAGGGAGACTTGCAGGCCCTTGAGCAAAGTCGCGTCGAAGCCGCCGAAGGGGTTGTTGAGGACGGTCTGTGTCTTGCCGCCCACCGCGAGCTGCGAGATCGACACCGACGGGAGGGTCATCAGGTTGGTGACCGACTTGAAGAAATCGATGCGGTCGTAGACGCTGGTCTTGAACCCCTCGCCGAAATCGAGCACCTGGTCGAGCCCCTGGTCGAGGAAGGGCAGCGTCTGCGCCAGTTGCCCGCTGTCGCTCAGGCCCCGGAGCGTCTCCAGGAAGTCCGGGAACATCTGGATCAGGCTGACCAGCGACATCCGGCTGAAGTCACCGATCTTGTCGAAGTTCAGTGTGGTCAGCTTGATGCCGCCCAGGCTGAAACCGCTGCCACTGGAACCACTGCTGCCGGAGCCGCCGGTCGAGCCGGCCGCTGTCGTGCTGGCGGCGGCGGCACTGCCGAAGACCTGCCCGCTGAGCTGGATCGTCGGCAATGCACCGGCACTCAGGTCCAGCCCGGCCAGCTCGGCGTAGATGGGCAGGACCACGTTGATCCGGTCCGTGGTCTGCACGAACTCCAGGCCGGTGGCCGTCTGCTGCACGCTGCCGCCCAGCGTCAGGGACAGCGAGCCGGTCTGGTGGCCGGGAGCCGTGTCGCCCAGGCGCACGGCCAGGGGGCCCAGGCTGGCCGTGACGTCGATGTCGTCCACGGCGGCGCGGGCCTGCATCTCCAGCCGATCGAGCTTGAAGCTGCTGGTGCCGGTGCTCCAGTCGACGCTCAGGCGGAATGCCACATCCACATCGGCGGTGACATTGAGGTTGACATCGCCATCAAGTTGCAGGCCGATCGCATCGACCTGCGCACCCAGGTTGAGCCTGGAACTGGTCGTCAGGTGCAGCGTGTCGGCAAAGACCAGCTCCAGGCCGGTCTTGCCCATCACGAGCTGCAGGGCCTTGGCATCCAGCCCCAAGGTCGGCAGCCACTCGGCCTGCAGGTAGCTCAGCAACCCCCGCAGGGTCGGCTGGCCCAGGCTGCCGTACACCGGCAGTGGAGC
>NZ_JBFPGY010000098.1:0-11501 GCF_041083715.1 Sphaerotilus sp.
GCCGGCCCTGCACCCGCTCGATGGCGCGCTGGATCGACATCGTGATCCAGGTGTTCAGGTCGATCTGGCCGAGCAGTCCGGCGTGCTTGACCGAGGCATCCGCGCCCGCCTGGGCGATGAAGCGGAATGGGCTGCCGGTGGCGAGCGTGTCCACGCCCTGCGCGACACTGGCCGCGGTCCAGAAGCCCTCGGTCGCCTTGGCCTGGGTCAGCATGCGCTGCTGCTCGATCCACTTGACGATGAGCAGATACCAGCTCCCCGCCGACATGACCACAAGGATCAGCAGCACGGTCTTGGCGACGAGGTCCGAGCCGGACCAGAGGGCGGCGAGGCCGTAGGGGTTGCTTGCGTCCACCGAATGCTCTCCAGAGTGCTATACGAAACCGGCGCGACTATAGGGCATCCGCGCGGCGAAACGGTCGGTTGGGGTTGGTCAGGTCAATGCTGGTGCTGCTGCGCCGCCGGCATGGCGTTCAGTGCCCGGACCTCGGCGCTGATCTCCACCTGGATGCGCTTCTTGTCCTTGCCTTCGAGCACCAACGTCAGCGGTACCTTGTCACCCGCGTTCAGCGGCTTGACCACGTCGATCAGCATGACGTGGTATCCACCCGGCTTGAGTTCGAGCGTCTGGCCCGGGACGACGTCGATCCCTGGAACCGCCTTCATCATCATGCGGTCCCCCTCCATGCGCATCTCGTGGACCTCGACGATCTTCGCAGCGCCGGACTTCACCTCGACCAGCCGCACCGCTTCGGTGGTGGTCAGTTGCATGAACGCGCCGGTGGATTTCTGGCTCGCCACGGTGCCGCGGACCCAGGGCTCCATGACGGTCACGTCAGCGTAGGCAGCCGTGGCGCTGGCCAGGGTCAGTGCCACAGAGGTGGCGGCGTTCAGAATCGAGCGGGACAACATCATGGGAATCTCCTTCAGGTGAAAAAAGCCAGCGCAAGTGAAGCGACGCAGGGGCCGACAGGCCACCGACTTGCCTACCCGCCCAGCCGCTGCATGGCGCGTTGCGCAGTGTGCCGCGCGTGGTCCACCATGCCCGCGAACATATCGACCAAAAACTGTCGGGCAAGAGGCGGCGCTTTGTCCGGCGAGCCCGCGTTGAAGGGCGGCGCAGGATCGTATTCGAGGTAGAGCTGGATCGCCTGTGCGTAGTCTTTCGACGTCACCAGCGCCGCGATCGTCAGCCCGAAGTCGATCCCCGCCGTCACGCCGCCCCCCGTGATGCGGTTGCGGTCGATCACCACCCGCTCCCGCACCGGGATGGCGCCGAGGTCTTTCAGCACGTCCACCGTGGACCAGTGGGACGTTGCCCGATAGCCTTTGAGCAGGCCCGCCGCGCCGAGGATGAGCGAGCCCGTGCAGACGCTGGTGACAAACCGGGCCGTGCGCGCCTTGTCAGCCAGGAAACGCAGCACCTCCGGGGCTTCCATCAACGTGAAGGTGCCCGGCACGCCGCCCGGCACGAACAGCACGTCGAGGTCGCTCGGGCACTGCGCGAAGGTGGTCGTCGGCCGCACCGGGATCAGCGGCTGCGGATCCTTCTCGTTGCCCACCAGGTCCAGGTTCTTCCAGACCAGGTGGATCTCCTTGTTCATCAGCGACTCGAACACCGCCAGCGGCCCGACCAGGTCCTGCAGGAACATGCCGGGATAGACCAGCATCGCCACCTTGACCTTGGGGCCGCCGAGCAGCGCGGCGTACCGGTCCATCGCCTCCAGGTGGGCGGCCTCGGCGGTCTCCTTGGAGGGCACCGGGGCCGCAGGCGGCGAGGTCGGCTCCCCCGCGGCGGCCCGGGTGGACACGCTCGTCAGGGACCAGCCGGAAAAAGACAACAGGTGCCAGAAACGTCGACGATTCATGGTCACTCCCGCTTCAGAAATCGAACTGGGCCGAGGCGGTCACGGTGCGGCGCTGCGCGGGCGTGACCTGACCGCCACCGAAGTAGGCAGACGGCTTGTAGAACTGCCGGTCGAACAGGTTGCCGACCCCGACGCCGTAGCGGGCGCCTTCGGTACGCCAGGACATCTGTGCGTCCCAGACCGTGGCCGCGGGCGTGAAGAAGCTGTTGGCGTTGTCCCCGGCGAGCCGGCCGCGGTAGGTCATCCCCAGCCCCGCACCGAAACCGGACCACGCCCCCTCCGGCGCGTCATAGCGCAGCGCCAACCGGGCCGATTTCTGCGGCACGTTGAAGAGCCACTTGTCCACCAGCGCCGTGTTCGTGTCCTCGACGATGCGCGCCTGCTGCGAGGTGAGCGCGGCCAGCCCGGTCCAGCCGCGGGCAAAGCGCCAACGCAGGTCGATGTCCACGCCCTTCGAGCGCTGCAGCCCGGTCTGGATCGACTTGCCGGGTTGCGCCGGATCGCCGACCGCGGCGTTGCGGCGCGACAGGTCGAACACGGCGATGGTCGCGGATACACCGTTGAAATCCTTGAGGCGCAGGCCCAGCTCCTTCTGCTGCCCCTCCTCCGGCTTGGGCGGCGTGCTGAAGACGGAGACCGTCGGCACCTTGATGCCCTCGGAATAGCCGGCGAACAGCGACACCTGCGGCGTCACGTCGTAGACCGCGCCGACGCGGGGCGTCGTGCGGTGGTTGCGGCTGACGTTGCTGACGCCCCAGGCGGGGTTGATGTCGGTCACGTCGATGCGGCTGTGGCGCAGGCTGCCCAGCAGGTGCCAGTCCCCGATGTCCACCTGGTCCTGCAGGTAGAGCACGCGGGACGTGTAGCGGTTCTGTTGATCAGGGGTGGCCGGCTCCAGCGGCTCGGACCAGACCGGGTAGACGGTCGGCCCGACCAGGCTGACGTTGTCCATCGCGATCGGTCCCATCAGATTGGAGTAGATCATGAAGGCGTCGTCCTTCGTCCGCTCCAGGTCGAGGCCGGCGCTGAGCGTGTGCCGGACGCCGTCGTGCTCGATGTGGCCGGTCAGGCTCGGTGAAACCGAGGTCGTCTTGAACCGGTCCCACATGCGGGCGCCGCAGAGGATGTTGGTGGCCGGCGTGGCCGTGCCGAAACCGAAGCAGCCCATCATCCCGGTGGGGTCCACGAGCCAGCTTCCGCGCTGGTCCACCTTCGCCTGCTGGTGCGCCAGGGTCAGGTCGAAGGTCCACGCGGGGGTCAGCCGCTGCATCCAGTGCAGGTGGACGCCCTGCGAGGTGTTGGTCGTGTCGGGCTGGTCGGTCGCGGCGATCATCGTGCGGCGCGACAGCGTGTAGGTCGAGGTGTCGAGCGTGCCGTTGACCGGTAGACCGCTGTAGTCGAGCGTGGTGTTGTCCAGGTAGCGCCCCTTCAGCACCACTTTGGTGTCGGCACTCGGCGTCCACGCGAGGCTGGGCGCCAGCGCGCGGCGGCGGAAGAACACCCGGTCCGTCTCGCTGTCGCGCTCGCTGGCCTCGCCCACCAACCGAACCGCCCAGTCCGCGCCGAGCGGCTGGTTGACGTCGAAGCCGACACCGCGCTCGCGCTGCGACCCGAGCCGGAACTGGACACGGCGGCGCACGGTCTGGTCGGGCTCGGCGGTGGTGATGGCGACGGTGCCGCCGAGACTGCCGTAGCTGCCCAGGCCCTGGCTGCTGCCGAACAGGTCACCCGCCGGCCCCTTGACGATGTCGATGCGCTCGACGTTCACCAGGCTTTCCTGCGTCCCGAAGTAGCCCGGCATCGCCACGCCGTCCACCACGGTTGCCGCCGTGAAGCCGCGGATCTTGAACGGCACGTTGTTGGCGTCGCGCTCGTCCACGTCGTTGACGTTGCTCGCGTTGCGCAGCACGTCTGTGAGCGTGCGGGCGCCCTGGTCCTCGATCAGCGACTTCGGCAGCACCACGATCGACTGCGGCACCTGCTCGACCGGGGTGTCGGTGCGGGTGGCCGACCGGGTGGCGGGCAGGACGTAGGGGCTGCGGTTGCCCGTCACCACCACGGTCGGCAGGCTGGTGCCCGGCGCATCCGTCTGGGCGTGGGCAGGGAACACCAGCGTCGCCGCCAGGGCGACCGGGGTCAGTCGGTGGATCATCTTGGCTCCTCGGGAATCGTTGTCGTTTGAAAAATTCATGCGGCCCGAGCGTGGGCGACCCCGGTGCGGCTGCGCGTCATGCCGGCCGGCATCTCGCCCGCCCGCAGGTGCATCAGCGGGCCGATCTGCACCGAGCGCTGCGCGTCCTCACCACCGGCGGCGATGAGCCCGCTGCGGCGCAGGCTGGAGAGCACGCGCGAGGCGGTCTCTGGCGCGGTGTCGGTCAGCGCGGCGATGTCGCTCAGGCGCGGCAGCTCGCAGCACATCGGCTCCGCATGCGCGTGATCAGGCTGTGCCAGCATCAGCAGCAGCGCTCGGATTCGCTCGGACGCTGGGCCGAAGCGCAGCCGCCCCTGCTCGGCGGCGCGGCGATGGCTGGCCGCGAGCTGCCGGATCAGCAGGTCCTGCCGCGAGCCCTCCGGCACCGCGCCCAGCGGCGCGATGACCGTCTCGACGATCGCCCGGCCGCAGGTGCTCTGCGGCTGGCCGATCAGTTGCTCGAAGCCGAGCAGATCGCCGGGCAGCGCCAGGTGCAGCGCGCTGTCGTCCCCCGCTGGCAGGTCCAGGCGCATCGCCCCGGCCACGATCACGAACGGCCACTGGAACCGGCCAGCCCGGAACACAAGCTCTCCGCGGCGGAACCGCTCGCGCGCCGGGCCGCACCAGGCCAGCAGATCGTCGTGGCGGACAGAAGAAACAGGGCTGGCGATCGAGATCATGTCGAGATCCTCGGAATGAACGTGTTCAGAAGCGTCGGGGTGGCACCGTTGGCGCGACTGTCAATGGGTCTTGTGCTGGCCGTGGGCAGCGTCATCGGCGGGCGGGTGCTGGCCGTGCGCATCCATGCGGACGATGCCGTCGAAGGTGGCGAACTTGGCGCGCTGCGCCGCGGGCAACTTGGCTTCGGCGACGGCCAGATCCTGGGCCAGCGCCTGCGCGTCCGCGGCACTCAGGCCGGCGTCCTGCAGCGCGGGTGCGTGGCGGATGCCGTCCCCCGCGCACAACACGACGCGCCAGCTCCCGTCGCCGTTGCGCGCCATCAGCGCCCGGCCGCCGCGCTCGCCCTGCGTCCAGCCCGCCACGGCGTGTGCGCCACGCAGCACCACCGGCTCGACCTGCAGGCGCGATTCGGGCTTGTCCCAGGTTTTCATCATCACGTGGCGAATGGCCTGGGTGTCATCGGCCGCGTGGACGGCCACGGGGGCCAGCAAGGCGACGATCAGGGCCGCGGCGGGCATGAAGCGGTTCAGGTTCAGCATGGAAATCTCCGGAAACGACAGGGTGAAAAAAAGGGGTCAGGGTTGAATAGAAGCCTGCGTGATCAGGCGCAGCCCGACCCAGCGCGAGGTGCGCTCGGCACCGCGCTCGGTGCCGGCTTCGGCAATCACGCGCCAGCCCTCGGAGGACTGCAGCGCGAGGCTACCGGCGAGCCGGTGCATCGGCTGGTTCGTGGCGAGGCCGGCGTCCCGAGCCACGCCAGTCGCCCCCGGCCCTTCCAGGCGGTGCCAGGCGACCAGTCGCTCGGCACGCAGCCCGAGTTGCCAGCGCGCATCCAGCGACCACACCGCGTCGAGCCAGCCGCCCGTGGTGCGACCGCGGTAGTCGGCGGAACCGCTCAGCGAATCCAGCGTGCCGCGCTCGTGCTGCGACAAGCCGGCCAGCGTCAGCATCAGCGGCAGGTCGTGTGGCGTCCAGCGCAGGCTCGCCCCGACCACCACGCTGCGCCCGTCGAAGCAGGTGACGCCGACCAGGCTGCGGGCGCAGTCCGGCTGCGCGTGGGTGTGCCCGGCCGTGGAACTCGCCGCGTAGGCACCGCGCGACCGGGGTGCCAGCCGCATCGCGAAGCCGTCGGCGGTCCACTCGCCCTGCCCCGCGCGCAGGTGCAGGCTCGGCGCCACCGCGGCATCCGCCGAGCCCGGAAACGCCTTCGCCCGCCACAGGCCGACGCCCACGGTCTGCAACCCGTCGTCCTGCCCGTCGCCGCGGCGCCAGCGCAAGTGAACACCATCGTCGATCCAGTCGCCATCGGACACCGCGCGCCGGATCAGCGGCGTCTGCGCGTAGCGGTCAAGGTGGCCGGCGTCCGTCAGCACCGCGCCCATCGGCATCGCCATGCGCCCCGCCGACAGGCTGAGCGGGTCATCCCCGAGCCGGTACCGGGCTTCACCGGTGGCCGTCTCGACGTGCGCCGCGCCCTGCCCGTGCCAGCCCACCGCCAGCCGTGCGCCGAGCTGCACGCCGCTGGCGGTGTCCGCACGGAACGCACCGCCCAGCATCGCATGCTCGACGTGCAGGCCGCGCCGGTCGTCCGCCGCCTGCCCACTGCCGAGCACGCCCGACCAGCGTGGTGCCGGCCACGACGAGCTGGCCTCGATGGCTGAAACGGCCGCCGCCGCATTCACGCGCCAGCCAGCGGTGCCGGGCAGCGTGTCCTCTTCGGCTTCGTGCGCCAGCGCCGCGCCGCCGCCCAGGACACCCGCCGCGATCAGCGCGGACACCACGGCACGGTGCGCGGCACGCCGCTGAACAGGCTTCATGTGCATGGAGGGCCTCATTGGAACGGGTTCGAAAAACGTGGATCGGTCAGCAGATCCTCGTCGGTGAGCGTCTTCAGGAAGGCCACCAGATCGGCCTTGTCCTGCGCAGTCAGGCTGATCGCGGCGACCAGATCGCTCTTGAAGGGGTTGTTGCGGCCATCACCCGCGTGCGGACCACTGGTGATCACCCGCCCGCCCGCAGCGTAGAAATCGAGCACTTCCTCCAGCGTCGCGATGCTGCCGTCGTGCATGTAGGGCGCTGTCACCGCGACGTTGCGCAGCGTCTGCGCGCGGAACTTGCCCATGTCCTCGGGCTTGCCGCTGAGTTCCAGGATGCCGCGGTTCGGGAACGGAAACCCGCCCTTGCCATCGATGTTGTAGAGCCCCGTGTTGTGGAAGGGTGTGTCCACCAGCCGCAGGCCGAGGTGGCGCGTCTGGTCGTTGAAGTTGAAGCTGCCGTGGCAGTGGAAGCACTCGGCCTTCTCGCCGTTGAACAGGTTCAGGCCGCGGGTCTCCGCCGCCGTGAGCAGCACCTCGCCCCGCTGCGCGCGGTCGTAGCGGCTGTTGGCCGAGATGATCGAGCGCTGGAACGCAGCGATCGACTTGATGATGTTTTCCCAGGTGATCGGCTGGGTCTGGCCGGCGTAGACGCTGGCGAAACGGGCAGGGTAATCGGCGTCAGCGCTGATGCGGGCCAGCACCGCGGCCTGGTTGCGGTCGTTGACGCCCATCTCGACCGGGTTGTCGCCGAACAACGGGGCGAGCGCCTGCTGCTCCAGGTCGATGAGCGAGAAGTTGGCCCAGGTCAGCGTGGCGTTGTAGGCGACGTTGGCGAGCGGTTGCGCGTTGCGCGGGTGGGCCTCGCCGGTGGAGCCGAGCGAGGTGGCCCGGCCATCGGTGAAGGCGAGCGACTGCAGGTGACAACTGGCGCAGGCCTGGGTGCCATTGCCCGACAGGCGCTTGTCGTGGAACAGGAAGCGACCCAGCTCGACCTTGGCGTCGCTCATCGGGTTGTTGTCCGGCACCACGGGCACGGGAAACCCGGCCGGCAGGCGCCAGGTCCAGGACGTGGTACTCAGTCCCGTGTCGATGGCCTGCGTGCCACCCCCGCCACAGCCGAACAGGCTGGCCACAAGGACCAGCGTCACGGTGACAGGGAGCACGCAAGCCACCTTCAGTCGGTTCAGCGGGCGGCTTGCGAAGGTCATGGTGCAGTCGCTCCGCGGATCACTTGGCGATGGCGCGGAAGATGGTGCCGCCCGACTTGGCGCCGGTCAGCGCGGTGAACATCGCCGGGCACTGCGGATCGTCCGCGGCCGACATGCAGCCCGCGGCGGTGCTGACGGTGTTCTGCGTCGCGTTGTTGCCGGCGAACAGCGCCTGCAGGTCCATCGTGATGCGCTGGCTGGTCGGATTGAACGCGGCGATCGTCACCGGCACCTGGTTGTTCGTGCTGCAGGTGTAGCCGCCCGTGGCCGTGGCCGCCGCATCCGCCACGCAGCCGGTGTTGCCAAGGTGGTAGACGAAGGTGCTGGTGTTGGCGACGTTGGTGGTGACGCCGGCGGTCGTCGTCGTGGCCTGCGCGCCTGCGGCGGTGATGGTCTGCACGCCGCCGGTGTAGGTGCCGGCTGTGGTGGCATTCTCCGGGCTGAGTTCGATCTTCATGAACTTGCGGCCCGACTGCCAGGACCAGAGCATGCCGGGCACGCTGGCGTCGATCGGCTTGGGCGTGGTGGACAGCGCCGGGTTGACGTGGTTGAGCGACTCGGGCACGCCCAGCACGAAGGACACGCCGACGTAGGTGCCGCTGGCGACGTTGCCGGTGAGCTTGGTGTTGGTGCCGCCGGTGGCGCCGCCGTTGACGCAGGTGCCATCCTCGAAGTCGATCAGCGCCACCGAGTCGGTGCCCGAGTTGGCCTGCCAGGTGCTTTCGTCGAGCGTGACGGCCACGGCGGTGCCGTCCGCCTTCAGCAGCTTCACGTTCGAGACGTAGAAGCGCAGGTCGGTGAGCTTGGCGTTGACCGCCGCGCCGCCGCGCGTGGCAATGCCGTTGACCTGCGTGTCGGCGCAGGTGCCGATGTTCAGCACCGAGTTGCCAACGGTGGCGGCGAAGTCGATGGACACGCTCTGCGTGGTGGCGGTCGGGGTGGTGGTCGTGGCGTCTTCACCGCCGCCGCAGGCGGTCAGTGCGGCAGCGGCCATCAGGGCCAGCGGGAAACGGGCAGAAGAAAAAACAGACATGGTCATCTCCAGGGGATCGGACAGGGAGGGGTTGGACAGAATGTCGAGCGCGACTCACCGCGCCCAGGGCGCGGGCAGGTCTTGGCTGGCAGAGCGCAGTTCGAGTTCATGGCGAGGCAGTCGCGCCTCGACCGCCGGATCGACCGGACGTGGCGCGCCGAACAGCGCAGGGGACGGGCGTGAGGCGAAGCGTGTGGCCGTACCGCTCAGCGGCAAGGTCGGCGCATCGGCCCAGCCGCCACCGATGTACAGCGCCAGTGCATACAGGGCCACGGCAGCCACCACGTGTGCGGCCACGAACAGCTTGACGTTCTGGATCATCGACGCACCTCCGGCGCGGCACATGTCCCGGGAGCAGGACAGGCCACCAGGGTCAGCGGGGCCGGGGAGGCGATCGGTCGTGGCGAGGCACTGGACAGCATGCTGTGCATCCAGCACAGCCAGGCCAGGGTGGCGAGGAAGGCACCCACGTTCAGGTGCGTCATCCATCGCATCAGCGAGACAACGGAAGGCATTGGAAAACCCGAGAGCAAGACGGTCAGGGCGACAGTCAGGGGACGGTCGGCGGACAGCGGAACCAGTCCGGCTGCACGCACGGCGACAGCACACCGCACGCCCACAGCGGGGCGGTGCTGCGGTTCTCAGGCCGTCCGCGGCGGGGCTCGGGGGGGAATCGGGGGGCCGGCAGGCGCGGGTTGCGGTGCCTGCAAGGGCTCGATGACCGGACGCAGGCGCAGCACCGGCCGATCGAAGTCAGCCCGGCGGTCAGGCGCCGGCCAATCGGCCAACAGCACCGGGGTCAGACAGGCCGCGCAGTGCGCGCCACCCATGACATCGCCCGCCAGAGGCTGTCCGTCGCTATCAATGGGCGCACTCGCCACAGTGACCGCACAGACCTCGGCCAGCATCGCCGCGCGCACCGGGTCGGCCGCAGCGATCAACCGCGACAACGTCGGCAGACACGCCGCGACCAGGAACAGCCAGCAGGCCATCCGGGTCAGTCGTGCCAGTGAGCGTCGAAGCGCAGTCATTCCGGAATTATCCGATCACTCAGAAAACGATGGCAACATATATTGAATTTTATTGATCATATTGACTGTTAAACAACAAAAGACAACACTTGATTGAACATGCTGCAACCCACCCTCAACCGGACTCCACCGATGAAGACGTTTTTCCAGCCCTTGCGCCGCCATTGCCTGACGACTGCACTGACCCTGGCACTTGCCGCGCCCTGCGTCGTGCTGGCCCATGACTTCAAAGCCGGCGACATCGTCATCGACCACCCGTATGCCACGCCCTCGCTGCCGGGCGCCCGCACCGGCGCGGTCTACTTCCGCGGCCTGCGCAACACGGGGCACAGTGCAGATCGCCTGGTCAGCGCGCGCACCCCGGCAGCGGGCTCTGTCGAAATTCACCGGATGGTCATGGACGGCGAGGTCATGCGCATGGGGTCACTGGACTCCGTGGCCTTGCCAGCCGGCGGCGAACTGCCGTTTCGGCACGGTGGTCAGTACCACCTGATGCTCATCGACCTGAAGTCACCGCTGGTGGTGGGAGACCGCTTCGCGCTGACCCTGCGCTTCGAGCGCGGCGGCGAGCGGGAGGTCACGGTCTGGGTGCAGCAGCCGCGCGAAGCAGCACGCGACAGCGGCCACCAGCACTGACCGTCGACCGCCTCGGCGGCGGGCCAAATCAGGCTTGCGCGGGAGGGGCGCGAGGAGGCGCCGAGCGCCAGACCGGGGCCGGGCCGGGCAAGTACAGCGGCTCCGTGGCGGGCCGCAGGTGTTGCGCAGCGGGCGCATGGTCTGGCCGGCGATCAGGCTCGGGCCAGGCGAAGGCCACGGCCGCGGACAGGCACATCGGGCAATGGGCGCCGTCCCCGGTGAATTCCGGATCAGGCGCATCCGATGCGGGGGCTGCCACCGATATCATGCCGACCGAGCAGATCTCGGCCAGCACCGCCGCCCGCGCAGGATCTACCGCGCCCAGCAGGCGCGACACCGTCGGAGCGACGGCCACCATCAGGACGGCCAGCAAGGCCATCCAGACCAGGCGCATCAGAGAACGGCGACCGAGGGACATCACGAGACTGTACCGGGATGCGCCCCTGGATTCAAACGCGGGCAGGCAGGCGCCACGCGATGTCCTGCACCAGCGCCCGGGCCAGCTCCTGCTTGTCGCAGCGGCTGCCGTCTTCAGGCAGCGCGCGGGCGCCGTCCGCATCGACCAGCAGCAGCGCGTTGTCGTCGCGGCCGAACGTCGCCGGGCCAAGGTTGCCGACGATCAGCGGCACGTTCTTGCGCAGCAGCTTCTCGCGGGCGTGGTGTTCGAGCCTCTCGCTTTCGGCCGCGAAGCCGACGCAGTAGGGCCGGTCCGGCAAGGCCGCGACGGCGGCAAGGATGTCGGGGTTCTCGCTGAGTTCGAAGGTCGGCGCGATCTTCTTGCCGTCCTTCTTGATCTTGTGCGCGGACAGGCTGGCCGGACGCCAGTCGGCCACCGCCGCGGTGGCGATGAAGAGATCGTGCAGCGGCGCGGCCGGCAGCACCGCGTCGTGCATCTGCTGCGCCGAGCGTACGTCGATGCGGCGCACGCCGCGCGGCGTGTCCAGATGGACCGGGCCGGCCACCAGCGTGACATCCGCACCAGCCTCGCGGGCCGCGCGGGCCAGCGAGAACCCCATCTTGCCGCTCGACAGGTTCG
>NZ_JBFPGY010000099.1:0-39827 GCF_041083715.1 Sphaerotilus sp.
ACGCCTGCCCGGTGCAGCGGATCCGGTGTCATGACAAGCGAAAATCCGGCAGGCACACTCGGCGCCATCCATTCCAGGGATTGACAACCAATCCCGCCTCCGTTTTTTCTTCCCACCCCTTTCCTGTATCCATGCAACGGAGAAGCTTCGTCCTGACGAGCGCCGGCGCTGCGCTGGCGTGGTCCGCCGGTTCGGTCCGGGCCGCGTCCGACCTCGTGCTCGGGCAGTCGGCGCCGCTCACGGGTCCGCTGTCGCCGCCGGTCCTGGCCTTCAACGCCGGGGCGCAGATGGCCTTCGACACGCTCAACGCCCGCGGCGGCGTCGCCGGCCGGCGCCTGCGCTGGATCACCGCCGACGACCAGGGCGACCCGGCGCTGGCCCGGGCCATCTGCGACAAGCTGATCACCGAACAGAACGCCACCGCCCTCTTCGGCTGCGCCGGCAGCATGAGCCTGGCCGCCATCGAACCCCTGCTGCGCCAGCACGGCGTACCGGCGCTGGGCGGACTCTGGGTGGCCGATTCGGTGCGGACGCAGTGCCAGGGGGCCGCCTACTTCGTGCGCGCCAGCCACGCACAGGAAGCCGCCGCGCTCGCGCTGCACCTGGCCACCGTCGGACTGCAGCGCATCGGCGTGGTGCACCTGGCCACGCCGTTCGGCGAAGAGGGGCTGAAGCTGATCGCCGATGCCCTCGCCGCGCAGGGCCTGACACTGGCCGGCACCGCCGCCGTCACCCCCGACGGCGCCACCGCGCAGGAAGCCGCCCGCAAGCTGCTGGCGCTGGCACCGCAGGCCATCGTGATGTTCATCCACGGCTCGCAGGCCGCCACCGTGATGGCCACCGCCGCCGACCTGCGCCGCCACCCGGCGTTCTACGGGCTGTCGATCGTCTCGGACGAAGACGCCATCCGCCGCATCGGTGCCCAGGCCCGCGGCCTGGCGATCTCGCAGGTCGTCCCCTACCCCTGGAGCGAGAGCGACCGGCAGATCGCCGACTACCGCAGCCAGGCGGCCTCCGCCAAGGTGCCCATCGGCTATGCGAGCCTGGAAGGCTGGCTCAACGCGCAGGTGCTCATCGAAGCACTGCAGCGCTGCCACGGCGACCTCGGCCGCGCCCGGCTGCATGCCACGCTGAATGTGCTGCAGTGGTACGTCGCGGGCATGCGCGTGAACTTCAGTCGCCAGGAGCTGAGCGGCTCGCGCTTCGTGGAGCTGGTGCAGCTGACCGAGGCAGGCCGCTACCTGCATTGAAGCCGGTGCGGCACGGTGCCCGGGCCGGGTTCCTACAATCCGCCCCATGTCGACCCTCCCTCCCCCGCGCCGCCCCATCCGTGAACTGCCCGACGAGCTGATCAGCCAGATCGCTGCGGGCGAGGTGGTGGAGCGCCCGGCCTCGGTCGTGCGCGAACTACTGGACAACGCGCTGGACGCCGGCGCCGCGCAGATCACCGTGCGGCTGAGCGCGGGCGGCGTGCGCGCCATCGTGGTCGAGGACGACGGCGCGGGCATCCCCGACGACGAGCTGCCGCTGGCACTGCGCCGCCACGCCACCAGCAAGATCGGCTCGCTCGGTGATCTGGAGCAGGTCGGCACGATGGGCTTTCGCGGCGAGGCGCTGGCCGCCATCGGCTCGGTGGCCGAGCTGTCGGTCACCAGCCGCACCGCCGACTGCGCACACGCCCGGCGCATCGACGCCCGCACCGGCGAGATGGTCCCGGCGGCCCGCGCCACCGGCACCACGGTCGAGGTGCGCGAGCTGTTCTTCTCCACCCCCGCCCGGCGCAAGTTCCTCAAGACCGACGCGACCGAGCTGGGCCACTGCCTCGAAGCCGTGCGGCGCCACGCGCTGGTGCGCCCGGAAGTCGGATTCTCCGTCTGGCACGAGGGCCGGCTGGTCGAGCAGCTCCGCCCCGCCTCGGCCGAGCAGCGCCTGCGCGACGTGCTGGGCGCGGACTTCATCGCCGCGAGCCGGCCGGTCGAGGTACAGGTCGGGCCGCTGGCGATCAGCGGCCGGGTCGGTCTGCCCGAGGCGGCGCGGGCGCGGGCCGATCTGCAGTACGCCTACGTCAACGGCCGCCACGTGCGCGACCGGCTGATCGGACACGGCGTGCGCTCGGCCTACGAGGACGTGCTGCACGGTGCGCGGCAACCGAGCTACGTGCTGCGCATCGACATCGCGCCGGACCGGGTCGACGTGAACGTGCACCCGACCAAGATCGAGGTGCGCTTCCGGGATTCCCGCGAGGTGCACCAGGCGGTGCGGCGGGCGGTGGAGCAGGCGCTGGCGCCGTCGCGCACGGCGGATGCACCAGGCAGCGCGCCCGGCGATCAGCCTGCCGAACCCGCGCGCGCCTCGCCGCAGACCTTCGACGCGCCGCCATCCCCGCTGCCCGCCTGGCGCCCCCCACCGCAGATCCAGGGCACGCTGGTGCTGCAGCACGCCGCCGCGCTGCACGCCCGGGAGATGCCGCCGGACTGGCCGCGCAGCCCGGGCGCCTCGCCGGAGGTGAACGCATCACCAGCGCCAGCACCCGCCGAGGAATGGCCACTCGGCCGCGCGCTGGCGCAGCTCGGCGGCCTCTATGTGCTGGCCGAGAACCGGCACGGGCTGGTGATCGTCGACATGCACGCCGCGCACGAACGCATCGTCTACGAACAGCTCAAGGCGCGGCTCGGTGACGGACAGGGCGACGGCGAGCGCACGATCGACAGCCAGCCTCTGCTGATCCCGGCCACCTTCTCCGCCACGCCGACCGAAGTCGCCGCGGCCGAATCCCACACCGCCACGCTCGCCCGCCTCGGGCTGGACGTGGCGCCCCTGTCTCCGGGCGTGCTGGCCGTGCGCGCCGTGCCCGCGGCGCTGCGGGACGCGGATGCCGTGGCGCTGGCGCGGTCGGTGCTAGGCGAATTGTCGGAGCACGAAGCCAGCGCGCTGGTGCAGCGCGCGCACGACGAGATCCTCGCCACCATGGCCTGCCACGGCGCCGTGCGCGCCAACCGCCGGCTCACACTGGAGGAGATGAACGCCCTGCTGCGCGACATGGAACGCACCGAGCGCGCCGACCTGTGCAACCACGGCCGCCCGACCTGGCGCCAGGTCACGATCCGGGAACTCGACACGCTGTTCCTGCGCGGGCGCTGAGCCCGTCCCCCGAACCTCAGAGGTCGGCGACCGAGCGCACCTCGTCCAGACTGGTCAGCCCGGCCAGCATCTTCTCCACCGCGTCCTGCCGCAGCGTGCGCATGCCGTCCACCAGCCCCTGGCGCTGGATGTTCCAGGCCGGTGCACCCGCGCGGATCAGCCGGCGCAGCTCCCGGTTGATCACCAGCAGCTCGTGCACCGCCACCCGGCCGCGGTAACCCGATTCGCGGCAACGCTCGCAACCCGCGCTCTGGTAGCGGCGCAGGCGGCCGTCGCGGCCGTAGCGCTCCAGCCAGCTCGCGCGCAGCTGTGCGCGTTCCGCTTCGGCGGCCTCCACCGCCGCGCCGTGAAAGTAGCCTTCGATCCACTCGTCGATTTCCGGCTCCTTGGCCGAGCGGCTCATGCGGCAGGCGCTGCACAGCCGGCGCAGCAGGCGCTGCGCGTGCACCCCGAGCAGCGCGTCGCCCAGGTTCCACGGCTCCACGCCCATGTCCAGCAGGCGCTGGACCGCCTCGGACGCCGTGCGCCCCACCATCGACGCCAGCACCAGCCGGCCCGACACGGCCGCTTCGGTCGCCAGCCGCGCGGTGGCGCTGTCGCGGATCGCGTCGATCAGGATGATGTCGGCGTCCGCGGACATCACCGCCTGCAAGGCCTGCTCGTGCGTGTGGCCGGTGCGCGGATTCACCTCGATCTGGCGCACACCGGGCAGACTCATCTCGATGCGCTCCTCGATGGAGACGATCTTGCGGTCCGGCTGGTTCACCAGCGCCAGCTCGGCGAACAGCGTCGTGGTGCGCCCGGAACGGGCCGGGCCGACCGTGAGCACCATGCCGGACGGGCGCTTGAGCAGGCCAGCGATGCGTTCCTGGTCCTGGGTCGTCAGTCCCAGGCCGTCGAACTTCAGTGTCTTCAACCGGGTCGGCAGTCCGAGCACCACGTCCTCGAAACCACCGTGTGTCGGCAGCGTCGTCACGCGCAGCTCGATCTTGTGCGCCTGCATCAGCCGGGAAAATGCCAGTCGCCCCTCCTGCGGCCTGCGCGTGTCCTGCACGTCCATCTCGGCCAGCGTCTTGATGCGCGGAATCAGGCTGTTGCGGTAGCTGCCAGGCAGCTCGCTGTGCGGCTCCATGCGGCCGTCGCGGCGCAGGCGCACCCAGAGCTTGTCCTCGCTCGGGTGGTTTTCGAGGTGGATGCTGCTGGCGCCACGGCCCATCGCGTCGGCCACCAGCGTGATCAGCAGCTGCACGACCGGGCCGCCCGAACGCTCGGCCTTGTCGCCCTTGGCAGATTTGCCGGCGCGTCGGCCGGTGGCCGACTCCGCCAGGTCCCCGGCATCGGAGGCGGCCTCCGGCGATGCCGGGCCACCGTCCAGATCCGGCATCGGCAGGCGCTCGTAGCCACGCTCGATCGCGGCCTTCAGATCGCCCGTGCCGGCCAGCGCAGGCGCGATCGTGCAGTGGGTCAGCGTCTGCAGCTGCTCCAGCACGGCCTGGCGTGTCACGTCCTGCATCGCCACCACCAGCCGCCCGGCGCGGTGCACCAGCGGCAGCACCTCCAGCGTGCGCGCCAGGTCCACCGGCAGCCGGGCCAGCGCCTCGATCTGCGGCTTGAAGGTGCTCAGGTTGACGACCGGATAGCCCAGCTTGCGCGCCAGCGCCACGCGCAGCTGCTGCTGCGTGACCCATTCGCGGCTCAGCAACACCTCACCCAGTGGCTGCATGCGCTCGGTGACCTGCTGGCCGAGCACGTCCCCCAGTTGTTCGTCGGTGACGTAGCCGAGGGCCACCAGCGCCTCGCCCAGCCGCACCATCGGCATGCGCGCCTGCTTGTCGAGCGCCGAGAGCAGCTGCTCGGGCGTGACGATCTGGCGCGCCACCAGCAGCTCGCCGAGCTTCTGGCCGCGGTTCTTCTTCTGGATCTGCACCGCCTGTTCGACCTGCTCCGGCGTGATCGCCGCCTCCTCCACCAGCAGCTGGCCCAGCCGCTCGCCGACCAGCACCCGGTCGTAGGCCGAGCGCGGCATGAACGACGTCTGGACCGTGCCGCGGTCGTCCAGCGGAGCGAACAGGAACAGGCCGACCTCGTTCTCGACATGGCCCACCGTGACGCCGCCGACCGAGCCGCCGCCGCTGAGGTGGACGGTGTAGGGCTGGGCAGCGTGGTGTTCGAGCACCCGCGCATGCTCTTCGGAAGCCGGCTCGGCCGGTGTGCCCGCGGGAGCGGCTTCGGGGGCTGCCACCGTCTGCCGGGCCAGCGGCACGGTCGTCGCCCGCAGCGTGATGCGCCGGATCTGGTCGAAGCGCATCGGCAGCGAGATGCGCTCGGGCGGCACCTGCACCCGTGCGATGCCGGCCACCACCTCCATCGCCACCAGCTCGCCGGTCATCAGGTTGCCGGTGCGCCCTTCGATCTCGCAGGCCAGCGGCCCGCATTGCGGCTCGGGCAGCGCGTAGGCGGCAAACGGTGGCGTCGGCCAGGCAAACGGCGTGTCACCGCCCTTGCGCGGACGCGCCGACAGCGGCAGCGGCGCTTCGGCCGGTGCGGCGGACTTCAGATGCGACTGGGACAGATCGGACATGGGCGGTTCCTGGAGGCAGGCAAGCAAGCCGTGCCGGCGCGCCACGCGCACCGGGACGGATGGATGCTAGAGAACCGCCGGAACCGGAAAAGAAGGAATAGACGCGCTTTGCCGGGGCGTCTCACCCATCCGCTGCACCAGCCAGCCGACCTTGTCCAGCGCCGCCATCGCCTGCGCGACGGCCTCGGCGCGCCCCTGCGGGGACCGGGCAGCGCAGACCACCGTGCGGGCGCTGGCGCACAGGCGCAGGGCGCTCACGGGCTGTCCGTCGCGCTGGCCGCAAGCGACAGGCTGACCAAGCTGGAACCGCATCGCGGCCAGCGGCGGATCCCCGACACCAGCGTCACCCTGCGCCAGCGCGCGGTGCAGGTCGACCATCTCGGCCAGGCTCAGCGGTGTGCGGCGACCATCGGCACCACGGTGGTAGACGAGGAAGGGAAAGATGGTCTGGTGCCGGTCCCAGCGACCGCCGGACCAGCGGCCACCCCGGGCCCCGTCGAGCGACGCCACCGGCAGCACGCCGAATGTCGCGTCCGAGCGCAGCCGCTCTCCGACCGCCCGGCCCCAGGTCTGCAGGAAACGGTCGACGAGCGGCTCCGGCACGGCACGGAAGCGCTGCAGCTCCACCAGCGCCGCCTGCCAGCGCAGCAGCAGGCCGGGGTTGGGTTCGTCGTCCAGCACCTCGGCCGCAGGCCAGTGGTCGGGCCAGAAACTGCGGGCGGTGTAGATGCGCAGCGCCTGCAGCGGGCGCCGGCGTGTGCGCCGGGCCAGGGCGGGCGGCAGCAGCAGCGCACCGCAGAAGGCCGGCCCGGTGACGAACTTGGACCCCGTGATCGCCACCATGAAATCCTGCGCCAGGTAGTCGGCCAGCGACGCGGGCGCCAGCCGGTACTGGCAGGCATCCACCAGCACTTCCAGCCGGTCCCCGTGGCGCTGGCGCAGTCGGGCCGCACAGGCCACCGAAGGCGCAAGCAGGCCGGTCTTGGACAGATCCGTCAGCACCAGCAGGCAACGTCGCCCGGCGCGCAGCACCTGCGCCACCGCGTCCGCGAAATCGGCATCGACCGTCTCCGCGCTGCGCGGCGTGCCGTCCGGATGGCGCAGCGCCACCGCCAGCGGCTCGCACGGGCTCTGCGCCGAGATCGGCTCGCCCCGCGACACCACCTGTCCCTGGCAGGTACCGGTCGCGAAGTGGCGGCCGGCCAGCGCGGCCGGCACCCCGCTGCCGGTTTCGGCGGCCTCGGCCATCACGGCCTGCACGGACACGCCAGGCGCGCATGCGGCCAGCTGGGTCGCAAAGAGGTGGAGATCGGTGCCCGAGGCGGCCAGCACCACGTCGGTGCCGGGCACGGCATCGGCGCCACTGAGCTGCAGCAAGGCGTGCCGCAGCCGGGCCGCTTCGGCGACATGGCCGGCGGGCCATTGGTTCAGCCGGGTGCACAGCGCGGTGGCGGCCTCGAAGGCGGCCTCGGAGATCACCGACGCCGTCGATGACCCGAGCGCGACCAGCCCGGGATCCGGGCGCGGCGGGCAGCCGTAGGCATTGGCTCCCGCGCCGCCCAGCGTGATGCGGGCATCGCCGCCCTCGGTGAGGGCCTGTGCGGCGAGGTTCAGCATGGCCATCCCCGGTTCAAGGCTGCGTCTGCCCAGCCGTTGCCGCGACACGGGCGAGCAGCGCGCGGAAGGCGACGCGCACCTTCTCCATCGCCGGCACCTTGTACGGGAACAGGTCCGGAGAATCCATCGAATGGATCGCCGCACCGGGATCGACCTCGAACACCAGCAGTTCGCCTTCCGGAGTTTCCGCGCAGTCGATGACGAGATAGTCCAGACCGATGCGCTCGGCGATGCCTTGCAGCGCGGCGCTGTGGCGCCGGGCGAAGCGGGTGTCGAACTCGGCCATGAAACGCGCTTCCTCGTCGCGCTTGGCGGCGGAATCGGTCATGCCCGCGTTCAGGTAATGCACCATCCAGTGCGACGACACACCCAGATGCCCCGCGTAGGGCACACCGTCCACCAGCACGACACGGAACTTGCGGAACTGTCCATCGGCGCTGGCGTAGTCGACGAAACGGGAAAGGTAGAAGTCCTCGCCGGGCATGGCCGACAGGTACTGCGACAGCTCGAACGGCGAAGCGACCTTCTCCAGTCCCTGACCGGCATGGGAGTCGACCGGCCGGACGATGAGCGGCCAGCGGCCATCTTGCAGCCAGGCCCCGGGTTCGGCTTCGCAGCGCATGAGCGTCTGCAGCGCCGCACGGTCGACACGGGCGGTGTCCGGCATGCACACGCCGGGCAGGCCACGCAAAGCGGCGCAGGCCTCGGTGCGCGACGTGCGCAGCGTGCCTTCGGGCCGGTTGACCGTGGGACTGCCCCAACCGGCACAAGCGGCACCCAGGTCCGCGAGCAATCCGCGCACGGCGTCGGACTCGGACACCGCGATCCACAGCACATCGTGCGGCGGCAGGTGCTGCGGCAGCGGCTCGCCCGGCTGCACGTAGAGCATCGACAGCGCCACGTCCGAACGCTCCGCCAGAAAGGCCAGCGGCGCGTTGGTCATCAGGTCACCCGGCGTCATGATCGCCAGCAGGTGCAGGGCGGGTGTCTCGTCGGCGGCAAGGTGGTAGAGCCGGCTGCAGGCGATGGCCTGGGCCTGGGTGGACAGACCCACTTCGCGCACGCCCTGCAGCATCAGGACCGTCGACAGGTCCATCAGCGCGTTGGCATCGTGCTCATCGTCCAGGGCGCGGGTGATCAGGGTCTGGGCCAGCGGCATCAGGTCCACGCAGCGGAAAGCCATCGTCATCAGGCGGGCAAGCCCGATCAGCGGCGGCGACTCCATGGTGGGCATCGTGCGGGGCTGGAATTCGATGCAGGGCATGTTCATGGTGCGTTCTCGCAAGGGAAGTCGATTCGGGGTTCGGCCATCGCCAGACGGCTGCGGCGTGCGCCGAGGGCGAGCACGGCGTCGAGCAGGAGATCCAGGTCGGCCGCCACGGTGCGGTGGTTGACCAGCGCGACACGGATGGCCGCGCGACCGCCGACCGTGGTGGTGGACGGCACGGCGAGGCCGGATTCGTGCAGATCGGCGACCAGCTCGGTGTTGAGGCGGTCGGTCTGCGCGGCGGTCAGGCCGCAGGCGGGGTCGGCGTAGCGGAAGCAGACGATGTTCAGCGCCACCGGGGCCAGCAGCTCCAGCGCCGGGTGGACTGCGACGCGGTCCTTCAGCCGCTGCGCGAGCCGGCAGGAATGGCCGATGGCGGCGCCGAGGCGCTCGGTGCCATGGGTGACCAGCGTGAACCAGACCTTGAGCGCGCGAAAGCCGCGCGACAGGTCCGGACCGAGGTCGCAGGGCCAGGGCGAGCCGGCCGCCAGCCCACGCGGATGGCGGGACAGGTAGGCCGCCGGCGAGGCAAAGGTGGCGAGCTGGTCCGCCTGGTCACGCACCAGGATGAAGCCGGCGTCGTAGGGCACCTGGCCCCACTTGTGGAAGTCGAGCGCGATCGAGTCGGCGCGTTCGATGCCGCGCAGCCGCGGCGCGATCTCCGGCGCGAGCATGCCGAGTGCGCCGAAGGCACCATCGACGTGGAACCACATCTGCTGGTGTCCGGCCAGCGTGGCGAGTGCGTCCAGATCGTCCACGGCACCCGTGTCCACCGTCCCGGCCGTGCCGACGACAAGGAACGGGCGCCGGCCGGCGGCGCGGTCGGCGGCGATCAGCCGCTCCAGCGCCACCAGATCCAGGCGGTGGTCGGCGTCGACCGGCACGCGGCGCAGCGCCTGCGTGCCCAGCCCGCTGATGGCGAAGGCCTGCGCGACACAGCCGTGCGCGCTGGCCGCGGCGTAGGCGACGAGGGGCCGGCCCAGCGACGGGTCGGCCACGCCGGTTTCGCGCGAGCCCATGCCGAGCGCCCGGGTGCGCGCCACGAGCACGCCGATCAGGTTGGCCATCGACGAGCCGGTGACCAGCAACCCGCCGGCGGTGGCAGGAAAGCCGAACAGGTCGCGCATCCAGCGCACGGTCTGGCGTTCGACCTCCAGCGGCATCTGGTCGCGCCCGCCGAGGTTGGCGTTCAGACCGGCGGCGAGCATCTCGGCCAGCATGCCCTCGACCGTGCCGCCGCCGTGGACCCAGCCCATGAAGCGCGGGTGCGTGTTGCCGACCGCGTAGGGCAGCACCTGGGTCATGAAGCGCCCGTGGGCCTCGGCCAGCGCGACGGGCGCGGCTGGCAGTGGCTCGTCGAACGCGGCGCGCACCTCAGCCGGGATCGGCTGCCAGACCGGCCGCTCGCGGATCTGCTCCAGATGGTCGAACAGATCGTCGAGCATGCGGTGGCCCTGCGCCCGCACGGCGGACCAGTCGGATGGGCTGGCGGGGTCCAGCGAAAAGGATTCAAGTTCTGGCATGGGGTGACGACACTCGGCGAACCCCGAGCGTAGGCGCCACCTTCCCGCCTGTCCGCGCAAACAGGCGGGCGATCAGGACGCTGTTCGATCCGCTGCCCAGGCCGCTACCAGCCCATGAACCGCGGCCAGCGCGCCCTCACCTGCCTGTCCGCACCGATGACTTCGTAGGCCGGGTGCTGGGCCGCCGTCGCGCAGACATGCTGCGGCAGGATGCGCAGCAGCGTGCCCACCGGCACGTCGAGCAGGCGGGCTGCGTCGCCGCTGCGGTGCGCGACCAGGCCGTGCTCCTGGTTCGCGGCGGCCACGATCCAGTCACCGCCACCGATCGGCTGTCCGTCGGCATCGCAGACCAGGCCGAGCCCGTGGTCCGCGAACTCGCCCGCCAGCCCGCGGTCGCGCGACAGGGCCATCCAGCCGGCGTCCACCAGCGTCCAGCCCCGGTCGCGCCGGTGGCCGATCACGCTGGTGAGCACCGAGACGGCGATCTCGTCCGTGGTGCAGACGCCCAGTGCCTCCATCATCAGGTCGTGGAAGACGAACACGCCCGGCCGCGCCTCGGTCACGCCGTCGAGCCGTTCGGCGAACAGCGCGGTCGGCGTGGCACCGACGCTGACCACCGGCGCGTCGAACCCCGCCGCCCGCAGGCGTCCGGCCGCGTGCACCGCCCCGGCACGCTCCTGCTCGGCCATCGCCCGCAGCGCCTCGGCGCCGTGGCAGTGGTACGACCCGCCACAGTGCGTCAGCACCCCACGCAGGCGCACACCCGGCCCGGCCAGCGCCGTGGCGATGTCGAGCAACTCGGGCGCCTCGGGCGGCAGGCCCGCGCGCTGGCCGTCGGTGTCGATCTCGATCAGCACGGCCACCGGCGTCGGCCAGTCCGCGGCGGCGGCGGCCAGTGCCCGCGCCGCGTCCACGCTGTCGAGGATCACCGTCAGCGCCACACCCCGGTCGAGCAACCGGCGCACGTGGGCGCACTTGTTCGGCGTCAGGCCCACGGCGTAGGTGATGTCGGTCCAGCCGTGGTCGGCGAACTGGTCGGCCTCGCGCAGGGTCGATACCGTGATCGGGCCAGGTGGCGCGCCCTCGCCGTCGGTGGCGCGGGCGACCTCGATGCACTTGGCGGTCTTCACATGCGGACGCAGCGTGACGCCGAGCGCCGCCATGCGTGCCCTCATGCGGGCGATGTTGGCGTGCAGGCGCGGCTCGTCCAGCAGCAGCGCGGGGGTTTCAAGGGCGGTCAGGGCGGTGTTCATGGCCCCATTGTGGACAACAATGAAGCCATGAACACCCCGCGCCCACCCCTCCTGCTGATCCACCAGGCCGACCTGATCGCCACCTTCGACGACACCCGCCGCGAACTGCGCGGCGCGAGCCTGCTCATCCGCGGCGAGCAGATTGCGGCGGTCTACACGGCGGGCGAAGTGCCGGCGCAGGTGCTCGACGAGGTGCGCGTCCACGGCGAGGTGATCGACGCCCGCGGCCACGTCGTCACGCCGGGGCTGGTGAACACGCACCACCACATGTACCAGAGCCTGACCCGCGCCATCCCCGCCGCGCAGAACGCCGAGCTGTTCGGCTGGCTCAGGACGCTCTACCCGATCTGGGCCGGGCTGACGCCGGAAATGGTGCAGGTCTCGACGCAGGTGGCGATGGCCGAGCTGCTGCTCTCAGGCTGCACGACCAGTTCCGACCACCTCTACATCTTCCCCAACGGCGTGACGCTGGACCACCAGATCGAGGCGGCGCAGCAGGTCGGCATGCGCTTCCACGCCGCGCGGGGCAGCATGAGCGTGGGCGAGTCGGCGGGCGGGTTGCCGCCGGACCACCTCGTCGAGCGCGAGGAGGCGATCCTGGCCGACACGCAGCGGCTGATCGAGACCTACAACGACAACGGCCGCTACAGCCGGCTGCGCGTGGTGGCGGCGCCGTGTTCGCCGTTCTCGGTCAGCCGGGAGCTGATGCGCGACTCGGCGGCGCTGGCCCGCAGCCTCGGCGCGCGGATGCACACCCACCTGGCCGAGAACGACCACGACCTCGCCTACAGCCAGTTCAAGTTCGGCATGACGCCCACGGAGTACGCCGAGAGCGTGGGCTGGCTGGGCGACGACGTGTGGCACGCGCACTGCGTCAAGCTCGACGCGCACGGCCTGGCCCGCTTCGCCGCGACCGGCACGGGGGTCGCGCACTGCCCGTGCAGCAACATGCGGCTGGCGTCGGGCATCGCGCCGATCCGGCGGATGCTGAACGCGGGCGTGCCGGTCGGCCTCGGCGTGGACGGCAGCGCGAGCAACGACGCGGCGCACCTGCTGAACGAGGCGCGTCAGGCGCTGCTGCTGGCGCGGGTCGGGCGGGCGATGCAGCCGCCGGAGATGGACGCGGGCGGCGTCCTGCGCTACGGCTGCGACCTCGGGCCGGCGGAGATGACGGCGCGGGATGCGCTGGAGATCGCCACGCGGGGCGGCGCGCAGGTGCTCGGCCGGGATGACATCGGGCACCTGTCGGTGGGGATGGCGGCCGATCTGGTGCTGTGGTCCACGGGCGGGCTGGCGATGGCCGGCGGCGCGGTGCATGACCCGCTGGCGGCGCTGCTGCTGTGCGCGAGTCCGTCGGTCGCGTGGAACATCGTCGGGGGGCGGGTGCTGGTGCGCGAGGGGGCGTTGACGACGCTGGATCTGGGGCCGCTGGTGGAGCGGCATGATCGGTTGGCGGTGGGGTTGGTGGCGGGGTGACGAGCGTAGACCCGAAATGACAGATTCGGTATGCTGGGTGGCCTTGCTGCGGCGTATCGGGTTACGCAGGCAATGCAGGGTTTCAGGCCATTCTTACGGAAGAGACGCCATGCAAGATCAAGAAAAAACTCAATCGCAGCGGGGACTTGCGATGCTTTGCCGGCGAGTTGATACGCAGCAGCATGGCTGTTACGACAGCAAGGCGTGACGTCGATATTAAGTTGGGCCTAAAGAAAAACATGCGCGAGCTACCAACATTGGGCGAGCTACTTGATCGGCTAAAACAGGCAGAGGACTACTACGGCGGCGCAATCCCACGCGATGCCGCGCTGGCATGGAGCGGCTACATTGGCGCGTTACTGGAGTGGGGGCTAATCTCTGTCCATGACCATCAAATTGCTGCAGAGCATCTACCTGAGATTGAAGGTGAGAATCCAATTATCAGAATATTCCTGGGGTACAACGCCAATGTGTAGGGAGCCTGGGCCCAACAGGGCATTCAAGCGGACGGCCCGTAGGTCTCGGCCCGGCTCTGCAAGTACGCACTCGGGCCGCCGCTTAATTCTGCGTTAGGCTTCAAATGGCAACCGGTTTGTGTCCGCTCTGCATAACGCTAGGCGAACTGCGCGAGTCGCACATCATTCCCAACGCATACTTCAGGGCAATGAAGCATCAGCGTGACGGCGGCCAACTGGTTTCGTTCAATAGCCTCCCACGCGACAAGGTAAGACTCTCGAACGAAAGCTGGTCGGAGGCGATGCTATGCGGACCTTGTGAGGGAATTCTGTCAAAACTCGAAACGCGATGCATCGCCTCACTCCGGAAGACTGCCAGAAAAATCGAGGAGCACGCGGAAGACGGAACGCTCCTTCACTTGTACGAGTTTGGCATTCTTTCTCGCTTCCTACTCTCAGTGCTATGGCGCGCGGCGGTTTCGAAGCAAGAGCCCTTTGCCCAAGTAACGCTGGCTCCAGAGGTGTATGAAGAGATTAGATCTGGTCTCCTGAATGTGCACGCGCCCGTCACGAAACTGGTTCATTGCCAGATTCAGAAGATTCGCGATGGATCAAGACGAATCTCACCCACAAAATACGAAGGCATCGTAATTGCCCCCATTGCTGCGTTTCGCGGCAACGCAGTGATCTTTACTTTTATATTTGCTGGCTATTTAGTAAAATACTTTATTCCATACGTACTTCCCAAATCACGTCGCCAACTCGGATTCCTGAAACCAAGCCACCAACTCTTTATGCCCACAGTGAAAATGAAAGATATACCTGAGCTTATGCAGGCACTGGCGGCGGGCTATGGAAAGGCACATACAGGAATGGTCACGTTTGAAGCCTAACCCCTCGCTCAAGCGGAGCGCCAACGGCAGGCCACCAGGCCCGGGCTGGTGGTACGCGGTACATTTTCACCAGCCCGGGCCTGGCGTCCTGCCGTCGTCGCCCGCTTAGCTCGAACTACAAGGGCTTCCCCATCCGTCAAGCAGCTTTTGAATAAAAGTCTCCCCAGCCAATCCTCCAGACTGACCGGCCATTGATGCATCCCTCCACGTTCACAACGCTGTCGCTGATCCATTCTTCGAGCACAGGTGCGGACTGGCCAAACTACAACCGGTCATTGACGCAGCGCTCGGGAAATATTGCATCCCCGGCTGCAGACCCTGATGAAAGACGCACGCGGGCGACCCCTTCGTTAGCCAAGTCTGCCGGACACTCATGCTCCACGAATGTTGCCCGGCAGGGACTTCTTGAGTTAATCGGTCACGGCCCGCGCAGGTCCAACCTTGCTCCTCATCAGCGACGGAGGTTCCCGCGGTGGTGAAAACGGTATTTCAACAACAACAGTTCAAACGACGATTCGAATCTGAATCAGCTTCAGCTCGGATACTGGAACTCCTCGCCCTTGCGCAGCACGGCCCAAGCCATGCGCGCATTCTTGGCCGCGATGGCCACGACGGTTTTCCAGTAACCGCGGCGCGTTTCGAGCGCCTTGGCCCAGACGCTGACCCGGTCGGCCTTGTCCTTGGCGGCGGCCAGCACGGCACGTGCGCCCATGATCAGCAGCGTTCGCAGGTAGGCGTCACCCGCCTTGGTGATGTGACCGAGCCGGGTCTTGCCGCCAGAACTGTATTGGCTGGGCACCAGTCCGAGCCAGGCGGCAAACTGACGGCCGGACTTGAATTCATGCCCGTTGCCGACCATGGCCAGCATCGCCGTGGCGGTGGTTTCGCCAATGCCGCTCAGGCGCATCAGCCGTCCGGTGGGATCGAGTCGGGCCATGTGGCGAATATGGGCGTCGTACTGGGCGATGCGCTCGTCCAGGTGTGTGACCTCGCTGAGCAGATCGCCAATGACGGTATTGGCCCAGCCGGGCAGATCTTCCAGATGCGAGCAAGCCTGCTGACGCACGCTGTTGGCCTTGAGCGGCATGACGATGCCGAGTTCACTCATCAGCCCGCGGATGCGGTTGAGCACGGCGGTGCGGCTCTCGACAAATCCCTGGCGTGCCCGGTGCACCATCAGCCGGGTTTGCTGGTCGATGCTCTTGACCGGCACGAAACGCATGTCGACCTTCTGCGCAGCGGCACAGATGGCGGCGGCATCGGCGGCGTCGTTCTTGCTGCGCCGGCCAGTCATGCGAAACGGGGTGACAAACTTCGGGGCGATGAGTTTGACGGTATGGCCGTGCTGGGCGAAAGTGCGCGCCCAATGGTGCGCGCCAGAGCACGATTCCATCGCCACGGTGCAAGGCGGCAGGGTCGCTACCACCTCGACCAGTTTGGCGCGCGCCACGGCCGGGCGCTTGAGTGCGACGCGGCCCGCCTCGTCGAGGCCGTGAAGGGCAAACACGTTCTTGGCCAGATCGATACCGAGCAGCGCGATGGTCATGGTCGTCTCCGCAGGAAAGAGTGGTCGATGAGCGTCAAAATCCGATCGTGGCACTCGGGTGCTGAGTGTTCAGCGCTGGTGCCAACTCCCCCTTGGGGGGAAGTCCCTTTCATTCGTTAGGCGTTGCATGCGGTCCCCATCAGCCCCACCCACTTTGATCAACGCCGCCATTGCGGCGCTTGCGTTCATAGTTGCATGCGCTTCGCACGAAGTTCTTGGTCACGGAGCTGCGTGTCTCGCCGAGGGAGGTCGGATTACGCTCCTCACGTCGGTCTACTTCCATTGCGAGAACGCTGGGGTGATAACGGACTTGGCAGGACCTCTTGTGAATCTGCTTTTTGGCTTGAGCGCCTATGTACTCTTGGAGAATCGCGCTTGGCCCTCAAACCTGCGTCTCCTACTTGTGCTTACCTTGGCATTCAACCTGTTCTGGCTTGCAGGTTGCATGCTCGTATCCGCAATTGCAAGCAAGAGCGACTTCGCATACGCCTTGCGCGTACTGGCGGTCAATCCGCCTTGGCTCGGGCGGGCAGTCCTAGGCACCCTTGGCTTGCTTGTCTATTGGTTCGGTATGCGCGCCACCTCCAAACATGCAGTTCAACGCACATCGCTTGCTTTCTCCTACGCTGTGGCGGGCGTCGTATCCTGCGGCGCAGCGCTGTTCTTTGTCGGTTCCGTCGCTCCTGCGGTTCACGAGGCTGCACTTGAGAGCTTCGGCTCTGCCATTGGACTTTTGCTGCTCGCTGGCGGGAAGTCACGCCGTTCGTCGCATAGTTCGCGTTCCGTTTCGTCAGCGAGCGGCTACGGTTGGTTGGGTGCAGGTGCGCTGGCAACGATTGCTTTCGTCCTTCTCTTGGGCAGGGGCTTAGTTGTCACGGGCAACGCCTAAGTCAAACTTTAATCGCAACCCGCTGGGAAAACATATGCCCACCCGCCTCGGAAAATGCCTCTGCGGCGCCGTCCGCTTCCGCCTCTCGGCCGATCCGGTCGCGACCCGCGTCTGCTGGTGCCGGGACTGCCAGCATCTGGCGGCAAACGGCACGGTCAACATCATGGTGCCGACCGCCGCCCTCGACATCGACGGCCCGACCAGCGAATACACCAGCACCGCCGACAGTGGCAACACGATGCGGCGCCGGTTCTGCCCGACCTGCGGCGCGTCGCTGTTCGCCAACTCGTCCGCCCGCCCGCAATTCACCGTCGTGCGCGTGGGTGCGCTGGACGATCCCTCGTCCGTCCAGCCGACGATGAACATCTGGACCAGCAGCGCGCCGACCTGGGCCTGTCTCGATCCGGCGCTGGAGCAGGTAGAGCGGCAACCCGTGGCGCCGCCGACCGTCAGCCCGAGCTGATCTGGTGTCATGTCAGGCGTTGATGGACGGTTGGCGCGACCCGAGCCCCCACCCCACCCCTCCCCCGCTGGGGGAGGGAGCAAGACCAGATCACCGCCGTCCGATCTCTTTCTCCTCCCCCCAGCGGGGGGAGGCAGGGAGGGGGGCCTCCGCAATCAGCAGCCATATCAACCCGCATCCCGCCCACCGCTTGTCAAGTCTTGAGGGCCCGTTCGTACAGCGCATCGTCCAGGGTCACCGTGATGCTCATGGGCGCCTCACCCCCGTATATCGTCCAGCCCACCCACCCGCGACGGCCGCAGCCGCGTCTGCGCCAGCGCCCCGGTCGGCTCCAGGATCGGGTACGCGATCGAGCAGATGTGCGAGTTGATGCGCTTCAGGTCGCTGATCAGATCCAGGTGCAGCGAACTCGTCTCGATGCTCTCGGCGGTGTTGTCCTTGAGCCGGCCGAGGTGGTTGGCCGCGTAGGCGTGTTCCAGCTCGCGGAAACGGGCCTTCTCCTCCAGCAGCTTCTGCGCGTCGCGCGGATGACCGTCGAGGAACACGCTCATGCCGAGCCGCAGGTTGGCCATCAGCCGCTCGTGCAGGTGGATGATCTCGGCCATGCCCGCGTCCGAGAAGCGGCGCTGCTTGCGGATCTTCTTGTCCTCGATGTCCTGCAGCACGCGCTCGATGATGTCGCCGATCTGCTCCATGTTGATCGTGAACGAGACGATCTCGGTCCAGCGCTGGCTCTCGCGCTCGGACAGCGGCTGGCGGGAAATGCGCGTCAGGTACAGCTTGATGGCGGTGTAGAGCGCATCCACCACGTCGTCCATCTGGCGCAGGCGCTCGGCCTGGTCGAGGTCGTTGTCGCGCAGGACCGGCTGGATGCCGCTGAGCATGGTCTCGACCGCGTCCGCCTGGCGCAGCGCCTCGCGCGCAGCGCAGCTCAGCGCGAGGGACGGCGAGGCCAGCACCAGCGGGTCGAGGTGGCGCGGCGTGCGGTCGTCGGTGGGCGGGAGCGTGACCATCCAGCGCTCCAGCCGGCGGGCGAGCGGTCCCGTCAGCGGCACGAACAGCAGCGCCTGCGCCGCGTTGAACGCCAGGTTGAAGACGACGACCTGCAGCAGCACCTCCGGCACCCACTGCTGCAGCCAGACATGGAACAACCCCATGAACGGCGCCACCGCCGCGCAGGCCAGACAGCGCAGGACGAGCGAGCCCATCGGCAGGCGGCGCGTCGACACATCGGAGCCCGACACCGAGAGCACCGCCACCAGCGCCCGTCCCAGATTGGCGCCCAGCACCAGCCCGAGCGCGGTCGCCACCGGCACCATGCCCTCCTGCGCCAGCGTGCCGACCAGCAGCACGACCGCCAGACTCGAATACGAGCCGATCGCCAGCACGGCGCCGACGATCAGCTCCAGCGTCAGCTCGTTGGGCAGGCTCACCAGCAGCGTGCTGACCAGCGGGGCCTCGACCAGCGGCCGCGTGCTGTCGACGATGAGCCGCAGCGCCAGTGTGACGAGCCCCAGGCCGATGGCGATCTGGCCGAGGCGGCCGGCGGTGGTCTTCTCGCGCGACAGGTGCAGCACGACGCCGCAGAAGATCAACGCCGGCGACAGCCACGACAGGTCGAACGAATACACCAGCGCCATCAGGCTGGTGCCGACATCGGCACCCAGCATCACGACCAGCGCCGGCGCCGTCGCCACCAGCCCCTGGCCGACGAAGGACGACACGATCAGCGCAGTGGCCGTGCTGGACTGCACCACGCAGGTCACCGCCAGCCCAGCCGCCATGGCCCCTGGCCAGGCCGCCATGCTGACGGCCAGTATCCGGCGCAGGCTCTCTCCGAACAGGCGCAGCACCCCGGTGCGGACGATCTGCGTCGCCCAGATCAGCAGGGCGATGGCGGCGAACAGGTTGAGCAGGTGGAGCATGGAGGACCTGATTGCACACGCACTCAGCACGTGTATACACTGAGATGAACACCTCAGAATACAACGGACATCGCCCGATCGCCCATGCGCCACAACCCGTCCCGGACACCGAATGCCCTGCAGCCAGACCATGGACTGCCCACGATCGAAGCCGCTCCGGCATCCACCGACGAGCATGTCACCAGCACGACGCAGCGCATCGTCGATGCGATCACGTCCGCCATCGTCGAGCGGCGTCTGATGCCGGGCACCAAGCTCGCCGAGCAGCCGATCGCCGACATCTTCAAGGTGTCGCGCACCCTCGTGCGGCAGGCACTGATGCAGCTCAGCCGCGACCGGCTCATCACGCTGGAGCCAGCGCGCGGTGCCTTCGTGGCCCAACCGAGTGTCGAAGAAGCGCGGCAGGTCTTCGCGGTGCGTCAGATGCTGGAAACCGCGCTCATCCACCAGCTCGCTGCCAGCATCACGCCAGCCCAGATCGACGAGCTGCGCGCCCACCTCGTCGCCGAGCGCGAAGCCGTGCTGCGCACCGATGTGCCGGGGCGCACCCGGCTGCTGGCCGACTTCCATGTGGTACTCGCCCGGCAGCTCGGCAACGAGGTGCTGGCGCAGTTGCTGGCCGACCTGCTGTCGCGCTCGTCGCTGATTTCGCTGATGTACCAGTCCTCGCACTCGGCCGAACACTCGCAGGACGAGCACGTCGCCATCGTCGAGGCCCTTGCACGCCACGACGCGGACGCCGCCGTCACGCTCATGGCCCACCACATCGGCAGTGTCGAGCGCAACCTGAGCCTGAATCCGCGCATCCACGACCTGGCCAGCGCCCTGGCACCGGCCCTGGGCTGAGCGACGTTCAGGTCGAGGGTTCGACCCGATCGCAGAAGCAGAAACTGGCACGCAAACTGCTTCCCCGAATTGTCCACCAAACTGTATACGATCCGGAGCACACCATGCCGACCCCCTCGCTGATCCGCCGCACCATGCTGGTGCTCGCATGCACTTCCCTGCTGGGCACGCTGTCGCTGGCCGTGCAGGCCCAGGAAACGCCGATCAAGTTCCAGCTCGACTGGCGCTTCGAAGGCCCGGCTGCGCTGTTCCAGGTCCCCGCCACGAAGGGTTTCTTCAAGGACGAGAAGCTCAACGTCACCATCGACGCCGGCAACGGCTCGGGCGGCACGGTCACCCGCGTGGCCTCCGGCACCTACGACATGGGCTTCGCGGATCTGGCGGCACTGATGGAATTCCATGCCAACAACCCGACCGCACCGAACAAGCCGGTCGCGGTGATGATGGTCTACAACAACACGCCGGCCGCCGTGCTCGCGCTGAAGAAGAGTGGCATCAAGACCCCGGCAGACCTGAACGGCAAGAAGCTCGGCGCCCCGGTGTTCGACGCCGGCCGCAAGGCGTGGCCGATCTTCGCCAAGGCCAACGGCATCGGCAACGTGGCCTGGACCGCGATGGACCCGCCGCTGCGCGAGACGATGCTGGTGCGCGGCGACATCGACGCGATCACCGGGTTCTCGTTCACCTCGCTGCTGAACCTGGAGGCGCGTGGCGTGAAGGTCGAGGACGTGGTGGTGCTGCCGTATCCGCAGTTCGGCGTGAAGCTCTACGGCAACGCGATCATCGCCAGCGAGGAGTTCGTCAAGAAGAACCCGGAAGCGATCAAGGCCTTCCTGCGCGCCTTCACCAAGGGCGTGAAGGACGTGATCGCCGACCCGAAAGGCGGCGTCGAGACGGTCAAGGCCCGCGACGGCATCATCAACAGCGAGCTGGAGCTGCGCCGCCTGAAGCTGGCGCTCGACGCCACGGTGCTGACTGCGGACGCCAAGGCCGAGACCTTCGGCGACGTGAAGGGTCCGCGCCTGTCGCTGATGGCCAGCCAAGTCTCGGATGCCTTCGGCACCAAGGAGCGTGTCAAGGCCGACGCGGTCTGGAACGGCAGCTTCCTGCCGGCTGCCGCCGACCGCAACATCTTCGCCGCGGCGAAGAAGTAAGCCGAGGTCGTCGCGCATGACCGCCTTCGTCGATTTCCAGGATGTCTGGCTCGCCTACAACGACGAACTGCTCGCCAAGGGGCAGTTCGCGGTGGAGAACATCAATCTGCAGGTGGGCGAAGGCGAATTCATTGCCATCGTCGGGCCGTCGGGCTGCGGCAAGTCCACCTTCATGAAGCTGGCCACCGGCCTGAAGCGCCCGAGCAAGGGGCGCGTGGTGATCGACGGTCAGCCGGTGACCGGGCCGCTGAAGATCACCGGCATGGCCTTCCAGGCGCCGAGCCTGCTGCCTTGGCGCACGACCGTGGAGAACGTGCTGCTGCCGCTGGAGATCGTCGAGCCCTACCGCTCGTCGTTCAAGCAGAAGAAGGCCGAGTACACCGAGAAGGCACGCAAGCTGCTGCAGAGCGTGGGCCTCGGCGGCTACGAGGACAAGTTCCCGTGGCAGCTCTCGGGCGGCATGCAGCAGCGGGCATCGATCTGTCGCGCGCTGGTGCACGAGCCGAAGCTGCTGCTGCTGGACGAGCCCTTCGGGGCGCTGGACGCCTTCACGCGCGAGGAACTGTGGTGCGCGCTGCGCGATTTGCAGGCGGCACAGAAGTTCAATGTCATCCTCGTCACGCACGACCTGCGCGAGAGTGTCTTCCTGGCCGACACGGTCTATGTGATGAGCAAGAGTCCCGGGCGCTTCGTGGTCAAGCGGGAGATCGACCTGCCGCGTCCACGCGACCTGGAGATCACCTACACCCCCGAATTCACCACCATCGTGCATGAACTGCGCGGCCACATCGGTGCGATGCGCAAGCCCGCAGCCACGTCCACGGAGATCGCGCAATGAACGTCAAGACAATGGAGCGCTGGTCGCCGTGGATCCTGCTGGTGGTCGTGCTGGTGCTGTGGCAGGTGGTGTGCTCGGCGTTCAGCGTGTCGGAGTTCATCTTCCCGAGTCCGGCCGCGATCTTCGGTGCACTGAAGGAGCACAGCGCGACGATCGCCGGGCACGCCTGGCGCACCTTCTGGGTGACGATGGCGGGCTTCGGGCTGTCGATCGTGGTGGGCGTGTTGCTGGGCTTCCTGATCGGCAGTTCGCGCATGGCCTATACCGCGGTGTACCCGCTGATGACCGCGTTCAATGCACTGCCCAAGGCAGCGTTCGTGCCGATCCTGGTGGTCTGGTTCGGCATCGGTGCCGGCCCGGCGATCCTGACTGCTTTCCTGATCAGCTTCTTCCCGATCATGGTGAACATCGCCACCGGGCTGGCGACGCTGGAGCCGGAGCTGGAGGACGTGCTGCGCGTGCTCGGCGCCAGGCGCTGGGATGTGCTGACCAAGGTCGGGTTGCCACGCTCGCTGCCCTACTTCTACGGCTCGCTGAAAGTGGCCATCACGCTGGCTTTCGTCGGCACGACAGTATCGGAGATGACTGCCGCCAACGAAGGCATCGGCTACTTGCTGATCTCGGCGGGCAGCTCGATGCAGATGGGACTGGCTTTTGCCGGGCTGGTCGTGGTGGGTGCGATGGCCATGGTGATGTACGAGTTTTTCTCCGTGGTGGAAAAACGCACCACGGGCTGGGCTCATCGCGGATCCAACGCGCATTGAGGCCATGGACGGCGCATCATGGCGGGCATGCATACCTTCACCCGCCCCGACCCCACCGTCGCGCAGATGCTGGTTCATCTGCGCCAGGCTGCCGAGATCGCCCGCGCCGCGATGACGCAAGGCCACCATCCCTTCGGCGCACTGCTGGTGGCACCGGACCATGAAACGGTGCTGCTGATCCAGGGCAATGTGGACAGCGTCAATCACGCCGAGGCGGTGATCGCCCGCCAGGCAGCGGCCAAGTTCGACGCAGACCTGCTGTGGGACTGCACGCTCTACACCACGGTCGAACCGTGCTGCATGTGCGCGGGCACGCAATACTGGGCAGGCATCGGCCGGCTGGTCTACGGCATGAGCGAGGCGCAGCTGCGTTCGATGACCAAGTGCCACCCAGAGAATCCGACACTGGACCTCCCTTGCCGGGAGGTCTTTTCGCGGGGGCAGAAACCGATCCGCGTCTGGGGACCGATCGCCGAGATCGAAGAGGAACTCGCCGAGGTGCACGAACGCTTCTGGCAGACACGGTGACCAGCCCTTTGCCAGGGGTTTGAAAAAATTCAAGCAAGAACTGGGGACAGCGACTACACTGCGCCCACAGACATGCACAAGACCGTTTCTTGAAGGTCTTGCTCCTCTTCCGCTTCGCCACCGATGCAGTATCGGCGGAGCCGGCCCAGGTCATCAAATCCCCGGTTTGACGTTTCTTGAGTGTTTCTGTCCCAGCGGCTGCCATGAGCATCATGGCATTCGAGGGGTGTTCTCAATTTTTTCACCACTCAACAAGGAACATCATCCATGAGTACGACCCAAACTGGCACCGTGAAATGGTTCGACGACGGCAAGGGCTTCGGCTTCATCACGCCGGCCGACGGCAGCAAGGACCTGTTCGCGCACCATAGCGAAATCAAGAACAACGGCGGCTTCCGCTCGCTGGCTGAAAACCAGAAGGTTGAATTCGAAGTCAAGCAAGGCCCCAAGGGTCTGCAAGCTTCGAACATCCGCGCGCTGTAATCAGCCGCAGGCCTGCGGGCCGACAGAAAAACCGCCGCCTTCGTGGCGGTTTTTTTTCGTGCTTGCCACCACATCCACGTTGCACCATGAGCTGGCTCGGACACCTCGATCTTCAATATTCGCTGGACGGTCGTCGGACGGTCGCACTGGATCGGCACCACGGCCCGTTGCGGGTGCTGCAGCGCCTCTACCCAGAGGGCGAAGCCATCTGTCACCATGTGCTGGTGCATCCACCAGGGGGGATCGTCGGCGGCGACGTGCTGGAAATCAATGCGGAACTCGCGTCCGGCACCCACGCCCTCATCACCACCCCAGGTGCGACGCGCTACTACCGCAGCGCTGGACAGCCAGCTGTGCAACAGGTGCAGGCACGACTCGAAGCAGATGCCCGACTGGAATGGCTGCCGATGGAGACCATCGCCTACCGGCAGTGCCTTGCAGAAAATCGCCTCCGGTTCGACTTGGCACCCGGCGCCGAGATGATCGGATGGGACCTGCTGGCCCTCGGCCTGCCTGCGGCGAACGACCACTGGGACCGCGGGCGCTATACCCAGCGGCTGGAGTTGCCAGACGTGTGGCTCGAACAGGCCGTGATTGACGCAGAGGACCAGCGCCTGCTGGACAGCCCCGTGGGCTGGGCCGGCCACAAGGTGCTGGGGACGATGTGGTTTACCGCCGGCACTGCACTGCCAAACCAGCAACGCACCGAACTGCTCGACCGCGCCCGGGCCACCATCGGTGCCTCCACGCTGGCAGGTCTGGCCGGCGCCACGGCCCCACATGCACGGACCGTCGTGCTGCGCGTGCTGGCGGACCGGGTGGAGCCAGCCATGCAACTCCTGGTCGCCATCCGCAATGCCTGGCGGGCCACGGCGTGGCAACTCGAACCGCAGACCCCACGCATCTGGCGCACCTGACGCGACTGGGCACACGCTGCAAACCGAATTGGAATGCACAGCCTAAATCGGTGATTTCCGCGCTCCTGCGCGCGACCTCGCTCGATAGACTGCACGCATGGACACCCCGTACGCTCCACCGCCACCCGCCCCAGGTCGCATCGGACTCCTGCTCACCGGTGGCGGTGCGAGGGCGGCCTACCAGATGGGTGTACTCAAGGCCATTGCGCGCATCGGCCGGGAATCCGGCGCACCGCGGAGCAGCCCTTACCAGGTGATCGCAGGGACGTCCGCTGGTGCCATCAACGCTGCGGCGCTGGCCTGCCAAGTGGATCGATTCGATGCAGCCGTGAGCGAGGTGGTCGACATCTGGTCGCAGTTCCGCTCCGAGCAGGTCTATCGGACCGACTCGCTGGGCATCATCCGCACCGGCGCACCCTGGTTGACGATGATGTCCTTCGGGTGGGCGCTGCATCGATGGCGGCGCGCACGACCACGCTCGCTGCTCGACAACAGCCCGCTGGAAGCGCTGCTGCTGCGCATGGTGCGCTTCGACCGGCTGCCACGTCTGATGGCCGACGGGCACCTGCATGCACTGGCGGTGACGGCATCCAGCTACTCCAGCGGCGAACACGTCACCTTCTACGAGTGCCACGAAGACATTGCACCCTGGACCCGCTCGCAGCGCTTGGCGGTCCGCACCCGGCTCGGTGTACGGCACCTGTTGGCCTCGGCGGCCATTCCGTTCGTGTTTCCAGCCACATCGCTGCCGGTGCATGACCGGGTCGGCTGGTTCGGAGACGGCTCCATGCGGCAGGCGGCCCCCATCTCGCCAGCAGTTCACCTGGGCGCCGAGCGGGTGCTGATCATCGGTGCCGGTCGCATGCACGAGCCGCCCGGCGGACATCTGGAGATCAGTGACTACCCAAGCGTCGCGCAGATCGCCGGTCATGCGTTGTCCAACATCTTCCTCGATGCCCTCGCCGTGGACATCGAACGTCTGCAGCGCATCAACAGCACCCTGGCCCTGCTGTCACCCGAGGCACTGGTGCGTACCCCGCTCCGTCCGATCGAAGCGCTGGTGATCGCACCAAGCCAGCGTCTGGACAATCTGGCTGGCAAGCACCTGGACAGCTTGCCACGCACCGTCCGGGCCCTGCTGCGAGGTGTCGGTGTCACGGGCCAGGGCGAGACAGCGCGGGGCGCAGCACTGGCAAGCTATCTGCTGTTCGAGTCTGGCTACACGCGCGAGCTGATCGCCCTCGGAGAAGCGGACGCCAGGGCCAAACGGGACGAGGTGAGGGCCTTTTTCGGCTGGAGCAGCCACAGTGGGGCACTCAAGACGACACCGCCTCAGGCCACGGTGCAGCCGCCGGAACCAGCGCGCCTTACTTCTTCTTCTCGGGCTTGATTTCTCCTGCCGGCACGGTGGCCGCAGCCACCTGGGCGCCCACCGCGCGCTCGAAGGTGCTGCCATTGACGGTCAAACCACCCGTGGAATACTTGGCGGCCGTCGCCTGCTTGACCCCCTTGACACGCTCCATCACGTCGGCCCAGTCTTTGAACGGCCCCTTCTTGCGCTCGTCCAGGATCTTGCCGGACATGGCCGGGCCAATGCCCTTGACGGCCTCCAGCTCGGCCTGGCTCGCTTTGTTGATGTCAGCCGCGGCCAGACAGGTGGCCGCAGCCAGACTCAGCACGACACTCAGGATTTTCCGGATCAGCATGGTGGTTCCCCTCGGTGGTCATGGGCACATGGATTCATGTGCGCGACATGCAAGGCCACGATAAGGTCGAAGGGCCCAGGCTGCATCCCTCCAAAGGGCCACTCTGAAGGGGGAGGCGGCTCAGTGGTCTTCGAGGCGGCGCGGGGGGAAGGTGTCCCAGCCGTGGCAGCCGGGACACTGCCAGAAATACTGCTGCGCCTCGAAGCCGCAGGCGGCGCAGCGGTAACGCTGCAAGGGCTTCAGCGCCTGCGCGACGCTGGCCTGTACAGCCTGCAGTTCCTCGGCGTCCAGCGCCTCGCGCCCGTGCGCTCGCAGCAGGCTCAACGCCGGGCCAAGTCCAGGTTGGACCTGCAGATGGAACAGCAGCAACTGGCGCCGGGACTGGGCATCACCGTCGAGCTTGAGCAGTGCGGCCAGCAGGTCGGAAGTCGGCGCGTGGGCATGCAGATCGCGCAGCACGACACGGGCCTCGTCCCCGCGGCCGCAGGCCAGCGCGCTGGTGGCCAGTTCGGAGGCGATCACCGACAGAGCGCCCGGATGCACGCTGGCCAGTGGCAGCCACCAGTTCAACGCCTGGTCATGCCGACCCAAGCGAGCGCAGCGCTGTCCGGCCAGGACCAGCGGCCGCGGAGCCTGGGGCGCCACCTGGTGCGCCTTTTCGAGCGCGGCCAGCGCCTCGTCGCCGTGTCCACGTGCATCGGCTTCGAGGGCAAGTTCGCAACCGTAGTGGGCGATGCGTTGGCTGAACGATCCAGCGGCCACGGTCTCCAGGCCACGGGCCACCTCGATGGCGGATTTCCAGTCGCGTGAGCGCTCATGCAGCGTCAGCAGCGCCAAACGGGCATCGGTGGCAAACGCCGTGCCTTCCAGCGCCTTGTAGGCAGCCTCGGCGCGGTCGAAGAGGCCCGCCTTGAGGTAATCCTGTGCCAGCGCGTGCTGTGCGCGGTCGCGCTCAGCGGCCGGCAGATCGGCCCGGGCCAGCAGGTGCTGGTGCACGCGGACCGCCCGCTCGTACTCGCCACGGCGCCGAAACAGGTTACCCAGCGCGAAGTGCAGGTCCGAACTGCCCGGATCGTGCTGAACCGCCTCGATGAACGCGTCGATGGCCTTGTCCTGCTGTTCGTTGAGCAGCAGGTTGAGCCCCTTGAAGTAGGCACGGGGCGAGGACTCGACGTCGCGCCGCCATTGCCGCAGATCAAAACGGGACGCCAGCCAGCCGAAGCCGAACGCCAGCGGCAGGCCCAGCAGCAGCCACTGCAGGTCAAATTCCATCGCGCGGGGAAGCACTCAGCGGCACATCGGGCACCACAGGCAGGTTTGCGACAGAAACCCCCTTGTCAGCAGCCGAATTCACGGACACCGACGCCCGGGTGGCATGGCGACGACGACGTTGTCGCCACCAGTTGGGCGTCATCGCCAGCACGCCAAAGACGGCGCCAGCGGCAAAGACCACGAGCACCAGCAACACCATCGGCGCGCGGAACTCGAAGCCAAAAAACCATTTGAGTTGCGCTTCGTGCTGGTTGTTCAGCGCAAAGGCAAACAGGATGAAGAAAACGGCGGCTCGAAAGAGCCAGGAGAGGAATCGCATGGCGATGCGATTCTAGTGCGCGGCCGAGTCGGCCGTGCAGCGCAGGATGCACTCAGCCTTCGACACGGTCGGCGAAGGGCTGGTCGACAGCCTCGCGCAAGGCCTTGCCCGGCTTGAAATGCGGAACGAGCTTCTCGGGGATGGTGACCGGCTCGCCGGAGCGGGGATTGCGCCCCACCCGTGGCGGCCGGTGGCTGATCGCGAAGCTGCCGAAACCACGGATCTCGATGCGGTGGCCTTTTCCGAGCGCGTCCGACATCGCGTCGAGCATCGTCTTGACGGCGAACTCGGCATCGCGGTGCGTGAGCTGGCCAAAGCGATTGGCCAGCAGAGTGACGAGGTCGGAGCGGGTCATGCAGCGAGCGTCGTGGTATTCAGCAAGCGCTCACTCGATCAGTTGCCTTGGTCCAGCTTGGCCTTCAGCAGGGCGCCCAGGCTGGTGGTGCCCGCATTGCCGGCCGTCTCGCGGTTGTCGACCGACAGGCGCTGCAGCGCTTCCTGCTGCTCGACGCTGTCCTTGGCCTTGATCGACAACTGGATCGAACGCGTCTTGCGGTCGATGTTGATGATCATGGCGGAGACGTCGTCGCCTTCCTTCAGCAGGTTGCGGGCGTCTTCGACACGCTCGCGGGCCAGCTCGGAAGCACGCAGGTAGCCGGTGACTTCCTCGCTCAGCTGGATTTCGGCGCCACGGGCGTCGACCGTCTTCACCTTGCCGGTGACCGTCATGCCACGGTCATTGATGGAGGTGTAGTTGGTGAACGGATCGGCGTCGAGCTGCTTGATGCCCAGCGAGATGCGCTCGCGCTCGACATCGATGCCCAGAACGACGGCTTCGACTTCCTGGCCCTTCTTGAAGTTGCGCACAGCCGCTTCGCCAGTCTCGTTCCAGCTCAGGTCGGACAGGTGCACCAGGCCGTCGATGCCGGCAGCCAGACCCACGAACACGCCGAAGTCGGTGATCGACTTGACCGGGCCCTTGACCTTGTCGCCGCGCTTGAAGTTCTGCGCGAACTCGTCCCACGGGTTGGCGCGGCACTGCTTCATGCCCAGCGAGATGCGACGCTTGTCTTCGTCGATCTCCAGGACCATGACTTCCACTTCGTCGCCCAGGGCCACGATCTTGGAAGGTGCGACGTTCTTGTTGGTCCAGTCCATTTCGGAGACGTGCACCAGGCCTTCGATGCCCGGTTCGATCTCGACGAACGCACCGTAGTCGGCGATGTTGGTGACCTTGCCGAACAGGCGGGTGCTCGACGGGTAGCGGCGCGACACGCCGTACCACGGATCGTCGCCCATCTGCTTCAGGCCCAGCGAGACGCGGTTCTTCTCGGCGTCGAACTTCAGCACCTTGGCCGTCAGCTCCTGGCCGACCGTCACCACTTCGCTCGGGTGACGGACACGGCGCCATGCCATGTCGGTGATGTGCAGCAGGCCGTCGATGCCGCCCAGGTCCACGAACGCGCCGTATTCGGTGATGTTCTTGACCACGCCGTTGACGAATGCGCCTTCGCGCAGCGTTTCCAGCAGCTTGGCGCGCTCTTCGCCCATCGAAGCCTCGACCACGGCACGACGCGACAGCACAACGTTGTTGCGCTTGCGGTCGAGCTTGATGACCTTGAACTCCATCGTCTTGCCCTCGTACGGGCTCATGTCCTTGACCGGACGCGTGTCGAGCAGCGAGCCCGGCAGGAAGGCGCGGATGCCGTTGACGAGGACCGTCAGGCCGCCCTTGACCTTGCCCGAGACGGTGCCGGTCACGAAGTCGCCGGACTCCAGCGCGGTTTCCAGCGACAGCCACGAGGCCAGGCGCTTGGCCTTGTCGCGCGACAGGATGGTGTCGCCGTAGCCGTTTTCGATGGCGTCGATGGCCACCGACACGAAATCGCCGATCTGGACTTCGAGTTCGCCCTTGTCGTTCTTGAACTCTTCCAGCGGAACGTAGGCTTCGGACTTCAGGCCGGCGTTGACGACGACGAAGTTGTGCTCGATGCGGACGACTTCGGCGGAGATGACTTCACCTGCGCGCATGTTGGAGCGCTGAAGCGACTCCTCGAACATCGACGCGAAGGAATCCATGCCGAAATCGGCCATAGCTGCTTGGGACATTGGGGACTTTCTGCACCGGGACACCCCGGCGGCGGGTGCCACTTCCGTGGCGGGGTTAGGTTGCTGAGCCGCTCGATGCGTCAGTGGGCGGGCGCCGACGTGGCATCGAACGGTTGTCTCGCGTTCCACCAGACCACCACCTGCTGCATCGAAGCCTCGATGCCCAGTTGCGAATTGTCCAGCAGCAACGCGTCTTCGGCCGGCTTCAGGGGGGCGGTGGCGCGGGTTCTGTCCCGCTCGTCGCGCGCCTCCAGGTCGGCTCGAAGGTCTTCGAGACTAGCAGGAATTCCCTTGGAAATCAATTGGTTGAGTCGTCGGGCAGCGCGCGCGGCGGCCGTCGCCGTGAGGAAGATCTTGAGCTGCGCATCGGGGAAGATGACCGTGCCCATGTCGCGCCCGTCGGCCACCAGGCCAGGCAATTGCCGGAAACCCGCCTGCAGATCGAACAGCGCCGCCCGGACCGCCGGCCACGCCGAGATCTGCGACGCCATCGTGCCGACCGCCTCGTCGCGCAACTCGTCGCTCACGTCCTCACCGGACAGCAGCACACGCACGCCCTCGAAGCGCAGCGTCATCGACCGTGCGATCGCGGCCAGTCCAGCCTCGTCCGTCGCCGACACGCCCGCGCGCCGGGCGGCCAGTGCCGTGACGCGGTAGAGCGAGCCGGAGTCGAGCGTGTGGTACCCCAGTCGATCGGCCACGCAGGCGGACAGCGTGCCCTTGCCCGACGCGGTCGGCCCGTCGACGGTCAGCACGGGAATGTCCGCCGGCCGGGCTGCGACCACCGAGAACAGCGCCTCGAAGTAGTCCGGGAAGGTCTTGGCCACGCACTTCGGGTCGAGGATGCGCACCGGCACCGCGCGCTCGCCGTCACCCGCCGGGTTCAGCCGGTTGAAGGCCGCCAGCGACAGGCACATCGCCATGCGGTGGTCGTCGTAGGTGTGGATGGCGGCCGGCTGAAAGACGGCCAGCGGCTCGATGCGGATGTAGTCCGCACCCTCCTCCACCGTGGCGCCGAGCTTGCGCAGCTCGCAGGCCATCGCGGCGATGCGGTCGGTTTCCTTGACACGCCAGCTCGCGATGTTGCGCAGCGTGGATGGCCCGTCGGCGTAGAGCGCCATCACGGCCAGCGTCATCGCCGCGTCGGGGATGTGGTTGCAGTCGAGGTCGATGGCCTTCAGCGGCCACGCGCCACGGCAGACCTCCAGCGCGTTCGGCTCCGCGCGCACGACCGCGCCCATCGCCTCGGCGGCCTCGACGAAGCGGATGTCGCCCTGGATCGACGCCGCACCCACACCCTCGATGCGCACCGGCGCGTCCACGCCGGCGATGGCGCCCAGCGCGATGAAGTACGACGCCGACGACGCATCGCCTTCGACATGCACCTCGCCAGGCGTGACGTAGCGGCTGCCGGCCGGGATGACGAAGCGCTCCCAGCCATGGCGCTCGACGGCGATGCCGAAGCGTTGCAGCAGGTTCAGCGTGATCTCGATGTAGGGCTTGGAGATCAGCTCGCCGACCACCTCGATCGTCACCGCCCGGTCGGTCGCCGCCAGCGGCAGGGCCAGCAGCAGCGCCGTCAGGAACTGGCTCGACACATCGCCGCGCACGCGCACCGGCGTGTCCAGCTTCAGCGCGCCACCCGCCACGCGCAGCGGCGGATAGCCTTCGACACCGAGGCACTCGACCACACCACCCAGTCCGCGCAGCGCATCGACCAGGTCGCCGATCGGCCGCTCGTGCATCCGCTTGACGCCGCCGAGCGTGAACGCCGTGTCCGCCACCAGCGTCGAGATCACCGACAGCGCGGCGGTCAGCGGGCGCATCGCGGTGCCGGCGTTGCCCAGGAACAGCTCGGCCTCGCGCACGGCGGGACGACCGGCGAATCCGGTGATGCGCGTGAAACGACCGTCTTCTTCGATCACGCAGCCGAGCGTGCGCAGCGACGCCAGCATCACCCGGGTGTCGTCCGAGTCGAGCAGGTCGACCAGCGTCGTCGTGCCCTCGCTCAGGCCAGCCAGCAGCAGCAGCCGGTTGGAGATGCTCTTGGAACCGGGCAGGTGCACCGTGCCGGCGGCGTGGCCGAGCGGCGGAAGGTCGAGGAAGGGAATCGAATACATGGCGCGGAGCAGAAACAGCGGGCGGGTTCAGCGGGCGGTGGCCGGGCGGGCGTTCATCTGCCAGCCGGCACGGCCGTCGGAGGCGGTGCGGATGAGGTCTTCGAGCGCCTCGGTGTTGCCCGAGCGCATGACGACCTCGAAGGCATCGAGCGCGTGGCGCAGGCGCTGCGACTGCTTGAGGATCTCCTCGCGGTTGCTCAGCAGGATGTCGCGCCAGACGTTCGGATCGCCCGCAGCGATGCGGGTGAAGTCGCGGAAACCGGGGCCGGCCAGCGACAGGAACTCGCGCCCCGCCGGCTGCGCCAGCATCGCGTTGAAGTAGGCAAAAGCCAGCAGGTGCGGCAGATGGCTGACGGCGGCGAAGGCGGTGTCGTGGTTCTCCGGCGTCATGCGCAGCACCTGGCAGCCGATCGCCGCCCACACGTCGGTGGCCTTCTGCACCATCACCGGGTCGGTCTGCGCCAGCGGCGTGAGGATGACCTGCTTGCCCTGGTAGAGCTGCACGTCGGCGTGCTCGACCCCGGCGACTTCCTTGCCGGCGATCGGGTGCGCCGGCACGAAGCTGCCGATGCGCTCCTTGAGCACGCGCCGCGCCACGTCGACCACGTCGCGCTTGGTGCTGCCCACGTCCATGAACAGCGTGCCCGGCTCGACCATGTGGCGGATCGCCTTGAACGTCGCCTCGCTGGCCGCCACCGGCACCGCGATCAGCACGATGTCCGAGCCCGACACCGCCAGCAGCGCCGACTCGGCCGCGATGTCGATCACACCCATGCGGCGTGCGCGCTCCACCGTGGACGGCGACTTGCTGTAGCCCACCACCCGCTGCACCAGCCCGGCCCGCTTGAGCGCCAGCGCGAAGCTGCCGCCCATCAGGCCGCAGCCGATCACCCCCAGTTGATTGAACATGATGATGGTCGGAGCCGTGCTCAGTGAACGTCGATCGGGTAGGTGCCGAGCACCTTGAAGAAAGCGCAGGATTCGCGCAGCTCGTGCAGCGCGGTCTGCACCGCGGGCTGGTTCGGGTGGCCCTGCACGTCGATGAAGAAGTAGTACTCCCACTGGCCCGAGCGCGCCGGGCGCGACTCCAGCCGGCTCATCGACACGCCGTGTTTCTTCAGCGGCGCGAGGATGTCGTACATCGCGCCGGGGCGGTTCTCCACCGAGACGACCAGGCTCGTGCAGTCGTGGCCGGAGGCCTGCGGCGCCGGGTGGCGCAGCGGGTCGGTGACGATGGCGAAGCGGGTGCGGTTGTGGGTGTCGTTCTGGATCGCCGGGGCGACGACGTGGACGCCGTACTCGCTGGCCGCGCGCGTGCTGGCGATGCCGGCGATCGACGGGTCGAGCGCCGCGAGCCGCGCCCCTTCGGCGTTGCTCGACACCGGGCGGCGCTCGGCGTGCGGCAGGTGCAGCGACAGCCATTCGTGGCACTGCGCCAGCGCCTGCGGGTGGGCGCAGACCGCCGTGATGCCGTCCAGCGCGTTGTCCTTGCGCAGCAGGTTATGGCGCACGAACAGGCTGGTCTCGCCGATGATGAACAGCGGCATGGTCAGGAAGATGTCCAGCGAGCGCGCCACCATTCCTTCGGTGGAGTTCTCGACTGGCACGACACCGAAGTCGGCCACGCCGGCCGAGGTGCTGCGGAACACCTCGTCGATGCTCGCGCACGGCACGCGCACGATGGACGAGCCGAAGTAGCCGAGTGCGGCCTCTTCGCTGAAGGTGCCGGCCGGGCCGAGATAGGCGACGCGGGTGGGCGTCTCCAGCGCACGGCAGGCGGACATGATCTCGCGCCAGATCGGCGCGACGCTCTCGTTCTTCAGCGGCCCGGGGTTGCCGGACTTCAGCCCGTCGATGACCTGCGCCTCGCGCTCGGGGCGGAAGACGACCGAGCCTTCCTTCTTCTTGATCTCGCCCACCTCCAGCGCCAGTCCGGCGCGGCGGTTGAGCAGCGCGAGCAGTTCGCGGTCGAGGGCGTCGATCTTGTCGCGCAGCTCCGGCAGGGTGGGCGTGGTCATGGCGGGTGTCCCGTTCTTCTGGCTGGTCGTGGGGTCTGGAAAATCCTGGAGGAGCCGGTCGTCAGCCGTTCTCGGCGGCAAATTCGCGCAGGCAGGCCACCAGCGCCTGCACGCCGGCCAGCGGCATCGCGTTGTAGATCGACGCACGCATGCCGCCGACGCTCTTGTGGCCCTTGAGCTGGAGCAGGCCGCGCGCCTTGGCAACCGCGAGGAATGCGTCGTTGCGCGATGCATCGCGCAACTGGAACGGCACGTTCATGCGCGAGCGACAGGCCGGGTCGATCCGGTTGACGTAGAAGCCGGCGCCCTCGCCGTCCAGATAGCGGTAGAGCAGATCGGCCTTCTCGATGGCGCGGCGCTCCATCTCGGCCACGCCGCCCTGGCGCTTCACCCACTGGAACACCAGCCCGGCGATGTAGATGCCGTAGGTCGGCGGCGTGTTGTACATCGAGGCGTTGTCGGCGACCGTCTTGTAGTCGAACGCGCTCGGGCAGACCGCCAGCGCATGGCCGAGCAGGTCTTCGCGCACGATCACGATCGTGACCCCCGCCGGGCCGATGTTCTTCTGCGCACCCGCGAACGCCAGCCCGACCTTCGACCAGTCGATCGTGCGCGAGAGGATGTGCGACGAGCAGTCGATCACCAGCGCGGCGTCGCTGCCGAGCGCCTGCAGGTCCGGCAGTGCCTGGAACTCGACGCCGTGGATCGTCTCGTTGGTGCAGACATGCACGTAGCGCGCACCCGGCCGCAGCGCCCAGCTGGCCGGATCCGGCATGGTCAGGTGGCCACCCTCGGCGTTGCTGGCGATGACCCTGGCGTCGCAGTAGCGCAGGGCTTCCTTGGCCGACTTCTGCGACCACGAACCGGTGACGACGAAATCCGCCTGCTCGCCGCGCGACAGGTTCATCGGCACGATCGCGTTCTCGGCCAGTCCGCCGCCCTGCATGAACAGGATGCGGAAGTTCGCCGGCACCGCCAGCAGTTCGCGCAGATCGGCCTCGGCGGTTTCGGCGATCGAGATGAACTCGCGGCCGCGGTGGCTCATCTCCATCACGCCCATGCCGCAGCCGTGCCAGTCGAGCATCTCGGCGGCGGCTTGGTGCAGGACCTCTTCGGGCAGCGCCGCCGGACCGGCGGAGAAGTTGTAGGGACGCTGGGACATCGTCAACTCACAGGCAGGACTAGGGGGACAGGCGTGGCTTACTTCTTGGCAGGCGCGGACGCCCCCTTGGCCGGCGGCGGCGGCAGGCCCAGGCGGCCGCTGACGCTGCGGTCCAGCGCCTGCAGCTTCGGCTCGACCAGCGTGCGCGTCTCGGCCACCAGCTTTTCGGACAGGCCCTTCTGGATCTCGGGCGTGAGCTGCTGGTAGCGGCGGATCACCGGCGACTCCAGCCAGCCCACGAGCTGCTTGAGTTCGTCCTCGGTGAACTTCTCGTCGAGCAGCGGCCCCATCACGCCCGGCGCCATCTTCAGCGCCTTGTCGCGCAGCAGCGGGTTGGTTTCCTCGACGTACTTGCGGACCTCGGCCTGGATGTCCTTGGCCATCGCCTCGCGCTTTTCAGGCGCGATGCGGGTCTGCAGTACCTGGCCAGCCTGCTGCATCAGCGCCATCGCCGGCTGCTCCACCAGACTGCGGGCGATGCCCTCGACCCCGCCCTGCTGCAACTGCACCACCTTGGCGATCAGCTCCTTCTTGGCGGCGCTGGTCTCGGCCGTGGCCAGGGTCGGGGCGGTCATCAGCACACACAGGGCGCCGGTCGTCAGCGCCGCGCGCCACAGGTTGGAAGTCATCAGGCGCTTTCCGCGGCGGTGTCGCCGGCATCGGTTTCAGGAATGGCGGGATCGGTGTCCGAGGCAGTCTCGGTCACGGCTTCGACCGCCGCATCGTTCTCGACGATGCGCTGCAGGCCCGACAGCTTGGAGCCTTCGTCCAGCGCGATCAGCGTCACGCCCTGGGTGGCGCGGCCGAGTTCGCGGATTTCCGATACCCGGGTGCGCACCAGCACGCCGCGGTCAGTGATCAGCATGATCTCGTCGGCGGTGCGGACCAGCGTCGCGGCGACCACGCGGCCGTTGCGCTCGGTCTGCTGGATGGCGATCATGCCCTTGGTGCCACGGCCGTGGCGGGTGTATTCGACGATCGAGGTGCGCTTGCCGTAGCCGTTCTCGGTGGCGGTGAGCACGCTCTGCGTCTCGTCCTCGGCGACCAGCATCGCGATCACGCGCTGGCCGTCTTCCAGCGCCATGCCGCGCACGCCGCGCGCCTGCCGGCCCAGCGGGCGCACGTCGTTCTCGTCGAAGCGCACCGCCTTGCCACCATCGCTGAACAGCATCACATCGTGCGCGCCGTCGGTCAGCGCCGCGCCGATCAGGTAGTCACCCTCGTCCAGGTCGACCGCGATGATGCCGGCCTTGCGCGGGTTGCTGAAATCGTCCAGCGCCGTCTTCTTCACGGTGCCACGCGCGGTGCACATGAAGATGTAGTGGTCGGCGGGGAAACGCCGGTTGTCGCCCGTCAGCGGCAGCACGACGGTGATCTTCTCGCCCGGCTGCAGCGGGAACATGTTGACGATCGGCTTGCCGCGGCTGGCGCGCCCACCCTGCGGCACCTCCCAGACCTTGAGCCAGTACACGCGCCCGCGGTCGCTGAAGCACAGGATCCAGTCGTGCGTGTTGGCGATGAAGAGCTGATCGACCCAGTCGTCGTCCTTGGTCGCGGTCGCCTGCTTGCCGCGACCGCCGCGTTTCTGCGCGCGGTACTCGGCGAGCGGCTGGCTCTTGATGTAGCCGGTGTGGCTGAGCGTCACCACCATGTCGGTCGGCGTGATCAGATCCTCGGTGCCGAGTTCCTGCACGTTGTGCTCGACCACCGAGCGGCGTGCGCCGATCTTGGTCTGGCCGAACTCCAGCTTCAGCGCCGTCAGCTCGTCCCCGATGATGGTGGTGACGCGCTCGGGCCTGGCCAGGATGTCGAGCAGGTCGGCGATGACGGCCATCACGTCCTTGTACTCGCCGATGATCTTGTCCTGCTCCAGCCCCGTGAGCCGCTGCAGGCGCATCTGCAGGATCTCGCCGGCCTGGTCGTCCGACAGGCGGTAGAGGCCATCCGGCTGCATGCCGTAGTGCGCGGGCAAGCCTTCCGGGCGGTAGGCTTCGCGCCCGCCGAGCGTGCCGGCTTCCTCGGCGCGGGCCAGCATGTCGCGCACGAGCTGCGAATCCCAGCTCTTGTTCATCAGCGCGGCCTTGGCGACCGGCGGCGTGGGCGAGGCCTTGATGATCTGGATGAAGTCGTCGATGTTGGCCAGCGCCACGGCCAGGCCTTCGAGCACATGGCCGCGCTCGCGCGCCTTGCGCAGCTCGAACACCGTGCGGCGCGTCACCACCTCGCGGCGGTGCTCCAGGAAGATCTCCAGCAGCAGCTTGAGGTTGCACAGGCGCGGCTGACCGTCGATCAGCGCGACCATGTTCATACCGAAGCTGTCCTGGAGCTGCGTCTGCTTGTACAGGTTGTTCAGCACGACCTCGGGCACTTCGCCGCGCTTCAGCTCGATCACGACGCGCATGCCGGACTTGTCCGACTCGTCCTGGATGTGGCTGATGCCGTCGATCTTCTTCTCGTGCACCAGCTCGGCGATGCGCTCCAGCAGCGTCTTCTTGTTCACCTGGTAAGGGATCTCGTCCACGATGATCGACTGGCGCTGGCCCCGGTCGATGTCCTCGAAGTGGACCTTGGCGCGCATCACCACGCGGCCGCGCCCGGTGCGGTAGCCCTCGCGCACACCGCTGACGCCATAGATGATGCCGGCGGTCGGGAAGTCCGGCGCCGGGATGATCTCCATCAGCTCGTCGATCGTCGCCTCGGGGTGCTGCAGCAGGTGCAGACACGCGCTCACCACCTCGTTGAGGTTGTGCGGCGGGATGTTGGTGGCCATGCCGACCGCGATGCCGGACGAGCCGTTCACCAGCAGGTTCGGCAGCCGGGCCGGCATCACCAGCGGCTCTTTTTCGCTGCCGTCGTAGTTCGGCCCGAAGTCGACCGTCTCCTTGTCCAGATCGGCCAGCATCTCGTGGGCGATCTTGGACAGGCGGATTTCGGTGTACCGCATGGCAGCGGCGTTGTCGCCGTCGACCGAGCCGAAGTTGCCCTGGCCATCGACCAGCATGTGGCGCAGGCTGAAGTCCTGCGCCATGCGCACGATCGTGTCGTAGACCGCCGTGTCGCCGTGCGGGTGGTACTTGCCGATCACATCCCCGACGATGCGGGCGGACTTCTTGTAGGGTCGGTTCCAGTCGTTGCTCAGTTCATGCATCGCGAACAGCACGCGGCGATGCACCGGCTTGAGTCCGTCGCGCGCATCCGGAAGCGCCCGACCGACGATCACGCTCATGGCGTAATCCAGATAAGAGCGGCGCATCTCCTCTTCGAGGCTGATGGGCAGTGTTTCTTTGGCGAATTGAGTCATGCGGTCAGGGTCCCAGCGCGGACGGTCGAGCCCTGCATTCTACGAGCCACGCAATGTCGCCCATGCGCAACAACCTCTCCGGAACGCGCCGTTCTGCCTAACGATCGACTTGACCTCGTATGGCACAATCAATTTGTCGGTCCCTAGCGCCGCGCTCTCATCGGCAAGCATGGGCCGCCGCTTTTTCTGCATTCTGCAGCCCGATTTGCGGCTTTTCTCGAGAGGAGAACCATGAACAAACTCAACAAGGTTGCACTGCTGTTCGCGTCGGCCGCACTGGCCGCCTGTGCGACCGGTGGCTCGACCTCCGGCGCCATGGACAACTGGCGTGCTGCTGACGGCACCGTGATCAAGAACGGCTCCAACGAGCTGTGCTGGCGCGATGCCAACTGGACCCCTGCGACCGGCGTGCTGCCGTGCGACGGTGTTCCGGTCCCGGCCAAGCCTGCTCCGGCTCCGGCTCCGGCGCCCGCTCCGGCACCTGCTCCGGCGCCCGCTCCGGCACCTGCTCCGGCCCCGGTTCCCGCTCCGGTCGTCGTTCCGGCTGCTCCAGTCAGCGAGAAGGTCACCTTCGCCGCCGACGCCTTCTTCGACCACGACAAGTCGGTCCTGAAGAAGGAAGCTGGCGCCAAGCTGGACGACCTGGTCAGCAAGGTCAAGGGCATCAACCTCGAAGTCATCATCGCCGTCGGTCACACCGACAGTGACGGTTCTGACAAGTACAACCAAAAGCTGTCGGTGCGTCGCGCCGAAGCCGTCAAGAAGTACCTGGTCAGCAAGGGCATCGAGCCGAACCGCGTCTACACCGAAGGCAAGGGCGAGAAGCAGCCTGTCGCCGACAACAAGACGAAGGAAGGCAAGGCCAAGAACCGCCGCGTCGAAATCGAAGTGGTTGGTACCCGTACCAAGTAAGTCAGCAGCTTCGGCTCGCTCACTGCGAAACCCCGCCTCGGCGGGGTTTTTTCATGGCCGATCCGCTTCGAATAGGATCACAGGATGATGACCAACGCCGACCCCAAGGAACTCGCCAAGTTCAGCGAGCTGGCCCACAAATGGTGGGACCCGGAGAGCGAGTTTCGCCCGCTCCACCAGATCAACCCGTTGCGCCTGAACTGGATCACCCAGTGCGCCGGCCCGCTCGATGGACGACAGATCATCGATGTAGGTTGTGGCGGTGGCATCCTCAGCGAAGCCATGGCACGCCAGGGCGCCCAGGTCCTGGGCATCGATCTGGCTGAACGTTCGCTGAAGGTGGCCCAGC
>NZ_JBFPGY010000100.1:0-3459 GCF_041083715.1 Sphaerotilus sp.
GCGCATGTGGCGCCAGGTGCCGAACAGCATCCACAGCGTCAGCGCCGACAGCGCCAGCACCATCCAGAACAGCGTGTTGCCGACGAGGCCCACCGAGGTGCGGTAACCCTCGCCGCGCAGCGTCACGCCGTGGTCCACCGGCGCGAAGGGCACGGTGTACGTCAGGCCCGGACTGGGGCGGCCGGGCCGGCCACTCACCGTGCTGACCATCACCTCGTCGTCGGCGTCGAGCAGCGAGATGACGCGGCGGCGTGAAACCTCGGCCGGCACGAAGTAGCGCAGCAGCGAGTCGATGGCGTATTCGGCCACCAGCGTGCCGGCGAAGTTGCCGTGGTCGATCAGCGGCACATGGACCTGGAAGACGATGAGGCGGTCCGCGTGCCGGAACGGGCGCGAGTACACCGGCAGGCGCGTTTCGCTTGCATCGGTGAACGCGGCCAGTGTGGCGCGCTGGCGCGGTACTTCGGTGTAGTCGTTGGTGCCAGGCGTGCCCAGGCGCGGCATGGCGGCCACCAGATCCGGCGACACATGGCGGGCCACGACCTGGCGGTTCTGCGACAGCCACGTCAGGCTGACGATCTCCGGGCGCTCGCGCACGAGGGCCTCCGCCTGGCTGAGCAACTGCTCCCGGTCGATCGTGCGCGTGACCACCTCGCGTGCCAGCCGCACGAGCTGCTCCTGGTTGTCGATCAGGCGCAGGCGGATCTGTTGCTGCACCAGCTCGGCATCGCGCTTGACGGATTCGACTTCACGGTCGATTTCCTCCGTGCGCAGATACCAGAACGCCGCGATGATGGCCGCGAGGAAGAGCAGCACGGACAGCAGTGGCGCCAGCGTGGCCATGCGATCCTGACGTGACGGTGACTGGCGACGCCACCACGACCACAGGCGCCGCAGCGGTCGGGATCGGCTGCCCAGCGCGGGCGGACGGTTGGGAAGAGACAGAGGCATCCGGGAATTATCGTTGCGGTCTGTCCGCAGCCGAATTGCCGTAATTTCCCCTGTTCGTTTCATATAATGAAATCGTTGAGCGCCATTTGAAATCTCTTGCCCGATGTGCGAGACTTCTGCCCCATACCCCGATGGAGGGGTGCGCCTGAGCGCCGATTCAGATGGGAATCGACGCTCAACCCCTGACGCTGCAGAACGAGGAGACACCATGTCTGCAATCCCCCAAGGCCTGCCCGGTGCAGCCAACCCCGATTCCGATCCCCAGGAAACCCGCGAGTGGCTGGATGCCCTGTCGGCGGTCATCCAGGCTGAAGGCGGCGAACGCGCCCACCAGCTGCTGGAGCAGCTGCTGGAGCACGCCCGCCAGAGCAGCATCGACATGCCGTTCTCGGCCAACACCGGCTACGTGAACACCATCGAAGCCAGCCAGGAAGAACGTTGCCCCGGCAACATCGAGATCGAGGAGCGCCTGCGCGCCTACATGCGCTGGAACGCGATGGCGATGGTGGTCAAGGCCAACCGCCACAACCCGGAAGACGGCGGCGACCTCGGCGGACACATCGGATCCTTCGCCTCGCTGGCCCACATGTTCGGCGCCGGCTTCAACCACTTCTGGCATGCCGAATCCGAGAGCCACGGCGGTGACTGCCTCTACATCCAGGGCCACGTTTCACCCGGCGTGTATGCGCGTGCCTACCTCGAAGGCCGCCTGACCGAAGAGCAGCTCCTCAATTTCCGCCAGGAAGTCGATGGAAAGGGCCTCTCCAGCTACCCGCACCCGAAGCTGATGCCCGAGTTCTGGCAGTTCCCGACCGTCTCGATGGGCCTTGGCCCGCTGATGGCGATCTACCAGGCGCGTTTCCTCAAGTACCTGCACGCCCGCGGCATCGCCAACACCGAAAACCGCAAGGTCTGGGTCTTCTGCGGTGACGGCGAGATGGATGAAGTCGAATCGCTGGGTGCCATCGGCCTGGCCGCCCGCGAGAACCTCGACAACCTCGTCTTCGTCATCAACTGCAACCTGCAGCGCCTGGACGGTCCGGTGCGCGGCAACGGCAAGATCGTCCAGGAACTCGAAGGCGAGTTCCGCGGTGCGGGCTGGAACGTCATCAAGCTCCTGTGGGGCAGCGAGTGGGATGCGCTGCTGGCCCGCGACAAGGACGGCGCGCTGCGCAAGCTGATGATGGACACGCTCGACGGCGACTACCAGTCCTTCAAGGCCAACGACGGCGCCTACGTCCGCAAGCACTTCTTCGGCAAGGATCCGCGCACGCTGGAGATGGTCGCCAAGATGTCCGACGACGACATCTGGAACCTGAAGCGCGGCGGTCATGATCCGCAGAAGGTCTATGCGGCCTACCACGCGGCCGTGAACCACAAGGGCCAGCCGACGGTGCTGCTGATCAAGACCGTCAAGGGCTTCGGCATGGGCAAGGTCGGCGAGGGCAAGAACACCGTCCACCAGACCAAGAAGCTGATCGACGAGGACATCAAGGCGTTCCGCGACCGCTTCAACATTCCCGTGCCCGACAGCGAGCTGGCGAACATCCCGTTCTACAAGCCCGCCGACGACACCCCGGAAATGCAGTACCTGCACGCCCGCCGCAAGGCGCTGGGCGGTTACCTGCCGCACCGCCGCACCAAGGCCGACGAGAGCTTCACGGTGCCGTCGCTGGAGACCTTCAAGGCGGTGATCGAGCCGACTGCCGAAGGCCGCGAGATCTCGACGACCCAGGCGTACGTGCGCTTCCTGACGCAGCTGCTGCGCGACAAGGCGCTCGGTCCGCGTGTGGTGCCCGTGCTCGTGGACGAGGCACGCACCTTCGGCATGGAAGGGCTGTTCCGCCAGATCGGCATCTACAACCCCGCGGGTCAGAACTACACCCCGGTCGACAAGGACCAGGTGATGTACTACCGCGAGGACAAGGCCGGTCAGATCCTCCAGGAAGGCATCAACGAAGCCGGCGGCATGTCGAGCTGGATCGCCGCGGCCACGAGCTACAGCACGTCGAACCGGATCATGATTCCGTTCTACGTCTACTACTCGATGTTCGGTTTCCAGCGCATCGGCGACCTGGCCTGGGCGGCGGGCGACATGCAGGCACGCGGCTTCCTGCTGGGCGGCACCTCCGGCCGGACCACGCTGAACGGCGAAGGTCTGCAGCACGAGGACGGCCACAGCCACATCCTCGCCGGCACGATCCCGAACTGCATCAGCTACGACCCGACCTTCGCCCACGAGGTCGCGGTGATCATGCAGGACGGCCTCAAGCGCATGGTCGAGAAGCAGGAAAACGTCTTCTACTACCTGACGCTGCTGAACGAGAACTACCCGATGCCCGGCCTGACCGCCGGCACCGAGGCGCAGATCATCAAGGGCATGTACCTGCTCGAAGAAGGCGCCGCAGCGGTCACGCCACGCGTCAACCTGCTGGGTTCGGGCACGATCCTGCGCGAGTCGATCGCGGCGAAGAAGCTGCTGGAAGCGGACTGGGGCGTCGCAGCCAA
>NZ_JBFPGY010000101.1:0-3454 GCF_041083715.1 Sphaerotilus sp.
AAGGAGTCGCCATCATGGCAGGTACGTTCGAACTCAAGGCCGCTGGCCAGGACCAGTTCCGCTTCTCGCTCAAGGCGGGCAATCACCAGACCATCCTCACCAGCCAGTCCTACGCCAGCAAGGCGTCGGCGCTGAATGGCATCGAATCCGTGCGCACCAACAGCCAGCTGGAAGCACGCTTCGACCGGCGCACCTCCAAGGCCGGCGAGCCGTACTTCGTGCTCCTGGCCGGCAATGGCCAGATCATCGGTCAGAGCGAGATGTATTCGTCGGCGGCCGCGATGGAAAACGGCATCCAGTCGGTCACGCGCAATGGTGCCGACGCTGTGCTCAAGGATCTGACGGTCGAGGCCTGACGGGGCCGTACCGCTACAATCGCCGCTTCCCGTCATCGGGGAGTAGCCGCCCTGCCGCCTGGCAGGGGCCGATGTCAACACACTGGACCCTCATGGTCCTGGCATCGGCAGCATCGAAGCCGTGCCCTCGGACGCGCTTCGGGTCTGGCCAGACTGATGACCATGCCTCCACCGGTCGGGCCGGCTGGAGACGTGGTCATGCCCTGTCTGTATCGCCGGCCCTGGAGCAGTTTCAATGGAACCCTTTCTCATCTCCACTGGCGTCGTCGCCCTCGGCGAAATCGGTGACAAGACCCAGTTGCTGGCCCTGCTGCTGGCGGCGCGCTTTCGCCGACCGGTGCCGATCATCCTCGGCATCTTCGTGGCGACCGTGTGCAACCATGCGCTGGCCGGTGTGGTCGGCGAGACGGTCGCGCGCTTTCTTGGGCCGGATCTGCTGCGCTGGGTCATCGGCGTGTCCTTTCTCGCGATGGCCGCGTGGATGCTGGTGCCCGATGAGATCGATGATGCCGAAGGCAGCACGCAGCGGTTCGGGGTCTTCGGCACCACCGTGATTGCCTTCTTCCTCGCCGAGATGGGCGACAAGACCCAGATCGCCACCGTGGCGCTGGCTGCGCGCTACAGCGACTTGTTCCAGGTCGTCGCCGGGACCACCTTCGGCATGATGCTGGCGAATGTGCCTGCGGTGCTGCTGGGAGACCGGGCCGCCCGCGCGATCCCGATGCGGCTGGTCCACGCCATTGCGGCGGGCATCTTCGCGGTGCTGGGCGTGCTGACCTTGTTCAATGTCGGGCGCCTGTTCTGACCTGACCTGGTCTGACGGAAATCCGATCTCTGACGCGGAGCGGTGACGGATAGCCGGTCCCGGGCAGGCCCGCTCTGTCCGGACACCTTTTCAAATCAAGCACTTGGGTCCGACAGGCTGCCGGACTGCGGAATGTGCACGCTGGCACGACCTGTGCAACTGACCGGGCATGGCTGTCCTTGCTGACCTGATTCGCCCGCGATGGATCCACCTTGCACGGTTCGTGCAGGTGGCGCTGGTGGCCTGCGCTGGGCTGATGGGCCGTGCTGTGCTGGCGCAAGAGGCCGATACGCTGCGCAAGATCGCCGAGACCGGCACGATCAACCTCGGGCACCGCGAGTCGTCGGTGCCGTTCTCCTACTACGACCAACGCAAGCAGGTGGTGGGGTATTCGCACGAGCTGATGCTGCGGCTGCTCGACACCATCAAGGCCGAACTGAAGCTGCCCGCGCTGACCATCAAGCTGATCCCGGTCACGGCACAGAACCGGATCCCGCTCGTGCGCAACGGGACGGTCGACCTGGAATGCGGCTCGACCACCCACAACACCGAGCGTGCGCGCCAGGTGGCGTTTTCCACCACCTTCTTCATTGCCGGTACGCGGTTGATGACGCACCGTGGCTCCGGCATCCAGGACTTCCCCGATCTGGCCGGCAAGTCCGTCGTCGTCACCGCAGGCACTACTTCCGAGCGGCTGCTGCGCACCTATACCGAACGCAACGGTCTGCGCATGACCATCCTGCCGGCGCGCGACCACGGCGAGTCCTTCCTGGTGCTGGAGTCCGGCAAGGCCGACGCCTTCATGATGGACGACGCGCTGCTATATGGCGAACGCGCCAAGGCCGTGCGCCCGGACGACTGGATGGTGGTAGGAACCCCCATGTCGACCGAGGCCTATGCCTGCATGATGCGGCGCGGCGATCCGGCGTTCAAGGCGGTGGTCGACCGTGGCCTGAGCGAGCTGATGCGCTCGGGCGAGGCGCTGAAGATCTACAACCGGTGGTTCCAGGGGCCGATCCCGCCCAAGGGACTCAACCTGAACTGGCCTCCGTCTCCGGCGCTGCTGGAGCTGTACAAGAAACCCAATGATCGGCCGCTGGGCTGATGCGTGTGTCGGCCCTGGCGGGCTGGTTCATCCCTGACTGCATATCGCACTGCACTATTGAAGAAGGAACTCCCATGAAGAAATCGCTGCTGGTTATCGCCGCCCTGCTGGCTCTGGGCACCGCCCAGGCCGACACACTCAAGAAGATCAAGGACAGCGGCACGATCACGCTGGGCGTGCGCGAATCGTCGGGCGCGCTGTCGTACACGCTGGGTGATGGCAAGTACGTCGGCTTCCACACCGAAATGGCCGAACACATCAGCGCCGACCTGCGCAAGAAGCTGGGCCTGTCCGCGCTGGCGATCAAATACCAGCCGGTCACCTCGCAGAACCGCATTCCGCTGATCGAGAACGGCACCGTGGACCTGGAGTGCGGCTCCACCACCAACAATGCAGCGCGCCAGAAGCAGGTGGCGTTTGCCGTGACGACCTATGTCGAGGAAGTCCGCATCGCCGTCAAGGCCAACTCGGGCATCACCGGCATCGCGCAGCTCAACGGCCGCAACGTGGCCACCACCACCGGCACCACCTCGGTGCAGCTGCTGCGCAAGCACGAGAAGGCCACGGGCATGGACTTCAAGGAACTCTTCGGCAAGGACCACGCCGACAGCTTCCTGCTGCTCGAATCGGGCCGCGCCGACGCGTTCGTGATGGACGGCCAGATCCTGGCCGGCAGCATCGCCAAGTCGAAGAATCCGGCCGACTACAAGATCGTCGGCGAAGTGCTCAACGTCGAGCCGATCGCCTGCATGCTGGCCAAGGACGACGCGCCCTTCAAGGCCGCGGTGGACGACAGCATCAAGGCCATGATGAAGAGCGGCGAGCTGGCCAAGCTGTATGACAAGTGGTTCCTGCAGCCGATCCCGCCTGCGAACACCCGCGTCGGCCTGCCGCTGAGCGAAGCCACCAAGGCGGCCTGGGTGAACCCCAACGACAAGCCGGCCGAGGATTACGCGAAGAAGTGATGCCCCCGGCACGTTGACACCACCACGAGGAGAACCCCTTGGCGAATTGGGACTGGCAGGTCTTCTGCAAGAACACGGTCGATGGCGAGGTCGTGCCGCGCTGCTTCGGCGACCACGGCGACATCACCTACCTCGACTGGCTGTTGTCGGCCTGGGGCTGGACGGCCTCGGTGTCGGCGCTGGCGCTGATCGTGGCGCTGGTGTTCGGGGTGCTCATGGGCAT
>NZ_JBFPGY010000102.1:0-4985 GCF_041083715.1 Sphaerotilus sp.
GCACCACGCCGTCCAGGAAGTCGATCGCGGGATAGGTGAACCAGGGAATCGGCTCGTCCTGCGCATTCAGCGGTCGGCCCTTGCGCACCGAGTTCAGCAGGCCCGAGGTGACGACGCCGTTGGTGTCCGGCGGCAGCAGCGCGGAGATCTCGTCCCACGGCGTGGACTGGAACAGCAAGTGGGCGCTCAGCACACGGATGTCGCGCAGCTCGGCACCACCTGTGGCCAGGCTTTCACGCACCAGACGGGCCGCATGGACCACATCGCCCCGGGCGGCCAACGCCAGAATATCGTTCTTCATGGTCGGATTCCTTTTCTCAGACCTTGCGCATCAGGCTCAGCAGGTGCGGTCCGCGCCATTCCTGGCTGACGATCTCGAAACTGCCCTTGAATCCGTAGACCGACGCCCAGCGCAGCTGGTTGTCGAAATACAGCGGAAAGGTTTCTTCGGTGATGAAATTGATGTGCGTCGGATCGCGGAATACCGCCGCATGGGGATATGCAGGCGTGAAGGACATGAACATGCCACCGGGTTTGAGCACGCGGTGAATCTCGTTCATGACCTCGACAAAGGCATTCCGGCGCTGTGGCACGTAAATCAGGCGTGGAATATGTTCGAGAAAATCATGCGCCGTCACATACTCGAAGAAGCTGTCCGGAAATGGAATCGGCTCGACCACCAGATCGGCCTGGACGATGTGCGCTTCGGCGTCGTCGCGCACATCGACGCCGTAGACCTCCTGCGCATTGAACGGATTCTTGGGCTGCAGGCCGCAGCCCAGGTCGAGGGATTTGCTCATCAGGTGTCCTCCAGGGAGACGGAATCGACAGTGCGGACCATGGGGGTCGCGGGCAGTGGCGGCGGCATGCGGAAAAAGCGGGTCCAGAACGTGGGGTTGTATTTCCACCAGGCATGCCCACCCATGGGCGGCACGCCATTGACCGCGTGGTAGTGCTCGGGCGCCAGTTCCCAGGCGAACAGCGAGGCCACCCGCTCGTTGGGCAGCACGAATGCGGCGGACAGCAGGCCCATCACGGCGAAGTACAGGTCTTCGCTGGAGCCGCTCTGGCGGAAATGCTCGGCAGCCAAGGGAAACTCGCGCAACAGCGCCTGGCACGCGCGCACCCGGCGCAGGCTCAGGCCGCCATTGCCGACCAGTGCGCGCACGGTCTTGGCGTTGCCGCCCTCGAACCGGTCGAGGTGGACCTTCACCTGCAATCCCTGCGGCCAGGGAGCGCCGACGTAGTCATACGGCAGGCGGGCCCAGTGGTCCAGGTCGTCCTGCAGCAGCACCGCGTCGGTCTGCAGGATCAGCAGGAACTCGTGCGCGGCGTAGCGCTCGTAGAAACCCGGGTCGAGCAGCAGCAGGTTGTAGCCGCGGATCGAGCCGAAATAGCCGGGTTCGTAGCCATGGAAGCCGATGCCGGGATAGCGCCGCGCGTAGTACGTCAGGTCCAGCCCCCTCGGGCCGATGAAGAGCACCTCGCGCCCGTTCTCGGCCAGCAGCGGCAGCGAGTGGTCGAGCGAGAACTGCTCCAGCGCCGACAGCACGGGCTGGTAGATGGGCACCAGGACGATGGTGTGCGACATGGCCGGACCTCAGGTGGCCTGGGCCGGTGCGCTCAGCGCATCCCGCGCACCACCGAGTTGCGACTGGCGCCACATGGCGATGTAGGCCGTCTCCAGATGGCGGGTGAATCCGTCGACGTCGAACAGCGCGCTGTCGTGGTGCCGCTCGGCCAGCCGCACCTTCAGCGCAGCGAGCCGGTCCGGATCACGGGCCAGCGCCAAGGCCAGCTGCTCGTAGTCGGCCACCGAGTGCGTGACCAGTTCCGGCAGCCCCGCCGCATGCAGCAGGCTCCCGGCCACCCGCGACGGGAACGACTGCCCCGAACACGTCAGCACCGGCAACCCGGCCAGCAGCGCGTCGGCCGCGGTGCTGTGGGCGTTGTAGGGATGGGTGTCGAGGAACAGGTCGGCCACGCGGTAGCGGGCCAGATGGTCTTCGACCCGTGGCACACGTTGCGCGAAGACCAGCCGATCGGGATCGATGCCCGCCGCCTGCGCACTCGCCCGCAGGTTCGTCTGCGAACGATCGCTGCGCGACATCAGCCACAGCACGCTGCCGGGCACTTGCCGCAACAGCCGCATCCACACGGCGAACACCGCCGGCAGGATCTTGTAGTCGTGGTTGAAGGAGCAGAACACCATGCCGGTCGGCGGCAGACCGCAGTCGGCACGGGTCGGCGTGGCCTCGGCGATCTGCAGGTTGGAGGCCGGCGGCAGGTAGGCGTCCGGCAGGTAGACCACCCGCTCGTCGTAGAAACGCCAGTGCTCGGGCGGGACCACATGGCGGTCGGCCAGGATGTAGTCCATGCAGGACAGGCCCATCGTGCCGGGGTAGCCGAGGAAGTTGACCTGCACCGGCGCCGGGCGCCACGTGAAGATCTCGGCGCGCGAATCCGCGGTGTAGCCGGCCAGATCGACCACGATGTCGATCTCCCGCTCGCGCAGCAGCGCCGCGATCTGGGCTGCGGTCATCTGCCGGGCATCCACGAAGTGGTCGAACGCACGGGTCATGCGCTCGCGCAGGCGGCTGCCATCGTCCACGCCGAGCGAGAGGCCGGTCGTCTCGAACCGCACCTTGTCGTGGCGCTCGAAAATGCCGGCCATCAGGTGCCCGACCGGGTGCTCGCGCAGGTCCGGCGAGACATAGGCCACCCGGATGCGGTCGTGGCGGTAGCGCTCGCCGGCCCACAGCGGCGCAGCGCTGGCGGGGTAACGCTGCTGCGAGAACAGCCGCGCACAGCGCTGGTGGTCTTCGGCGAAATCGGAGAGTGCCATCAGGCCCAGCGACTTGCTGCTGCGCCTGCCGGCCCGCACCCCATCGATCACCCGCTGCGACAGCGTCTCGAAACCCTGCCAGTCGCAGCCCTGGAGCTTTTCGTGGCACAGCATGCCCAGCGCGTAGTCGTGGTCCGGCGCCAGTTGCACCAAGCGCTCCAGCAGCGCCACGGCGTCTTCGCCGCGCTTGAATTCCGCCATGAGCGTGGCCGCATTGGACAGCGCGATGACATTGTCGGGTTGCAGCGCGAGCACCTGCTGGAAGCGTGTCAGGGCGGCCACATGCTGCTGCAGATCCCGCAGCAGCACGCCGCTGTTGATCATGGCGTCCGCATAGTCCGGCTTGAGGTCGATCGCCCGCTGGTAACTCAGCAGCGCGTCGTCGCGGCGGCCCACCTTGACCAGCACCGTGGCATGGGCGAACCAGAGCGGCGCGAAATCGGTGCCGGACTTCACCGCACGCTCCAGCAGATCCAGCGCAGGCGCGGGATTCGGCATGCGCAGCCAGATCACAGCCAGCGAGTAGACCGCCACCGGATCGGTCGGCGACTGGGCGAGGTAGTGCAGCAGCAGCTGCTCGGCAGGTGCGACATGGCCCTGGTTCTGCAGTTCGATCGCACGGATCAGCACCGAGCGGTCCACCTGCGGGGTCGAGATCGCGGCGGATGCGCGGGACGTAGCGGTAGGCACCTTGGTCATTGCAGCTCGGGCGGGCGCCGCCCCCGCATGGATACCTGCGGGGCACGACTGGGAATCGGTGCCTCCATGGTGGCAGCAAGACCCGACCCGAAATGACGAAAAGCGCCGGACTCGGCCGGCGCATTTCCACGCATCAAGTCCGGGTGGACCGATGCGTCAGTGTCGCAACGTCACCCCGGTCAGAGGATCGGCTGCTGGCGCAACAGCTCCTCCAGCGCCTGGGCCGACGCCTGCGATGCCAGCAGATCGACATCCGGCAGTGCGGCGTGCATGGTGGGTGCCGCAGTGGTGGTGTCGGCCAGCGGCGTTTCAGGTGCCGCCACCAGCAGGTCCGCCGCAGTCGTCGGCGCCGAGGCGGTGGCCGGCCCCTGGGCGTCGCTCACCTCGGGTGCAGCCGCCTTGGCAAACCAGACGTCGGCCATCTGGTGCGTCTGCCCATCCGCCGTCGTGTAGCTGGACGACTGGGCCACGACGTTGCCGTTGTCTCCATGGCTGCCGGTCTGGGCCGTCAGGTCCATCGACACGATGCCCAGATCCGCCAGGCTCTTCAGTTCACCGGCATCGGCCACACCGTTGGAATTGGCGTCGACCCAGACCTTGAGTTCGCTGAAGTGCGCATCGGCCGCGGACAGCTTGCCGTCGTGGTTGGAGTCGAGTGCCCGCAGTGCGGCGTAGCCATCTCCTGCGTGGGCCCCGGATGCCAGCTGCGTGGCCATGCCGAACAGCTCGCGACCGTCGTTGATCAGACCGTCCCCGTTGATGTCCCGGACCAGCAGACCATCGCCCGAGGACACCCATCCGACCTGGTGGGCCACACCGGTGGCCGCCAGGTCGAAATGCACACCGTGCGATGCCGCCAGCGTGTGGATGCCATTGCCGTCCAGATCGAGCACGATCGGTGTCACGAGCGGAAGCGCATCGATCTGGGCACTGGACATGGCCGCGATGTCCACGGAATCGAACGCCAGGGCCTGGGACGTGCTGAGCGCATGGATGTCCTGTGTCTCCATCGCCATCACCTGCACCGTGGTCAGCGCCGCGATCTGTGCGGTGGTGAAGGCCGCGATGTGCGACGTGTTGAACGCCACGATGTCCGCAGTGGTCAACGCCTGGATGTGCGCCGTGGTGAAGGCAGCGACCTGCACGGTGCCCAGTCCGCTGATCTGCGCCGTGGTCAGCACATGGATGTCCGCCGTGTTCAGCGCGTGGACCTGGGTCGCGTTCAACGCATGGAGATCCGCGGTTTCCAAGGCCATCACCTGCGCCGTGGTGAACGTGGCGATCTGCGTCGAGGTCAGCACGCCCACCTGTGCCGTGTTCAACGCCACGATGTCGGCCGTGCTGAGGGCGTGGATGGCCGCCGTGCCCAGCGCGACCAGGTCGCGGGTTTCGAGTGCGAGCACCTGCGCCGTGGTCAACGCGGCGATCTGGGCCGTGCCCA
>NZ_JBFPGY010000102.1:5085-11285 GCF_041083715.1 Sphaerotilus sp.
TGCCCAGTGCCCCGACCTGCGCGCTGGTCAGCGCGACGATCTGGGCGGTGGTGAGGGCGTGGATGGCTGCCGTGCCGAACGCGACCAGGTCACGCGTCTCGATCGCACCGATCTGCGCCGTGGTCAGTGCAGCGATCTGCGCCGTGCCCAGCGCGGCGAACTGGCTGCTGCCCAGCGCCACGATGTCCGCGGTCTCCAGCGCGGCGATCTGGCTGGTGGTGAAGGCCCCGACCTGCGTCGAGGTCAGCGCGCCCACCTGGCTGGTGTTCAGCGCCACGATGTCGGCCGTGCTCAGCGCGCGGATGGCTGCTGTGCCCAGCGCGACCAGATCCCGCGTCTCCAGCGCGAGCACCTGTGCGGTGCCCAGCGCCGCGATCTGGGCCGTACCCAGCGCCCCGACCTGCGCGCTGGTCAGCGCGACGATCTGGGCGGTGGTGAGGGCGTGGATGGCTGCCGTGCCGAACGCGACCAGGTCGCGCGTCTCGATCGCACCGATCTGCGCCGTGGTCAGTGCAGCGATCTGCGCCGTGCCCAGCGCGGCGAACTGGCTGCTGCCCAGCGCCACGATGTCGGCGGTCTCCAGCGCAGCGATCTGGCTGGTGGTGAAGGCCCCGACCTGCGCCGAGGTCAGCGCGCCCACCTGGCTGGTGTTCAGCGCCATGATGTCGGCCGTGCTCAGCGCGCGGATGGCCGCTGTGCCCAGAACCACCAAATCGCGGGTTTCGAGCGCGAGCACCTGCGCGGTGCCCAACGCAGCGATCTGTGTGGTGGTGAGAGCACCGACCTGCGTGCTGGTCAGCGCAGCAATCTCGGCAGTCTCCAGCGCGCGGATGGCTGCTGTGCCCAGCACGACCAGATCCCGCGTCTCGATCGCACCGATCTGCGCCGTGGTCAGCGCCGCGATCTGCGCCGTGCCCAGCGCGGCGAACTGGCTGCTGCCCAGTGCCACGATGTCGGCGGTCTCCAGCGCGGCGATCTGGCTGGTGGTGAACGCCCCGACCTGCGTCGAGGTCAGCGCGCCCACCTGGCTGGTGTTCAGCGCCACGATGTCGGCCGTGCTCAGCGCACGGATGGCTGCTGTGCCCAGCGCGACCAGATCCCGCGTCTCCAGCGCGAGCACCTGTGCGGTGCCCAGCGCCGCGATCTGGGTCGTGCCCAGTGCCCCGACCTGCGCGCTGGTCAGCGCGACGATCTGGGCGGTGGTGAGGGCGTGGATGGCTGCCGTGCCCAGCGCGACCAGGTCGCGCGTCTCGATCGCGCCGATCTGCGCCGTGGTCAGTGCCGCGATCTGCGCCGTGCCCAGCGCGGCGAACTGGCTGCTGCCCAGCGCCACGATGTCCGCGGTCTCCAGCGCGGCGACCTGCCCGGTCGTCAGTGCCGAGACTTGCGCCGTGGTGAACGCACCCACCTGGGCGCTGCTGAATGCCTGCAGTTGTGCGGTGGACAAGGCCCGCAGGCCCGTCGTGGTGAAGGCCGCCACGTTGCTGGTGGACAGCACCGCCAGATCCGCCGTCTGCATGGCGACGATCTGACTGGTGGTCAACGCTGCGATCTGGGCGGTGCTGGCGCTCGCCCATTCCGCCGTTGTCAGGTTAGCGATCGTTGCGGTCGACAGCCCGGCAAATGTTGCTGTGGAAGTGATGGAAGAGACAGTCGACATGGTGCGGTGCCCTGGTAAGTGTGCCGAGGTGGAAGCTGACGTCATGGACCACATCACCGCTTCCTCTTGTCCCGGTATCGACACCGACTTCTGGAACTGAAGCCCTGGCATCGTCCACCATGCACTACCACTGGATATCCACTGCGGGACGCTCGCCTCCACTGCATGTGCAGAGCGCACATCCGGACAAAGAATGGGTCAAGTGCAAATTTTGCATAATTTTCACTTAAGGCCCAAACATGGATCTCGTGCCATCCATTCGACGAAGAATGAAATACCAGAACAACCCCGCCGCCGGCACCAGCCAATCCATCTGCCCGCGTCAAAATATGCGGAACTTTTGCGCCATTCGGCAGTTAACAGTCGATGGCTCACCACCTGAAACTCAGTCGTGAAAGCCTGCCGTGCAGACTTAACGTGGCAACCGGGAATGAACGCCGCCCCTGCGTTCCGGGGAAGCAGCCCACCAGTTCCAGCCGCTAAACTGCGACCGGTTTTACCCGCTTATCACCCTTTTCATTGCGAGTGCCGACCAGTAAGCAAATCGGAATCGGCCACCCACTCGCCTCCGGAGTATGCAAGTCATGATCTTGTCCCTGTTCAGTTCCACCGCTCGTTTGCGTACCTCGCTCGTCCTGAGTGCGATCACCGCCGCATCCCTGCTCGCTGCCTGCGGAGGCGGCGAAGGCGACAAGAAGGGCCCCAGCCAGGTTGCCGCGAAGGTGAACTCCAGTGAGATCTCTGTTCACCAGGTCAACTTCGTTCTGCAACGCCAGCAGGGTCTCAAGCCCGAGCAGGCACAGGCCATGAGCCGCCGCGTGCTGGACGGTCTCGTGGACCAGGAACTGGCGGTCCAGCAGGCCGTCGAGCAAAAGCTCGATCGTGATCCGCGCATCGTCTCCGCGATCGATGCGGCACGCCGCGACATCCTGGCACGGGCCTATGCCGACCGCATTGCCGATGCCGCCACAGCCCCGACAGCCGAAGACATCAAGGCCTACTACGACAGCAAGCCCGCGCTGTTCTCCAAGCGCCGCATCTATGGCCTGCAGGAGTTCAACATCGAGGCGAATGCCGACCAGAAGGTCGCGCTGAAGGCCAAGATTGCTTCGTTGCGCAATGCAGAGGAACTTGCTGGCGCGCTCAAGGCGGCCAACATCCGTTTCGCGGCCCGGAGTGTCTCCCAGGCGCCGGAAAACATCCCGATGGGCTTCCTTGACGAGCTGGCCAAGGTCGGCGAAGGCCAATGGGTCATCGTGGCAACGCCAACCGGCCTGAACGCCGCGCTGGTCGCATCCGCCAAGCCAGCGCCCGTCACCGAAGAAGCCGCCAGGAAAGCGATCGAGCAGTTCCTCCTGAGTGATCGAAAGCGCAAATTGGTCGCCGATGGCATCAAGCAACTGCGCGGATCTGCCAAGATCGAATACGTCGGCCAATTCGCTGCCGCAGCATCGGCTGCCGGTGACGCCCTGGGCACGACAGCCGAAGCACCGACCGTCGCCCCGACGCCACCGGCCGGTGCTTCCGATGCGCTGGACGCCAACGCTCTCCAAAAAGGTCTTTCAGGTCTGAAGTAACCCATGATGCTCACGACACACACCACCCCGTCCCCGTCCGCACGTTTGTTCCAGCGTGTGCTGTTCGCTTTTCTGATCCTGATGGCACCCATGCTGTCCTGGGCGCAGGTGTCCGACGCCCAGCGTGACTACGTGCTGGGGGCAGGCGATGTGATCCGCGTGAGCGTCTATCAGAACGCCGACCTGACCTTGGAAACCCGTGTGGCGGAGAGCGGCAGCATCAGCTTTCCGCTGCTGGGCCAGATCCGTTTGGGCGGCCTGACCGTCCCGAAGGCGGAGAAGGTCATCGCCGATGGGCTGCGCAATGGCAACTTCGTGCGCCAGCCGCAGGTGAGCATCCTGGTGACGCAGGTGCGCGGCAACCAGGCCTCTGTCCTGGGCATGGTCACCCGCCCGGGTCGCTTCCCGATCGAGCAGACCGGCATGCGTCTGAGCGAACTGCTGGCCACGGCTGGCGGCATCGCCCAAGGCGGCAGCGATCTGGTGACCTTGATCGGCATCCGCGACGGCCGTCCGCTGCGCGTCGTGATCGACCTGCCGAACCTGTTCGCAGCGTCGGCCAAGACCAACGACCCGGTGATCATCAACGGTGACACGGTCTACGTGGACCGGATGCCGATGGTCTACATCTACGGCGAAGTCCAACGTCCGGGTTCCATGCGCCTCGAACGCGACATGACGGTCATCCAGGCCCTTGCCACCGGGGGTGGCCTGACCCAGCGCGGCACGGAAAAGGGACTGCGGGTCCATCGCCGCAATGCCGACGGCAAGGTCGAGATCCTGCAGCCCGGCATGAACGACCCGATGAAGGATGGCGACGTGATCTATGTGCGAGAGAGCCTGTTCTGACCCAGCCTGCGCATCAGAGAAGGAATGGTCGTGTCAGCACGCGGCCACCACCTGGCTGGCCTGGCACTCAAGCCGACACCGCAACAAGACAACGCGTCTGCCTTGAACGCGCCAACTACACACTGGGTGTGATCCAACTATGACCATTGCGCAACTCTTGTCGATTCTGAAAGCGCGCTGGATTTCGGCGATCGTGGTGGCACTGCTGACGATCGGCGCGACCGTCGCGGCAAGCCTGCTGATGCCCAAGAGCTACACCGCCACGGCATCGGTGGTGCTCGATATCCGCTCGCCGGATCCAATCGTGGGCATGCCGATGAATGCCATGGCCTCGCCGTCCTACATGGCTACGCAGGTGGACATCTTGACCAGCGACCGAGTTGCGCAGCGTGTCGTGCAGAAACTGCACCTGACTGACAACCAAGAGATGCGCAAGCGCTGGAATGAGGATACGAAAGGCAAAGGCAGTTTCGAGGCCTGGATTGCCAACATTTTCCAGAAGAAACTCGATGTCAAGCCGTCCAGGGAAAGCAACGTCATCCACGTCAGCTACACCAACCCAGACCCGCGATTTGCAAGTGCATTGGCGAATACCTTCGTCCAGGCGTACATCGAAGTCAGCGTCGGACTGCGTGCTTCTCCAGCCAAGCAGTACACCGAATTCTTCGATGCCCGCGCAAAGGAACTGCACGATGCCGTCGAAGTCGCTCAGGAAAAGCTGTCAACTTTTCAGAAGACCAACGGATTGACAGGCTCGGATGAACGTTTTGACATCGAAACGCAGCGTCTCAACGAGTTGAACACCCAGCTCGTCACACTGCAAGCCGTCGCTGCAGAATCCACCAGCCACTCGGCCCAAGTCCGGACCGCCGGTGACCAAATGCAGGAAGTCATCAACAACAGCCTGGTTTCTTCGCTACGCGCCGACCTGACACGCCAAGAAGCCAAGCTGACAGAAATGAACGCCAAGTTTGGCGATGCATATCCGCTGGTCCAGGAATTGCGGGCCAACATCGGAGAATTGCGCCAGCGGCTTGAGACTGAAACCCACCGGATCACTGGTGGTGTGGGTGTGACCAGTTCGATCAACCGCCAACGCGAAGCAGAAACCAGGGCTGCCCTCGATTCCCAGCGCAGCAAGGTACTCCGACTGAAAGCGTTGCGCGACGAGGCCGTCACCATGCAGCGTGCCGTAGAAGCCGCGCAACGCGCCTACGACCAAGTCACCCAGCGGCTGAACCAGACCAGTCTGGAAAGTCAACTCAATCAAACAAATATCTCAGTGCTGTCACCTGCCGATGAACCAACAGAGCACTCTTCGCCCAAGATAATCCTGAACATCTTGGTCGGTGTATTTGTCGGAACGCTGCTGGGTGTGAGCTTCGCGATTCTCCGAGAATTAACCGACCGACGTGTACGCACGCTGGATGACCTGACTTCAGGTCTTGATATTTATGTACTGGGCATGATTCCGAAGCCGCTGCACGGGAAATTATCCGGACGGAATTCACCGATGGTTCTGCCTACCAATATCCTGAAGCGATTGCCGAAGCCGGGAACCTGAACACCCGCACACCTGTCGACAGCGCTGACCGAGACCCCAACATGACCATTGCCGCCCAGACGCACCAGAAAGGTATTCATCATGATCGGAGCAGTTCGATGAATACAGACGATGTGCACAGCACCATTGATCAAGACCGCAGCATCGGCGACATCATCCGAGAGACGAAAAGCCTCACACAGGATCAAGTCAATCAGATTCTGGAATATCAGCGAACCAACAATCTGCGCTTTGGAGAATCGGCCGTCAAACTTGGCTTGGTTTCCGACTCGGACATTGTTTTCGCGCTCAGTCAACAATTCAACTATCCATACGCTCCAGAAAGTCGCCGCGGCAATCACCGCGAACTGGTAGCAGCCGCACAGCCTTTTGGCAAGCAAGCCGAGGCGTTCCGTGCCATTCGCAGTCAACTGATGATGCGCATCTTCAGTCCACAAGAACCCAAGCGAGCACTGGCGGTGACGAGTCCGGAGAGTGGGGACGGGAAAACATTTCTGGTGGCCAATTTGGGCGTCGTGCTGGCGCAACTCGGAGGTCGCACCTTGATTGT
>NZ_JBFPGY010000103.1:0-11254 GCF_041083715.1 Sphaerotilus sp.
CCCTGCCCCGTGCGCATCGCCATCGTCACCGCGCGCAGCAGCCCGGCGCACGCCCGCGTCATCCACACGCTGCGCGACTGGCAGGTCGATGTGGACGAGGCCTTCTTCATGGGGGGTGCGTCGAAGGACCAGGTGCTGGCCGCCTTCGGTGCGCAGATGTTCTTCGACGACCAGGATGCACATGTGCAGCCGGCGTCGGTGCGGGTGCCGTCAGGGATCGTGCCCTGTGCAGGCGGGTCGACCGACGCGAAGGCGCTGCTGGCCGTGCCGGATCACGGTCCGCTCAGGGCGCGGGTGCCGCTGTGAACCAGGCCTCGTCCGCCGTGTGCTGCCACGCATCCAGCTGCTTCACGGCCTCTTCACGGGCGATGCCATAGCGCTCCTGGATCTTGCCGGCGAGCTGCTCGCGGTGGCCGGCCACGATGTCGAGGTCGTCATCGGTCAGCTGGCCCCATTGCGTCTTGACCTTGCCGGCAACTTGCTTCCAGTTGCCTTGAATGCGGTCCCAGTTCATGTGTGCTCCTTCAGTGGTTGCAACGGGTGGGCGGGTGGCCGTGGATTCACGGACGCACGGTGATCTCGTTCTTGACCGACTTCACGCCGCCGACCTTCATCGCCAGCGTCTCGGCCATCGTGCGTTCGGTCATGTTCTTGGCGAAGCCGGACAGCATCACGGTGCCATGGAGCGTCTCGACGCTGATGCTGCTGGCGTCCACGTCGCGGTTGTCGACGTAGCGGGCCTTGACCGCGGTGGTGATGGCGGTGTCGTCGACGTAGGCGCCCACGCTTTCCTGCCCGCGCGTGACGGCGCATCCCGAGGCGACGAGCATCGCCATGGCGGCCATGGTGGCGGTGAGGGTCAGAGTGAAGCGGCGGTTCAGGGTACGGGTCATGGCAGATCTCCTGTGGGGTGGTTCGGATCGTCTGGATCGGTGCGCTGGCGCACCGGACGGACATCTGCACTGTAGAAACCCGGGCCACAACAGGCCATCAGCGCCGGACGCCTGCCGGTGTAGGACAACACCGCACCGGTGCAGCAGACGCCCCCCGATTCAGGGCGTCGCCATGTTCGCTGCCGCACAGACTGCCATCGATCACTGCCCTTACAAGGCAGTGGCCTAAAGCACGTGCCGGCCGTCTGTCCGGTGTCACGAAAGCAAGCTATGCACACCACCCTCATTCGCCATTTCCGCCCGGTCCCGAAAACCATCGCGCTCGCAGCGGTGATCGCGCTCACCGCGTTGTCCGCACAGGCTGCACCTGCACTGGGCTCCGCCCAGACCTTCGCTGTTCTGGCCGGCACCACCGTGACCGACGCCCACAGCGCCCCGAACCTGCCCACGCAGATCTTTGGTGACCTGGGCACCAGTCCTGGTGCCTCGATCACCGGCCTGACCTCGGGCGTCAACGTCAACGGTGGAACCGTGCACGCCAACGACCCTGTCGCACAGACGGCCCTCACCGACGCGACAACCGCCTACAACGCACTCTCCGGCCTGGCCTTCGACACCAACCTGACCGGACAGGTCCTCGGCTCGCCCGGACTCGCCACGCTGACGCCAGGGGTCTACCGCTTTGACACCTCGGCACAGCTGACGGGCACGCTCGTGCTCGATTTCCTGAGCAACCCGGGGGGCAACTTCGTCTTCCAGATCGGCAGCACGCTGACCACCGCCAGCGACTCGTTCATCAGCGTGCTGAACGCCAGCGCCGGCAGTGGGATCTACTGGCAGATCGGCAGTTCCGCCACGCTGGGCACCGGCACCGACTTCGCCGGCAACCTGCTGGCCCTGACCAGCGTGACGCTCGACGGTGGCGCGCAGATCGTGTGCGGCCGCGCGATCGGACTGAGCGGCGCGGTCACGCTGGCGGACAACCTGGTCTCGAACGATTGCAGCGCGCAGGCCTTCGGCACCGGTCTGGGGGACGGCGGCAGCCTGGGGTTCAGCGGCGGTCCGGTGACGCCGGTGCCAGAACCCGCCACGTCGATGCTGTTCCTGGCCGGACTGGCCGGACTGGGGGCCACCCGGCTGAAGGCCTGGCGGCACACACGCTGACAGTCGGCGCACATGGGCCCTGACGAGAGGCAGGGCTACGTTTTTTCAGATGCCCTCGCCGCCAGCCCCTGAGGCCAGCCCTGGGCCACCACCTCGTGCACCAGTTGCCGACACAGGCCGGTGACCAGCCCAGGCCGGTCCGCCCAGCGCCACGGGCGGCTCCAGACCAGCAGTCCGCCCGCCAGCACCGCACCCGCGACCAGGCCAAGCGGATGGCGCTGTGCCACCGGGCGCAGCACGGCGTTGGCCACCTCGATCGCCGCTTCGCTGCCCACACGCAGCGGATGGCGGCTCCACCAGACGCGCAACGCTTCGGCCGCGAAATCGGCACTGGCACTGCGGGCACCGGCTCCCGCCGGTGCGGGAGCGGTCACACGCAAGGCACGCTGCAGGTGACGGCGTGACGCGTCGAGCCGGTCGGCGGCGTCCGAAGTGGACAGGCTCACGACACCGCTCCCACCTGGCGGAGCATCAGCAGGTCGGCCTGCACCTGTTCCTTCAGGTTGCCGAATGCCTGCGGATCGCCACCAGACCGGGCGGCCAGCAGGCACCACAGCGCCACCAGTGCGGGCAGCAGCGGCGCAGCCACCAACGCCCACGGCGCCTCGATCTGCGATGCGGGAATCACCGCCCACAGCATCAGCGCCACCCCTGCCAGCACGGTGGCCACAGCGGCACCGCACAGCGACATGGCCGCCAGCCGGAGTTGGCGTTTCCAGGCACTGGTGACCACATCGAGGTCCGCATTCGCGAGTTCAGCGTAGGCCTGTGCATGGTCGACCAGCAATTGCGGTCGGGTGGTGATCAGGTGGAGCAGTGCGTGGGCCATGGCGGTCAATCGCGGCGGTACGGGCCGCGCATCAGGCCGATCAGTCCCATCAGGGCCGCGCCGGTGGCAGCAGCCATCAAGATCGACTTGATGGGGTCGTGCCGGATGTAGCTGACCGTGCTCTCGGAGGCCTGTCGGGCCGAGGTGCGCAGGACGGCTGAGCTGTCATGCAAGGAGTTCAGCCCGCGGTGGGCCATCGAACTGGCCTGGTCGGCGGCGCCGTCGAGCAAGGGTTCGGCCTGTGCGCGCAACGCCTGGATGGCGCCCGCCAGACTGTCGAGCGCGTCGGTGGCCACGCGCTGGGCCACCTTGATCGCGTGGTCGGCCGATTCGACGGCCTGGTCGGTCAAGTGGTTCGGGCCCGCGTCCGTGGACGCGGGGGAGGCAGAAGAGTTGCTGGCAAACATCGGATCTCCTTCGGGTTGGTCCGACCGAGTGTGGTTCGATCCGCCAGGCTCCACCATCGGCGGCCGGTGGGCCCACCTGTCGGGCAAGCGCGTCAGGCAGCGTAGGACGCGACCGACAGGCCCGGCAGGCACACCCGCAGCACCGTGCCCTGCCCCGGTGCAGACAGCACCTCCAGCGTGCCGTGCACCGCCTCGACGCGGTAGCGCATGCCGACCAGTCCATGCGCCGAGCCCCGCTGCACGGCCGGATCGAAGCCCACGCCGTCGTCGCGCACCAGCACCTCCACCTGCGCGCCCTGCGGTGCCATGTCGAGCCAGACGTGGCGCGCCGCGGCGTACTTGCTGATGTTGGTGACCGCCTCCTGCACCAACCGGTAGACCACCAGCTCGGCCGCCACGCTCAGCGGCGCCGGCGCCAGCGTGCAATGCACGTCCACCCCCGACCGTTCGGCGAACTCGCGCGCCAGGATCTCCAGCGTCGCTGCGAGACCGAGGTTGTTCAGTGTGGACGGACGCAGATCCTCGATGATGCGGCGGCCCAGCGCAATGGCACTGTCGAGCATCTCGACCAGGTGTGCCAGCCGCTCCAGCGCCTCGGGCGACGCGCCAGCCAGACGCGAGCGGATGCGTGCCGCATCGAGCTTGGCCGAGGTGAGCAGCGCGCCGAGGTCGTCGTGCAGGTTGCGCGCCAGGCGGCTGCGCTCGTCCTCGCGGGCGGTCTGCAGATGGTGGGTCAGCTCGGTGAGCTGCGCCGTGCGCTGGCGGACCAGCGCGTCGAGCTGGGCCCGCTCCTGGTCCAGGGCCTGTTCCCGCTGCTGCGCCTGCTGGCGCCGCACCGTGCGCCGGAGCGAACGCAGGCGCCCATGCTCCACCAGCGCCAGCAGGCTGGCCAACACCGCAGCGGCAGCAAGCCAGAGATCAAGGTTCATCGCGGGCATCCCCGTTGTGATCCGTTCGGCCCACCAGAGGGAATCGGTGGGATCATGCGCCAAGGAGGGCCCTCCATCCCATGATTCGCATCGCCATCGTCGACGACCACCCCATGGTGCGTGCCGGACTGCGTCAGTTCTTTTCCGATCAGGCGGATTTCTCCGTGGTGGGTGAAGCCGCCAACGGCCGCGAGGCGCTCGACATCGTGCGCCGTGGCGAACTCGACGTGATCCTCATGGACATCGCGATGCCCGACCACGGCGGTGTCGACGCGCTGGCCGCGATCAAGGCCCGCGCCCCGGACCTGCCGGTGCTGATCCTCAGTGGCTTCCCGGAAACGCATTACGCCACCACCTTGCTGCGCCAGGGCGCCAGCGGCTACCTGAACAAGGACTGCGACCCCGAGGAGATCGTCAAGGCGATCCGCACGGTCTGCCGCGGTCGCAAGTACATCACCGCCGGCGTGGCCGAACAGCTCGCCGAGGGTCTCGGCCGCAGCGACGACAAGCCGCTGCACGAACACCTCTCCGAGCGCGAACTGCAGGTCTTCCTGCGTCTGGCCGCCGGCGAGACCATCGGCCACCTCGCCGAGAGCCTGTCGCTCAGCGTCAAGACCGTCAGCACCTACCGCAGCCGGGTGATGGAGAAGATGCAGCTCGCCTCCAACAGCGACCTGACCTACTACGCGCTCAAGAATGGCCTGATTCAATAGCCACCAGCAACTGGGTGCAGTAGGCGATCAGTGCGTCGATGTCGTAGGACTTGTCGAACACCCGGTCCGCGCCCAGCGCCAGACACTTGCGGCGCATCTCGGGCGTCGTGTAGTTGCTCAGCACCACCAGCCGGCGCCGTGGCAGCTGGTCCTGCAGTGCCCGCAGCACGCCCAGCCCGGAGCCGCCTTTCAGGAAGATGTCGACGATCACCAGCTCTGCTGTGTGCTGCAGCACATACTGCTGCGCGGTCAGCCACTGCACCGCCGTGGCCTCGTCCTCGGCCACCCCGACCACCTCCGCCGGCACCAGCTCCTCGAGCGTGGCGATGAGGTTCTCGCGGATCACCCGACTGTCTTCAACGATGTAGGTCTTGAGCGGATGCGCAGGCATGGAGGGACGGCGTGGAGCAAGGGAAATCCGGGCCAAGCTTACGTGCAAAGTCCCACTGCCGCCATTGGGCAGAACGACCGTCGCGTTGTCGGACAACACCTACGCGCATCAGACCTTCGGCGCGTCAGGCAGCAGCCGGTCGTACTCGCGCTTGACCACGGCGTAGCACTCGCAGGTGCGCACCTCCAGCTCCGGGCGGTCCAGCACCGTGATGCGCCCGCGCGCATAGCGGATCAGCCCGGCCGCCTGCAGCTTGAGCGCCGCTTCGGTGACACCCTCGCGGCGCACACCCAGCATGTTGGCGATCAGCTCCTGGGTCATCACCAGCTCGTTGCCCTGGAGCCGGTCCAGGCTCAGCAGCAGCCAGCGGCACAGCTGCTGGTCGAGCGAGTGGTGGCGGTTGCACGCGGCCGTCTGTGCCATCTGGGTGATCAGCGCCTGCGTGTAGCGCAGCAGCAGGTGCATCACCGGCCCAGCGCGGTCGAACTCGTGCTTCATGAGCGCCGCCTTGAGCCGGTAGCCGGTCCCGGCGCTCTGCACCACGGCCCGACTGGGCGTGGAGTCACCGCCCATGAACAGCGAAATGCCCACCAGACCCTCGTGGCCAACAACCGCGATTTCGGCGGATGCACCGTTTTCCATCACGTACAGCAGCGAGACGATCGCGCTGGTCGGGAAGTACACATGGCCCAGCGTGTGGCCGGACTCGTAGAGCACCTGTCCCAGAGGCATGTCGACCCACTCCAGCTGAGGCAGCCAGCGGCTCAGTTCAGCCCGCGGCAAGGCGGCCAACAGGTGGTTCAGGCTTGGATCGGGGGGCAGGGACATCTGTGGGAAGCTCCGAGGTAGATCGGGATCTGGGGCACGCCATGGCAGCGGCCTGACAGACAAGACCGATGCACTATAGGTGGCGGGCGCATTGATCCGGATCGTGGAGCCGACTTGCACGTCGGCTACCCTGATCGCATGCGCACACGGGTTCGGCCATGAAAGCACTCACGCAAGGCTTCAGCCACTTCCTGCACCGGCGCCGGGCGAGGCGGCATTTCGAGCGCCGGCCGCTGCTGGACACGCTCGCCGCCTCGCCAGCGACACTGGACCAGGCCGTGCAGGCCGCCGCCCGGGACGAACCCGCGCAGGCGCTGGCCCGCCTGCACGCGCAGGCCGACGGGCTGGACGCCGCCGAAGCCGCCCGGCGCCTGGCCCGTGACGGCCCGAACGAAGTGCAGCACGAACCCCCGCTGCCAGGCTGGCTGCGCCTGTGGCGGTGCTACCTCAACCCGTTCAATCTGCTGCTGACGGCGCTCGCCCTGCTGTCCATCCTGAGCGCGGACGCCAAGGCCGCCGTGGTGATCGGCGTGATGGTGGCGCTGAGCACCGGCATCCGCTTTGTCCAGGAGGGCCGGTCGCACCGGGCCGCGGAGGGGCTGCGGGCGATGGTCAGCAACACCGCCACCGTGCTCCGGCACGGCCACCCTGCACCGCAGGACATCCCGCTGCGCGCACTCGTGGCGGGTGACGTGGTGGCCTTGTCGGCCGGCGACATGGTTCCCGCCGACTGCCGCCTGCTCACCGCGCGCGACCTGTTCGTGGCCCAGGCGGCGATGACGGGCGAGTCGCTGCCGGTCGAGAAGTTCGTCCAGGGCGCGGACGCCGCGGCAAGCACCGGCACCGGCGTGCTCGACCAGCGCAACGTGGTGTTCATGGGCACCAACGTCACCTCCGGCACAGCCACGGCGCTGGTGATCGCCACCGGCAGCCGCAGCTACTTCGGCACGCTGGCCGCACACGCCACTGCCACGGAAACCACCCCCAACGCCTTCCAGGCGGGTGTCAACAGCGTGAGCTGGCTGCTGATCCGCTTCGCGGCGGTGATGGTGCCGGTCGTGTTCCTCGTCAATGGCTTCACCAAGGGCGATTGGCTGGAGGCCTTCCTGTTCGCGCTGTCGGTGGCCGTGGGGCTGACGCCCGAGATGCTGCCCATGATCGTCACCACGACGCTGGCCAAGGGCGCAGTGCTGCTGTCGCGCAAGCAGGTGGTGGTGAAGCGGCTGGACGCGATCCAGAACTTCGGTGCGATGGACATCCTGTGCACCGACAAGACCGGCACGCTGACGCAGGACAAGATCGCCCTGGCCCGTCACGCCGACGCCTACGGCCAGGACACCGACGAGGTGCTGCACTTCGCCTTCCTCAACAGCCACTACCAGACCGGGCTGAAGAACCTGCTGGACCACGCCGTGCTGGAGCATGTGGAGCTGGCGACCGAGCTGCAGCTGCAGGACGCCTACCGCAAGGTGGACGAGATCCCCTTCGACTTCGAGCGCCGGCGCATGTCGGTGGTGGTGGCCGCGCTGGTGGAGGGCCGGGACCACCACCACGAGCTGATCTGCAAGGGGGCCGTCGAAGAAGTGCTGGCCGCCTGCACCCACGTGCGCACCCAGGAGCCGATCGACGCGAGTCTGGACGGCGCGCGCACGATGCCCGTGCTGCCGCTGGATGCCGCGCTGCTGGCCCGCACCCAGGCCGTCACGGCCGGGCTCAACGCCAAGGGCCTGCGCGTGGTGGCCGTGGCCGTCAAGACGCTGCCGCCGGACCAGACCACCTACGCGGTGGCCGACGAGGCCGGTCTCACGCTGATCGGCTACATCGCCTTCCTCGATCCGCCCAAGGAATCGGCGGCTCCGGCGCTGAAGCGGCTGGCCGCCCACGGCATCGCGGTCAAGGTGCTGACCGGTGACAACGACCTCGTGGCCCTGCAGGTCTGCCGGCAGGTCGGCCTGCCCGCCACGTCCGTGCTGCTGGGCACGCAGGTCGAAGCCATGCACGACGAGGCGCTGAAGGCTGCCGCGGAATCGCACACCGTCTTCGCCAAGCTCTCGCCGTTGCACAAGGAGCGCATCGTGCGCGCGCTGCGGGCCGGCGGCCATGTCGTCGGCTTCATGGGCGACGGCATCAACGACGCCCCCGCGCTGCGCGCCGCCGACATCGGCATCTCGGTGGACAGCGCCGTGGACATCGCCAAGGAAGCCGCCGACATCATCCTGCTGGAAAAGAGCCTGCTGGTGCTCGACGACGGCGTGGTGGAGGGCCGCACCACCTTCTGCAACATGCTGAAGTACATCCGCATGACCGCCAGTTCCAACTTCGGCAACGTGCTGAGCGTGCTGGTGGCCAGCGCCTTCCTGCCCTTCCTGCCGATGCTGCCGCTGCAGCTGCTGGTGCAGAACCTGCTCTACGACATCGGCCAGACCGGCATTCCCTTCGACCACGTCGATCCTGAACTGGTGGAGAAGCCGCTGAAGTGGAACCCGTCGGACATCGGCCGCTTCATGCTGTTCTTCGGGCCGATCAGCTCGCTGTTCGACATCATCACGTTTGGCGTGATGTGGTGGGTGTTCGACGCCAGCAGCGTGGCCCGGCAGACGCTGTTCCAGTCGGGCTGGTTCGTGGTCGGCCTGCTGACACAGACACTGGTGGTGCACATGGTGCGCACGCCCCGGCTGCCGTTCATCCAGAGCCACGCTGCGGCCCCGTTGATGGCCATGACGCTGGCGATCATGGCGCTGGGGTTGTGGTTGCCGCTCGGACCACTGGCCGGCTACTTCCGGCTGCAGCCCTTGCCTGCGGCCTACTACGGCTGGCTGGTGGCGATCCTGCTGGGCTACTGCACGCTCACCACGCTGATGAAGCGCCTCTACATCCAGCGCCATGGCTGGCAGTGAGCGGGCGGCAGCTCAGTCCGCGGTGGCGGTCGGCAGGTTGCGGGGCGGGTGGAGCGCGGTCAGCAGGGCCAGCTGGTCCTTCTGCAGACGCAGCAGCTCGTCCCACTGGTGCATGCGCAGGGTGTCGATCTTCTCGTGCAGCAGCATGATCTCCAGCTCGGCCTTGAGGTTGATCTCGTAGTCGTGCTCGGCAGTGATGCGGTCCTTCTGCGACTGGCGGTTCTGCGACATCAGGATGACCGGTGCCTGGATCGCGGCCAGCATCGACAGGAACAGGTTGAGCAGGATGTAGGGATACGGGTCGAAGGTCGCACCGCGCTGCGCCAGCAGATAGCCATTGACGGCCACCCACCCGAACATCACGGCCGCGAACAGGCCGACGAAGGTCCACGAGCCACCGAACTTCGCCACGGCATCCGCAGCGCGCATGCCACGGGTGGCGGGTTCCTCGTCGAGATCGGCCGAGGCGCTGTGGGCCATGCGCAGGCGCTCGGCCACATGGCGGGCGACGTTCTGGGTGCGCTTGTCCAGCTTGGCATAGGGAGTGCCGAGGAATTTCGAGGCGATGTCTTCGTGGGAATGGTGGCGGGCAGACATGGTTCGTTCGGTTCCTTCGATCAACGGTCACGGCGCGGGTGCGGCGGGAGCCGGCCCGATCATCGCCCGTGCGTCGACCCAATGGTCAAACTCCTCTCCGCTGAGGCCGCCCACCGCCAGCGCCGCCTCGCGCAGACCCAGGCCGTGGCGGTGCGCATGCTTGGCGATCAGCGCCGAGCGGTCATAGCCGATGTGCGGCGCGAGTGCGGTGACCAGCATCAGCGAGCGGTGCAGCAGCTCGTCCATGCGTGCCGCGTTCATGGTCAGGCCCTCGATGCAGTGCGCCGAGAAGCTCGCCATCGCATCGCCCAGCAGGCGCAGGCTGTCGAGCACGTCGTGGGCGATCAGCGGCTTGTACACATTCAGCTCGAACTGCCCCTGGCTGGCGGCGATGCCGATGGCCACGTCGTGGCCCATCACCTGCGCGCAGACCATGGTGAGCGCCTCGACCTGGGTCGGGTTGATCTTGCCCGGCATGATGGAGCTGCCGGGCTCGTTCTCCGGCAACTGCAGCTCGCCCAGCCCGGCGCGCGGCCCGCTGCCCATCAGGCGGATGTCGTTGGCGATCTTGTTCAGCGCGATGGCCAGCAGGCGCAGCGCACCGTGCAGGCCGACGAGCGCCTCGTGTCCGGCCATCGCGGCGAAGCGGTTGTCGGCGACGACAAACGGCGCTCCCAGGCGGTCCGCCAGCACGGCAGCGACCCGGGCGCCGAACTCGGGATGCGTGTTCAGCCCGGTGCCGACCGCCGTGCCGCCGATCGCCAGCGCGTGGACCGCCGGCAGGGCCTGGCGCAGCGCCGCTTCGGCCAGCGCGAGCTGCGCGTCGTAGCCGCCGAACTCCTGTCCGAGCGTGACGGGCGTGGCGTCCTGCAGGTGGGTGCGGCCGATCTTGACCGCGTCGCGGAACAGCCCGGCCTTGTCCTGCAGCGCACCGCGCAGGCGGGCCAGCGCGGCCAGCAGCGGCCGGGTCTGCTGCACGGCAGCGAGGTGCATGGCGGTCGGGAAGACATCGTTGGACGACTGGCCGAGGTTGACGTGGTCGTTCGGGTGGACGCGCCGGTCGGTGCCGAGCGCACCACCCAGTGCCAGCGAGGCCAGGCTGGCGATGACCTCGTTGGCGTTCATGTTGCTCTGCGTGCCCGAGCCGGTCTGCCAGACCGAGAGCGGGAACTCGGCGTCGAACGCGCCCGCCGCGACCCGCGCCGCCGCCGCCGCGATGGCCTCGGCCCGCGGCGCATCCAGCAGGCCGAGCGCGTGGTTGACCTCCGCCGCCGCACGCTTGATCTCGGCCAGCGCATGGACCACGGCCAGCGGCATGCGCTGCTCGCCGATGGCGAAGAAGCGCCGGCTGCGCTCGGTCTGGGCGCCCCACAAGGCCCGCGCCGGCACCTCGATCGGGCCGAACGTGTCGGATTCAGTGCGGGTGGTCATGGCGGAAGCCCTGGAAGCGGAGTGCGCCGATTGTGGCGCGGACCGCCTCAACCGCCGAGGGCCTTGAACAGTCCGACCCGGTTCACCTGCTCGGCCAGCCGGGTCTGCACCAGCGCCTGCTCCGCGGCCAGCAGGCTGCGCTGCGCGTCCAGCCGGTCCAGCTCGCTGGCGGCGC
>NZ_JBFPGY010000104.1:0-3425 GCF_041083715.1 Sphaerotilus sp.
TGCGCGAGCTGCTCGGCCCAGTCCCAGACCCGGTTGCCCAGCTCGGGCGACACGCCGAACTTGTCGTTCAGCCGGATCTCGGCGATGCGGTGGATGTTGCGCAGGCACTCCTCGCGCTCGAAGTCCATCGGATTGCCCAGGCGGCGGGCGAAGGTGGCGATGATCTCGTGCCGCCCCAGTCCCAGCCCACGCGGGCCCCGCACGGCCAGGATGAAGGGGAAGCCGAACTTGGCGTTGTAGTCGGTGTTGAGCTGCAGCAACTGCGCGAACTCGGCGGGCGTGCAGTCGGTGAGGCCCGCCTTGCCCTGCTCGTTCGTCGATTCCGCCGTGAGCGTCTTCGACACCATCGCCTTGCCCGCCAGCTCGGGGTGGGCGCGGATCAGCGCGAGCTGCGGCCCGGTGCCTGCGTCGCGCACGACGGTGACCAGCGCGTGTTTCAGTCCGGCGAGGCTCGTGAAGGGTCGCAGCGCGGCGGCGCGTTCGGCGATCCAGGGCGAGTGTTCGTAGATGCCGTCCAGCAGTGCGCGGAGTTCGGCAGGCGTGGCAGCGTTGAGTTGGTCGATCGTCAAGGGCATGGTGGTCATTCCCACACGAAGGCGGTGTCGGCGTTGAACGGGTGCGCCTGCTGCCAGTGGCGGGCAATGTCGATGCGGCGGCAGACCCAGACGCGGTCATGCGCCTGCACATGGTCGAGGAAGCGCTGCAGCGCCCGCATCCGCCCCGGCCGGCCGAGCAGGCGGCAGTGCATGCCGATGCTCATCATCGACGGCCGCTCGTCGCCTTCCGCGTAATGCACGTCGAAGGCATCGCGCAGGTACTGGAAGAACTCGTCGCCGTGGCTGTAGCCCTGCGGCAGGGCGAAGCGCATGTCGTTGCAGTCGAGCGTGTACGGCACGACGAGGTGCGGGGCGAGCGCGCCGTCGGTCTTGCGCACCTGCAGCCAGAACGGCAGGTCGTCGCCGTAGTAGTCGCTGTCGTAGGTGAAGCCGCCATGGTCGGCGACGAGGCGGCGCGTGTTGGGGCTGTCGCGGCCGGTGTACCAGCCGAGCGGGCGCTCGCCGGTCAGCCGCTCGATGATCGCCATGGCCTCGTCGAGGTGGGCACGCTCGGTGGCCGGGTCGATGTTCTGGTAGTGGATCCACTTCAGCCCGTGGCAGGCGATCTCGTGGCCCAGCTCGCGGAACGCCGCTGTCACCTCGGGCGAACGCTGCAGCGCCGTGGACACGCCGAAGACCGTCAGCGGCAGGCCGCGCCGCTCGAACTCCCGCAGCAGGCGCCAGACGCCGACGCGCGCGCCGTATTCGTAGATGCCCTCCATGCTCAGGTGCCGCGCCGCGAACGCGGGCGGGTTGAACATCTCGGAGAGGAACTGCTCGCTGCCCGCGTCGCCGTGCAGCACCGAGTTCTCGCCACCCTCCTCGTAGTTCAGCACGAACTGCACGGCAACCCGTGCCTGTCCCGGCCACTGCGCGTGTGGCGGGTGGCGGCCATGGCCGATCAGATCGCGGGGATAGCGAGGAGCGCGGGAAGTGAGTGAAGTCATGGTGCAACGCGATTGACGTGTATCCCAAAGTGTATACACTTTTGCCAATTCCACACCATTTCAACCATTTCAACAAGCAAAGGACCGCAATGGGACGCCTCAGCACCCATGTGCTCGACACGATGAACGGTTGCCCGGCGGCGGGCATGGCGGTGCGGCTGGAGCGGCTGCTGCCCGACGGCTGCATCGAATCACTGCGCACGCTCACGCTCAACGACGACGGCCGCAACCCCGACGGCCCGCTGCTCGGCACGGACGCGATGGTGGCCGGGCGTTACCGGCTGGTGTTCGCGGTGGCGGCGTATTTCCGTGCCCGCGGCGTGGCGCTGCCCGAGCCGGCCTTCCTCGACGAGGTGCCCATCGAATTCGGGCTGGCCGATGTGAACGGCCATTATCACGTCCCGCTGCTCGTCAGCCCGTGGGCGTATTCGACTTACCGGGGATCGTGACGCGATGGAAGCCTATGCCCCCTATCTGCTCGACTGGGCCAACCTGCTGCTGCGCTGGGTCCACGTCATCACGGCGATCGCCTGGATCGGCTCGTCGTTCTACTTCGTCTTTCTCGACAACAGCCTGACGCCGCCCGAAGACCCCGCCCTGCGCGACAAGGGCGTCGGCGGCGAACTCTGGGCCGTCCACGGCGGCGGTTTCTACCACCCGCAGAAATACCTCGTCTCGCCGAAGAAACTGCCCGAGCACCTGCACTGGTTCTACTGGGAAAGCTATTCCACCTGGCTGACGGGCTTCGGGCTGTTCACGGCGCTGTACCTGTTCAACGCGGGCACCTTCCTGATCGACAAGAGCGTCCACGACTGGTCACCCATGGCCGCCATCGGCACAGCGCTCGGCTTCCTCGCCACGTTCTGGGTCGTCTATGACGTGATCTGCCGCGCCTTCGGACAGAAGAAGAACGGCGATTTGATCGTCGGCACGGGGGTGTTCGTGTTTGTCGTGTTCGCGGCATGGCTGGCCTGCCAGCTGTTCGCCGGGCGCGCCGCCTTCCTGCTGGTGGGCGCGATGATGGCCACATCGATGAGCGCCAACGTGTTCTTCTGGATCATCCCTGGCCAGCGCACCGTCGTCGCGCAACTGCGGGCAGGCCAGCCGGTCGAAGCCATCCACGGCCAGCGCGCCAAGCAGCGCAGCGTCCACAACACCTACTTCACGCTGCCGGTGCTGATCGCGATGCTGTCGAACCACTACGGCTGGCTCTACCAGGCGCCGCACAACTGGCTGGTGCTGGTGCTGTTCATGCTGGCTGGCGCACTGATCCGCCACAGCTTCGTCGCACGCCACAAGCAGCTCGCGCAGGGCAAACCGGTGTCGTGGGCGCATGCCATGGCTGGCACGCTGATCCTCGTCGCGCTGGCCGTGTGGCTCGCACCGAAGCCGTCGGCGAACGCGACCAAGCCCCGCGCCGAGGTGACATTTGCCGAGGTGCAGGCCGTCGTCAACCAGCGTTGCGTGATGTGCCACAACGCGCAGGTGCAGAACAAGAACATCCAGCTGCACACACCCGAGCTGATCCGGCAGAACGCGCAGGCGCTCTACCAGCAGGCTGTCGTGCTCAAGGTCATGCCGATGAACAACGCGACGCAGATCACCGACGACGAGCGGGCGCTGATCGGACGCTGGTTTCAAGCTGGCGCGCATTGAACTGCCCACGCGGCCAGCTGGTCGCATGGGGCCTGCAGGCAGAAAACAAGCCCTGAAAAGGCCAATGGGCTAGCTCCTTGTGAGAGCTAACCCATTGAATTCATTGGTCGGGACGGTGGGATTCGAACTCACGACCCCTTGCACCCCATGCAAGTGCGCTACCAGGCTGCGCTACGCCCCGACTGCTGAGAAAGAGATTGTATGCCGAAAATAATCAGTTCGTCCA
>NZ_JBFPGY010000105.1:0-3423 GCF_041083715.1 Sphaerotilus sp.
ATGGCTGATGGCGACCTGGCAGATGCGCTGGTACAGCTCTTCTGGCGCCCGTGTCCAGACGATCGACTGGTTCACCTGGCTGAGGAAACTGTAGAGCCGGCTCAGCGTCTTGATGCGCAGCTCACCGCGCTTGCGCTCGCTGATGTCCCAGCTGATGGCCACGACCCGGTCGGCCTCACCGGGCAGGGCGTGCGCACGCGCTTCGAACCAGCGGGTTTCGCCGTTCAGCTGGACGCTGTATTCCGTGTGCGTGACTTCCTGCGTGGCCAGCGTGCGGCGGATGATGGCGTCGATGCGCTGACTGGCCTCGGCTGGCATGAATTCCTGGTAGCGGCGCCCGATCAGTTCTTCGGCCGGCGCGACCAGCTTGTCGCGCTGACCGAAGATCTCGATGTAGGTGCCGTTGACATCCAGGATGAACGACACGTCCGGTACTGCCGCGGCAAAGGCCTGCAGGTGGGCTTCCCGGCGTGCGAGTTTGTCGAGCGTCTGCTCGCGCTGGCGGCTGTGGCGGTAGAACAGCAGCATCAGGCCCACGGTGCCGAGCGCGACCAGCACCAGCATCACCCGGCTCAGATGGCCCTGCTGCCGCAGACGCTCTTGGCGGATCTCGATGGACAGACGCTCCATCGTCATCGCCGCCTGGTCGATGTCGAGGTGCAGCGCCTGCAGCGCAATCGCCGGACTGCCGGGGTTGTCGGCCAGTCGCTCGCGCAGTGCCTGCCGGCTGCGGGCGACCTGTCCCACATACTGGTCGATGGCCTGGCGCCACTGGGTCTCCAGCGCCGTGCCGTTGCGCATGGAGTGGGCTGTGGACTGCAGGTCCGTGCTGCTCTGGATGGCGTTGGCGAGTTCTGCGTCGATGTCGGCGGTGCTGGCGCTGTGGTCTCCGGCGCGCAGGCGTTCGGTCTGCAACTCTGCAGCCTGCAGGTGCAGACGGACCTGGTCGATCCGCTGGATCGGCTGGTCGGTGTCGGTCAGCGTGGCGCGCCAGCGCAGGTCGCTCCAGGCGATCAGGCACAGGCAGAGCGCACCGAAGCCTGCGATCACGCCCAGCAGCCGTCTGGCGTGGCGGTTGCGGGCCGTCGGGGATGTCGGGGGCAATGCGTCGGTCATCGAGAGGCTCCGGTGCTCGGGGCTGCAGGGACCATGCCGTAGGCGGTGGCGATGTCGTCGACGCTGAAGCCATAGCCTGCGACCGTCTGGAGGTGTTCGGCCGAGCCGAGATAGCCGGACAAGGCCAGATCGATGCGCTCGCGCATCGGGTCACCGCGGCGGAACGCATACGCCGGGTAGCCGATGTCCGGCTGCCCGGCGCGCCGCGGCACTTCGAACGGTGTGGCCAGTGCCAGCGTGTCGGGTGATTCGCGCAGGATCCAGCGCAACGAGGGCGTCGACAGCGCGAAGGCGACGGCCTGGCCGGAGCGCATCGCCGCGAGCGCGCCGGCCGGGTCTGGCACACGCAGCAGCTGCGCTTCCGGGATGCCGGCTTCGCGCGCTTGGGTCCATTCGACCGAGCCGTCCAGAACGGCCAGCCTGGCGCCGCTTGTGCGTTGCAGATCGCCCAGTGCATGCAGCCCCAGCGGATTGCCCGCGGTCACCAGCAGCCCCGGGCGCACCGAGGTGGTCGGGCGCGTGAACTCGACCTGCGTGGCCCGCTCGGGGGTGATGAACAGGCCGGCGGCGATGACGTCGATCCGGCCACTGCGCAGTTCGTGGATGAGCCGCGGAAATTCCACATGCACCCACACCGGCTCTGGCAAGCCGAGCCGTTGCAGCGCCGCCCGCAGCGTGTCGATGGCCTCGCCCTGCAGATGGCCTTGCGCATCCAGGAAGGCATAGGGGGCTTCCAGTGCATAGCCGACACGCAGCACATCGCCATCCTGGCCTCCACCGGGCCGCAGACCGGGTGCCGTGCGATCGATCAGCGCGAGGGCGCCGCCGGTCACGACCACGACGAGCGTGATCCCTGAAATCAGACGTCGACGCATCGCGGAACTCTCTTGTTCATGCAGCAGTCATGGTCGTTGAATTGAAAGCCTCCGCTGATCGGTGCGGCCTCGTATTTAATCAAATTGCGCTGATCGGCAACGGCTGGCGGTCGATCTTGCACTTCCTGGAAGACAGGATCATGGGGTCTGGATGGATCCGAGCAGTCGCCAGAGGTGGATCGGCGACAGCAGTTCGAGCAGGGCCGCGTGCTGCAGCCACATCCACGAAAAGTCGGCCACGCTGAGGATCAGGACCGCGGCAGCCACCCCGGCGGCGGCCATGGCCACGCCGAGGTTGTGCACCAGCTGGGCCCAGGTATCCTTCTGGCGCAGGACCGGGCGACTCCACAGCCATGCCAGCGGCCCGCCTGCCAGCACGATGAACTGGGTCATGGCAGGCATGTCGAGCCCGTCCGTCGTCTGTGTGCTCCAGGCCGTGCCCAGCAGGACCAGGCTCAGCGCCCAGCGGATCACCCGCGGCCATGCCAGCATGCAGAACGCCAGTGTGAAGAGGGCGGCCACCAGCACCATGGCCGAGCCGATGAAGACCGGTGCCTGGCCATCGGAGAGTTCTGGCAGGTGCTTCAGCGCGCGCCACAGTGGCAACTGTCCGACACAGGACAGCCAGACGCTGCCCAGCACGGCCAGGCGCTGCGGGCTTTGCGGCGTGCGCTGGGTCAGCACCGCTGCTGCTCCGCGGCGGTCCGGGCCAGCCAGTCGCCGAACCTGGCCAGGAGGGGGGTGTGCTCGCGCCCCTCCGGCACGACGAAGTAGTACGCGCGGTCGCTGTCGTGGGCCTGCAGGACCGGCTGGAGCAGGCGGCCCTGGGCGAGTTCCTCTTCGACCATGAAGTCGGGCACCAGCGCCACGCCGAGGCCGAGCACCGCTGCCTGCACGCTCATCGAGAACTGCTCGTAGCGCGGCCCGCGCAGGTCGCCGTCGCAGGCCAGGCTGCCGGCCTCGAACCAGCGGCGCCAGGCCTGTGGCCGGGTGGTCTGCTGCAGCAGCGGCAGACGGGCCAGCGCGGCCAGCGTGAGTGGCGGCCCGTCCATGGACGCGATCAGGGCCGGGCTGCAGACGGCGATCAGGCGCTCGGCGAGCACTTTGCGTGTGGCGCAGCCAGGCCAGTGGCCGTCGCCGGCGTAGATGGCGGCGTCGAACGGGGTGTCTTCGAACAGGAAGGGGCGCGTGCGGGTGTGCAGGTTGATCTGCACCGCGCCAGGCATGAACTGCGGCAGCCGCGGCAGCAGCCAGCGCGTGCCGAAGGTCGGTACCACCGCCAGCTCGATCACCGGAGTGCCTTCTGCGCCAGACATCAGCTCCAGCGTGTCGCGCTCCAGCGCGTCGAGTCGTTCGGCCACCCGGCCGGCGTAGCTGCGGCCCTCGTCGGTGAGCTTCACGCCGCGCCGTGTGCGCCGGAACAGCTTCACCC
>NZ_JBFPGY010000106.1:0-39199 GCF_041083715.1 Sphaerotilus sp.
CGACGGCAGGGCCACGCTCTACCGCCAGTGGCTGCACGAAGGCTGGGTGGTGCACGCCCACACCCGCAGCGTTGCGCCCGGTGTCCGCCACAACGCGGCGATGAACCGCCGGCGCGGCCAGCCGGGCCGGGCGATCCAGTACCCGCTGGTCGCGCCGCCGCCCGGCACCTTCCATGCGGACTGGCAGGCCGAGCGACTCGAACCGTGGAAGGACGCCGTGCGCGACCTGCTGCGCTGGATGCAGACGCACCCCGAGCGCGCGCCGCAGCAGATCAGCTGCGAGTTCCTCCCGTTTCCGGACTATGGTGGCGGGGCGCGGTATTCGATCTGGGACAACAACGTGGCGTGCGCGCGGTGGCTGCGCGAGGAGTGGGCGGCGGTGCGCAGCAGATCGACATAGGCGCTGTCGATCAGCGCGCTGGCCGGGATGTCGAGAGCGGCCATCAGCGCCTGTGCTTCCTGTTCACCGGCCTCGGCCGGTTCACCCTCGTGCAGCACCACCTCCAATTCCATGAACGTGCCCAGGCCCTCGACCTGGTCCAGGTGCACCCGCGTGCGCTCGACGAGGTAGAGCGTGCGCTGCTTGATGACGCGGCCGGTCTGGCCGTGGGCGCGTGTCAGCACCTCGCGCAGCGAGTCGGGTTCGGCGGTGGGCGTGATGGCGTAGAACGAGGTCTTCGGGCCGGTCTGGTCGACGCGCTGGTAGAAGATCAGCTCGCCGTGCCCGTCGCCGAAGTCGCGCAGCTTGAGCCGGCCGTTCGGGCAGGCGAAGAAGGTGTCGTCCTGCGCGATCCTGGCCGGCCCGGCGGTGGACAGGAGGCCGACGCGGCGGGCCAGGGCCTCGAGGTCGGCGATGCGGGCCTTGATTTCGATGTTGCGTGCCATGGCCGTGCGCCTGCGTTCAGTGCCACATCCAGAGCAGCAGGTTCAGCGTCAAGAACGACCCCAGCGTCGTGCCGAGCAACGCGGCGGCGCTGAAGCCTTCATGGCCATGGCGTTGCGCCAGGATCGGGTAGATGCCCATGATCGGCATCGCGGCGGTCATCACCAGCGCGGTGCGCAGCTCCGGCACCAGGGCGGGCAGGCCGAAGGCCGCACCGGTGGCCAGCGCGCCGAGGATGCACAGCGGGTGCAGCACCAGCTTGCCGGCCATGATCGGCCCGACCTGGCGCCCCATGCCGGCCAGCGACAGTCCGTGCAGCGCGCCACCGATCACGAACAGCGACAGCGCGCTGCTGGCCTGTGCGAACAGCGTCACCGTGCGCGCCAGCGGTGCCGGCAACTGCCAGCCGATCGCCGATGCGAGGAAGCCCAGCACCAGGCCGATGATCATCGGGTTCGTCGCCAGCCGGGCCAGCGACTGGCCCACCACCCGGTACCAGGGCAGGTGCTGCGAGTCGCCGCGGTCGGCCAGCGCCAGCAGCAGCGGCAGCAGGATCAGGTTCTCGACCAGCATGTTCAGCGCCAGCGCCACCCCTGCGACCGCCGGCATCAGCAGCAGCATGATCGGGTAGCCGACGAAGCCGCTGTTCGGACAGGCCATGCCCATGGCGCAGACAGCGCTCTCCGACCACGGCTTGCCGGCCAGGCGCCGCGCCCAGACCATCGCCGCACCGACCAGCACCAGCGAGCCGGCAGCGTAGACCAGCAGATAGCTGATGTTGAGCACGTCGGCGATGCGGCGCTGGCTCAGCGCGTTGAACAGCAGTGCCGGCAGCGCCAGCTGGATGACGAACTTGCCAAAGGCCTTCAGCTCGGCCTTGGCAAACACCCCCAGGCGCGTCAGCAGGTAGCCGACGGCGATGATCAGGTAGATGGGGAAGGTGATGGACAGGATGTCGAGCATCTGTGCGGCGCGAAGGACAGGGGCCGGCAGTCTAATCCCCAAGTCCCTGTGTCCGGACGGCTGGGGGTCGGTGGTCGGGTTGGAAATGCGTTTTTGACGTGGCGCCGGAATGGAAACTATCATCGACTCGGTTTCTCCATGGATACCCGAACGACCGAGCGCACCTGTGCTGCCTAGAATGAACGCCGATGAACGCGAATGAACCCAGGATGACGGTCGATCTGCTGCTCAAGCGCATTTCCGACGAATACGAGGCGCTCAGCCGCCAGCTCAAGCTGATCGGCCGCTATGTCGAGCAGCACCGCGACCACCTCGGTCTGGATGGCATCCAGGATGTGGCGGCCCACTGCGGCGTGCAGCCTTCGGCGGTGGTGCGCTTCGCCAAGCACTTCGGCTTCACCGGCTTCACCGAACTGCAGCGGGTGTTCCGCGATGGCCTGTCGCAGCAGATCGCGCCGGGCCGCAACTACAGCGCCCGCATCCGCGACGTGATCGAGTCCGGCGCACCCAACCTGAACGCGGCGCAGATCGCCCACGAGTTCCTCGGCGGCAGCCTCGCGGGCATGCAGGAGCTGCAGAACACGCTGGACGAAGTCGCGTTCGGGCGGGCGGTCGATCTGCTGGCCGACACGCAGGCGATCTGGATTGTCGGCTCGCGGCGCAGTTTTCCGATTGCGGTCTATCTGGACTACGCCCTGCAGCACACCGACAAGCGCATCGGCCTGGTCACCGCGCTGGGCAGCATGCACGAGGGCCAGATGCGCTCGGTGCGCGCCGGGGACGTGATCATCGCGATCTCGTTCGCGCCCTATGCCGAGGAGACCGTCACGGTCGCGCAGCAGGCGGTGCAGCGCGGTGCGCGGCTGGTGGCGCTCACCGACAGCCGCATGAGCCCGCTGGCCCGCGAGGCCGAGGTGGCGCTGATCGTGCAGGACAGCGCCACCTTCGGTTTCCGCTCGCTCACTGCGACGATGGGCCTGGCGCAGAGCCTGTTCATCGCGCTGGCGTACCGGCTGGAGCTGCCTTATCGACCCACGCAGGTGGCCGGGCGGACCCTCAGTCCGTGATGTAGCCGGGGTGGCGCTGGCGGATGGCGTCGGCGACGAGGAGTGTGCCGCTGAGGTGGTCGCGCAGCGCTTGCTGCGCCGCTGAGGTGTCACGGGCGGCGATGGCGGTGACGATGCGCGCGTGGTCCGCCAGGATCGCCTGCATCTTGCCCTGCGCCGGCAGGTGCAGCAGGCGCAGCCGGTCCACTTGCCCGCTGCGCTGGCGCACCAGTTCGGCCAGCTCGGCCACGCCGGCCGCGGCGAGCATGGCTTCGTGGAAGGCCCGGTCGGCGCGCACGAACTGCGCGGCGTCTCCGGCCTGCATGGCCTGCTGCTGCTGCGCGATCAGGGTGTGCAGCACCGGCACCAGCGTCGCCACCGCCTCGGCGTCCTGACCGGCCAGGGTCGCCACGACCTCCAGCTCGATCGCCCGCCGCAGGAAATGCGCTTGCCGCGCCGCGGTCAGGCCGATGCGGCTGACGACCGTGGCGTGCTGCGGAAAGATGTCCACCAGGCCCTCTTCGCCGAGCTTGATCAGGGCCTCGCGCACCGGTGTCTGGCTCACGCCGAACGAAGCGGCCAGCTCGGCCCGCGACAGGAGCGTGCCTGGCGCGAGTTCCAGCGTCAGGATCGCTTCGCGCAGCCGCTCGAAGACCTGCGGTGTCGCTTGGCGGGTGCGGTCGAGTCGGAATGGAGGCAGGGCAGGTACGGGCATCAGAGGCGATTGTAGGTGGCCCGCCAGCGGCGGTTTCGGGACAAACGGGCATTGACGTATTAATATATTAGTGCGTCAATGCCGGGCATGATGTCTCGCCGCTCCCCTGACTCCCTGCGCAGCGCCCGCTGGTTTGCTCCCGACGACTTCCGCTCCTTCGGCCACCGTTCGCGGGTGATGCAGATGGGCTTCGCGCCGATCGACTGGAAGGACAAGCCGATCATCGCCATCGTCAACACCTGGAGCGACGCGAACCAGTGCCACACGCACTTCAAGCAGCGCGTCGAGGACGTGAAGCGCGGCGTGCTGCAAGCCGGGGGCTTCCCGCTGGAGCTGCCGGCGATCTCGCTGTCGGAGTCGATGGTCAAGCCGACCTCGATGCTCTACCGCAACTTCCTGGCGATGGAAACCGAGGAGCTGCTGCGCTCGCACCCGGTCGATGGCGCGGTGCTGATGGGGGGCTGCGACAAGACGACGCCGGGGCTGGTGATGGGCGCGCTGTCGATGGGCCTGCCGTTCGTCTACCTGCCCGCCGGCCCGATGCTGCGTGGCCACTGGAAGGGCCAGGTGCTCGGCTCCGGCTCCGACGCCTTCAAGTACTGGGACGAACGCCGCGCCGGCCGCCTGTCCGACCAGGCGTGGCAGGAGATGGAAGCCGGCATCGCCCGCAGCCACGGCACCTGCATGACGATGGGCACGGCCGCGACGATGATGGGCATCGCCGAGGCGTGCGGCTTCACGCTGCCGGGCGCGTCGTCGATTCCCGCGGCGGACGTGAACCACATCCGCATGAGCGCCGAATGCGGCCGGCGCATCGTCGAGATGGTGTGGGACGACCTGACACCGGCGCGGATGCTGACACGGGCGAACTTCGAGAACGGAATTGCCTGCGCGATGGCGATGGGCTGCTCGACCAACGCGGTGATCCACCTGATCGCGATGTCGCGCCGCGCCGGCCACCCGGTCACGCTCGACGACTTCGACGCCTGCAGCCGCCACGTGCCGGTGGTCGCCAACATCCGGCCTAGCGGTGACGCCTACCTGATGGAGGATTTCTACTACGCAGGCGGCCTGCCGGCGATGCTGGAACAGATCCGCCCGCACCTGCGCACTGACGCGCTGACCGTCAACGGACGCACGCTCGGCGAGAACATCGCGGGCGCCGAGACCTACGACGACGACGTGATCCGCCCGGTCACGAACCCGATCTACGCCGAGGGCGCCCTGGCCGTGCTGCGCGGCAACCTGGCGCCGGACGGCGTGGCGATCAAGCCCAGCGCCTGCGCCCCGCACCTGCTGCAGCACACCGGCCGGGCGCTGGTGTTCGATGACTACCCCTCGCTGAAGCAGGCCGTCGATGACCCGGACCTCGACGTGACCGGCGACGACATCCTCGTGCTGCGCAACGCCGGGCCGAAGGGCGCGGGTATGCCGGAGTGGGGGATGCTGCCGATCCCGACCAAGCTGCTCAAGGTGGGCGTGACCGACATGCTGCGCCTGAGCGATGCGCGCATGAGCGGCACGAGCTACGGCGGCTGCCTGCTGCACTGTGCCCCGGAGGCGGCGGTCGGCGGGCCGCTGGCGCTGGTGCAGACCGGCGACACGATCACCGTCGATGTGCCGGCCCGCACGATCCACCTCAACCTCAGCGACGACGAACTCGCCGCCCGCCGCGCCGCCTGGACGCCGCCACCACCGCGGTACGAGCGCGGCTACGGCTGGCTGTTCGGCCGCCACATCCTGCAGGCCGACCAGGGCTGCGATTTCGATTTCCTCGAAACGGGCTTCGGCGCCGCGGTGCCCGAGCCGGACATCTTCTGACGTCGCCTTCGACGCTGACCTACCGGGAACCTGTCATGACCTCACGCCGCACCGTCCTGAAATCCGCCGCCGTGCTGGGCGCTGTTGCCCCCGCCGCCTGGGCTGCACCGTCGGCCACGCCGGCATGGCCGAGCAAGCCGCTGCACCTGATCGTGCCGTTCCCCCCCGGTGGCTCGTCCGATTTCATCGCCCGGCTGATCGGCAAGCCGCTCGGTGACCTGCTGGGCACCACGGTCGTGGTCGAGAACAAGGCTGGCGCCAACGGCATCATCGGTGCCGCCACCGCCGCGCAGGCCACCGACGACCACACGCTGCTGCTGTCGGACATGAGCTCGCTGGCGATCAGCCCGCTCGTCACCAAGGAGATGCCCTACAGGCCGGAGCAGCTCAAGGGCGTGACGATGCTGGCCTACTCGCCGCACCTGCTGGTGGCGCATCCGTCGGTGAACGCGTCGAACATGGCCGAGCTGGTGGCGTTGTCCAGGACCAGGCCGCTGAACGTGTCGTCGGCCGGCTCCGGCTCGGCGAATCACCTGGGGGTGGTGGACATCGCGCTGCGCTCGGGACTGCAGTGGCAGCATGTGCCGTTCCGCGGCGGCTCGGCAGCGCTGGGGGACACGGCAGCGGGCAACACGCAGCTGTGCCTGAACGGGATGCTGGCGACACTGCCACTGGTGCAGTCCGGGCGGCTCAAGCTGATCGGCGTGTCCAAGCGCACACGCATGGCGCTGATCGGCAACGTGCCGACGCTGGCCGAGCAGGGCGTGAAGGACTTCGAATCCGGCACCTACCAGGGGGTGGCCGTGCCTGCGACGATGCCGGCGGCAATGGCCGAACGGCTGGCGGCGGCGCTGGTCGCGGTGATCCGCCAGCCAGACGTGCGCTCGCGTCTGACGGGGGCCGGTGCCGAGGTCATGACGACGACGCCGAAGGAAACCACCGAGTTCCTGCAGCGCGAAAGCCGCCGCTGGGCGCAGGTGATCCAGCAGGCCGGCGCGCAACTGGAAGGCAATGCCTGAGATGGCTGCTCCGACCTGCTCGATCGATGCGCTCGAAGCCTTCGGCGCGGCCCTGTTCACCGCCGCCGGCATGGAGGCCGACAAGGCCACCAGCGTGGCGCGCCTGCTGGTGCGCACCGACGCGATGGGCCGGCGCACGCATGGGCTGGCGATGGCACCGCTGTACCTGGCCGAGATCGCCAAGGGCAGCATGCGCGTGCAAGGCGAGCCGCAGATCGTGCGCGACACCGGGCTGACGGCGGTGTGGGATGGCGACTACCTGCCGGGGCTGTGGCTGATGGAGCGTGCCCTCGGGGTGGCCATGTCCCGCGCTGCGGAGCACGGGCTGGCCGCCATCGCCCTCCGCCGCACGCACCACATCGGCTGTCTGGCTGTGCTGGTCAAGCTGGCGGCGGACCAAGGCTTCATGGCGCAGATTTACAACTCCGACCCCGCTGGCCGCCGCGTCGCGCCCTACGGCGGCACCGAGGCGGTGTTCACGCCCAACCCCTTCGCCATCGGCTACCCTGGCGCCGAGCACCCGGTGCTCGTGGACATCTGCGCGTCGATCACCACGACCTCGATGACGCGCCAGACCCACGCGGCCGGCGTGCAGTTCGAGCACCCGTGGCTGCTCGACGCACAGGGCGTGCCGACCTGCGACCCCGCCGTGCTGGAGCACACCGAGCCGCGCGGTTCGATCCAGCTTGTCGGTGGGCAGGAATATGGCCACAAGGGCTACGGGCTGGCGCTGATGGTCGAGGCACTGTCGCAAGGACTGTCCGGTCACGGTCGGCTCGACGGGCCGACACGCTGGGGCGGCAACGTCTTCCTGCAGGTCCTCGACCCCGATTTCTTCGCTGGCCGTGACGCGTTCGCCGCGCAGATGGACCACCTGTCCGAGCGCTGCCGCAGCAACCGGCCGATCCGGGCCGACCGGCCGGTCCGTCTGCCCGGGGACCAGGCGGCGGCCGGTCTGGCGCAGGCCGAGGCCGATGGGCTGCAGCTCGACGACGCCACGTGGCAGCAGCTTGCGGCCTGCGCCGATCGCCTGGGCGTGCCGCTTCCTTGATGCTTCCGGAGCTTCCCATGACCGCCATGAATCCCGATACCCGTGCCCGGCTGATGACCGTCAGCACCGCCACGCTCTGCACCGCGCTGTTCAAGCGCGGTTTGCGCAACCAGTGCATCCAGGACGTGCGCCCGCTCAACCCGGCGCTGCCGAACATGGTCGGGCCGGCGTACACGATGCGCTACATCCCGGCGCGGGAAGACCTGAACCCGATCGGCGTCTTCCTCGACCCGAAACACCCGCAGCGGGTCGGTGTGGAGGAATGCCCCGAGGGCGCCGTGCTGGTGATCGACAGCCGCAAGGATGCACGCGCTGCCTCGGCGGGCGGCATCCTGGTGGCTCGGCTGATGCAGCGCGGCGTGGCGGGTGTGGTGACGGACGGCGGGTTCCGTGACTCGACGGACATCGCCAGGTACACGATGCCCGCCTACCACCAGCGCCCGAGCGCGCCGACCAACCTGACGCTGCACCAGGCGCTCGATCTGAATGTGCCGATCGGCTGCGGCGATGTGGCGGTGTGGCCGGGGGACATCGTGGTCGGTGATGGCGAGGGGGTCGTCGTTGTGCCTGCGCACTTGGCCGATGAGGTCGCCGTCGAGGCGGTGGAGATGACCGCCTTCGAGGACTTCGTGCAGGAACAGGTGATGCAGGGGCGCTCGATCATCGGCCTGTACCCGCCGACGCTGGAACAGAGCCGCGTCGATTTCGCCGCTTGGCGGGCCGCCCGCGGGCGGTGAACCGTCCCATTTCAACAGGAGACAACCCATGAACAAGCTGCAGAGCCGGTGGTCGATCCACCGAAGGTCGGTCCACCGAACCCTGGTCGCCGCAGCGGCTGGTGTCCTGGCGCTGTGTGCCCTGCCGGCGCTGGCCCAGTCGGACTATCCCAACAAGCCGGTGAAGATCATCAGTCCCTTCCCTGCGGGAGGGACCAGCGACGTCATGGCCCGGATCGTTGCCGACGCGCTGGGCAAGGAGCTTGGCCAGCCGTTCGTGGTGGACAACATCGGCGGCGCGGGTGGCACCATCGGCACGCTGCGCGGGGCCAAGTCCGCGCCCGACGGCTACACGCTGATGCAGACCGGCGTCGGCCAGAACGCGGTGGCCCATGGCCTGAACTCCACGCTCGGCTACGACTCGATGCGCGACTTCATCCACATCAGCCAGGTCAACTCCGGGCCGAATGTGCTCGTCGTCAACGCCAGCACGCCGTACAAGACCTTCGGCGAACTGGTGGACTACGTGCGCAAGAACCCCGGCAAGCTGAACTACGGCTACACCCACGCGGCCTCGGGCCACATGGCGATGGAGCTGCTCAAGCAGGAGGCCAGCAAGTGCCTGCCCACGGTCAAGAACTGCAATGGCTTCTTCGTGGTCGGCATTCCCTACCGTGGGGGCGGCCCGATGATGCAGGATCTGCTGGGCGGCCAGATTCCGATGATGTTCATCAACCAGGATGTGGCGCTGCCCCATGTCAAGGCGGGCAAGCTGCGGGCGCTGGCGGTCAGCAGCCTGCAGCGCAACCCCCTGTACCCGGACGTGCCGACGGTGGCCGAGAGTGGGTTCCCCGGCTTCCAGGCGCTGTCGTGGTCGGGCCTGTCGGCGATCAAGGGCACGCCGCAGCCGATCGTGGACAAGCTGGACGCGGCGATGAAGAAGATCATTGCTTCGCCCGAGATCAGGCAGCGGCTGGAGTCGGTGGGCTTCGTGGTGCCGCAGACCGGATCGAAGCCGTACACCGACTTCGTCAAGGCCGAGATCGACCTGTGGTCCAGGGTGATCAGGGCTGGCGGCATCAAGCCGGAGTGAGCGGCCCGACCGGTGTGGCCCTGGCCCCGGACCAGGATCACGCGGTTCGCTGCGTCAGGAAGTGGTCGCGTGCCGCCTGGGTGATGGCGACCACACAGGGGTGGGTGATGCGCTGCTCGACCGAGATGGCGAAGAACTGCTCGACCAGGGCCTCCGACCGCCCCACGACCTCGACGCCGTACTGCGTGCAGGTTTCGTCCTCCAGCACCGTGGGGGCCATGAAGAGGCCGCGGCCCTCGGCCCCGAAGGCCTTGAGCAGCGCCGAGTCATCGAATTCGCCGACCCGCCGCGGACGCACGCCGTGCTCGGTCAGCCACAGGTCCAGCCGCTGGCGGATCGCCGATGCAGCGCCCTGGATCAGCATCGGCGCGCCGTCGAGGCACTGCGGAAAGGGCCCCTGCAGCGTCGCCTTCAGCGCAGGCGTTGCAAAGAATCCCATCGCGGTCGTGCCCAGCGGGTGGCTGTAGGCCTTGACGCTCAGGTTCGGCCCCATGGCCTCGTCGGCGATCACCAGGTCGAGCCGGTGCACCGCGAGCTGCGCCAGCAGATCGGCCAGCTTGCCTTCGTGGCAGATCAGCCGCACGGGGTCGTGCCCGTCCAGTGCGGGCTCCAGCAGGCGGTAGGCGATGGACTTGGGCACCTGGTCGGCAATGCCGACGCGGAACTCGAGTTCCGCCCGGCGGCGACCGGACTGGCCGATCGCTGCTTCCAGCTCCGCGCCGAGCGCGAAGATCTGGTCGGCGTAGCCGAGTGCAGCCCGGCCATCGTCGGTCAGCTCCAGGCCGCGCCCGCGCTTGCGGAACAGCGCACAGCCGAGGCTGTTCTCCAGCAGCTTGATCTGGGTCGACAGGGTCTGCGGCGTGGTGTGGATCTGCTCGCTGGCGCGCACCACGCCACCGGCCTTGGCAGTGGCCCAGAAGTAGTACAGGTGCTTGAAGTTCAGGTCAGCCGCCGAGCTTCGACAGGTCGCGCACGGCGCCCTTGTCCGCCGAGGTGGCCAGCAGCGCGTAGGCCCGCAGCGCCGCGGAGACCTTGCGCGGGCGCGGCAGCACCGGCTTCCAGCCCTTGGCGTCCTGCTCGGCGCGGCGCACTGCCAGCTCCTCGTCCGACACCAGCACGTTGATCGAGCGGTTCCGGATGTCGATGCGGATGCGGTCCCCCTGGCGCACCAGCCCGATCGCGCCGCCCGCCGCCGCTTCCGGCGAACAGTGGCCGATCGACAGGCCCGAGGTGCCGCCGGAGAAGCGGCCGTCGGTCAGCAGCGCACACGCCTTGCCCAGGCCCTTGGACTTGATGTAGCTGGTCGGGTAGAGCATTTCCTGCATGCCCGGGCCGCCCTTGGGGCCTTCGTAGCGCACGACCACGATGTCACCAGCCTTGACCTTGTCGGCCAGGATGTCGGCCACGGCCTCGTCCTGCGACTCGGTCACGTAGGCCGAACCCTCGAACACCATCAGCGCGTCGTCCACGCCTGCCGTCTTGACCACGCAGCCGTCGAGCGCGATGTTGCCGCGCAGCACGGCCAGGCCACCTTCCTGCGAGAAGGCATGTTTGCCGGAGCGGATGCAGCCTTCGGCGCGGTCGAGGTCCAGGCTTGGCCAGCGGGTGTCCTGGCTGAACGCAACCTGGGTCGGGATGCCGGCGGGACCCGCGAGGTAGAAATGCCGGACGGCTTCGCTCGGATCGCGGGCGATGTCCCACTGGTCCAGCGCGTCCTTCATGGTCGGCGCGTGGATGGTCGGCACGTCGGTGTGCAGGCGGCCGGCGCGGTCGAGTTCACCCAGGATGGCCATGATGCCGCCGGCGCGGTGCACGTCCTCGATGTGGTACTTCTGCGTGTTCGGTGCGACCTTGCAGAGCTGCGGCACGACGCGCGAGAGGCGGTCGATGTCGGCCATCGTGAAGTCGATCTCGGCTTCCTGGGCGATGGCCAGGATGTGCAGGATGGTGTTGGTCGAGCCGCCCATGGCGATGTCGAGCGTGATTGCGTTCTCGAAGGCCTTGAAGCCCATCGAGCGCGGCAGCACCGAGGCGTCCTCCTCCTCGTAGTACCGCTTGCACAGGTCCACTGCCATGCGGCCGGCGCGCTTGAAGAGCTGTTCGCGGTCGGCGTGCGTGGCCAGCACCGTGCCGTTGCCCGGCAGCGCCAGCCCCAGCGCCTCGGCCAGGCAGTTCATCGAGTTGGCGGTGAACATCCCCGAGCACGAGCCGCAGGTCGGGCAGGCCGAACGCTCGACCTGGGCCACTTCCTCGTCCGACACCTTCGGGTCGGCGGCCATCACCATTGCGTCGATCAGGTCGAGCTTCTTGAACTCCATGATGTGCGTGGTGGGGTTGGCGAGCTTGGTCTTGCCTGCCTCCATCGGTCCGCCGGAGACGAAGACCACGGGTATGTTCAGGCGCATCGCGGCCATCAGCATGCCCGGCGTGATCTTGTCGCAGTTGGAGATGCACACCAGCGCGTCGGCGCAGTGGGCGTTGACCATGAACTCGACCGAATCGGCGATCAGGTCGCGGCTGGGCAGCGAGTACAGCATGCCGTCGTGGCCCATCGCGATGCCGTCATCGACAGCGATGGTGTTGAATTCCTTGGCCACACCGCCTGCAGCCTCGATCTCGCGGGCCACCAGCTGCCCCAGGTCCTTCAGGTGGACGTGACCGGGCACGAACTGGGTGAAGGAATTGGCAATGGCGATGATCGGCTTGCTGAAGTCGCCGTCCTTCATGCCGGTGGCGCGCCACAGGGCGCGGGCACCGGCCATGTTGCGGCCGGCGGTGGAGGTCTTGGAACGGTAGGCGGGCATGGGCAGCTCTCGGAATGGGATGGCCGAACGGGCGAGGGAGTGATTTTGGCCCAGTCGGCCGGTCCGGTGGTGCCAGGGGCGTTGGGTGCGACCTGATGTGGAGACGGGTTCTAGGTCAATGCTTCTGTTTTCAAGAAGTTCATCTTCTGTTTAATTGACTGTACGCGAAGTGTCGGGGCCTCTAGATTGCACCCATGGAATTCCTCTTCGACCCCCATGTCTGGATCGCCTTCGCGATGCTCACCGCCCTGGAAATTGTCCTGGGCATCGACAACATCATCTTCATCTCGATCCTCGTCGGCCGATTGCCGTCCGAGCAGCGCGATCTGGCGCGGCGACTCGGCCTCGGATTCGCGATGGTGTCGCGGCTGCTGCTGCTCTTCTCGCTGAGTGCAGTGATGGGCCTGACGGACGATCTCTTCACCGTGCTGGGCACAGGTCTCAGCGGGCGTGACCTGGTGCTGCTCGGCGGCGGCCTGTTCCTGCTCTACAAGGCTTCGCACGAGATCTTCGTGGAGGTCGAGGCGCGCGAGGAAGACGGCCCGCCACCGTCGGACCCTGCCGTGCTGAAGGCGGCGGGCCGGCGCGCGCTGTGGGCAACGGTCGGCCAGATCGGCGTGATCGACATCGTCTTCTCGCTCGACTCGGTGATCACCGCGGTCGGCATGGTGGACCGGCTTGGCGTGATGGTGGCGGCCGTGATCGCGGCGGTGGGCGTGATGCTGTTCGCTGCCAAGCCGATCGGCGACTTCGTGGATGCCCACCCGTCGGTCAAGGTGCTGGCGCTGGCCTTCCTCGTGATGGTGGGCATGGCGCTGATCGGCGAGGCGCTGGACCTGCACATCCCGAAGGGCTACCTGTATGCGGCGATGGCGTTCTCTCTGGGCGTGGAAGCGCTCAACATCCGTGCCCGCGCCAAGCGCCAGAGCCTCCGTGAGGCCGCAGCCAAGGACGCGGTGACCGTCGCAGTCTGACCGGCTGCCGTCAGTCGGTCAGGTAGTGCCCGCCGCGGATGTTTTCCGCGCAGAACAGGCGGAACTCGTTGGGTTCGGCCGAGGCGGGCTGCTCCACATGGCCGCTGGCATGCAGCAGGTGGTGCAGCGCGCTGGCGATCTGGCCATCCGGGTCCTGGTCGATGACGAGGTCGAGCAGACCCAGGCGCAGCAGCGTGCGGTGTTCGTCGCTGAGTTCGTGTCCGACCCAGACCGGCCGCTCGGCCGGCGCCAGCCGCTGCAACTCTGCCGCGATGCCCGCCGATCCCGCACCGCTGTGGTAGAGCCCGATCAGCGGCAGGCCGTCGCGCTGCGCGTCCGCCAGTGCCTGGCGCAGCGCGAACTGGCAGCGATCGGGGTCATCATGGCAGGGCACTGGTACGCCCGGATCGATCAGCGGATGGCGCTCGGCCAGCACCTCGGCGCAGCCGCGCTGGCGGTCGACATGGGCGCGGTAGTCGAGCGTGTTGGCCAGCCGCAGCACACGACCCGGGCGGGCGGCCAGCCGGCCGATGAAGTGGCCGGCGGTACGGCCAGCGCCGAGGTTGTCGATGCCGGCGTAGTGCAGGCCGGGTACATCGCCGATGCGGCTCATCAGCGTCACCACCGGCACGCCCTGGTCGATCTGCTGGCGCAGCGCGGCGCGCACCGGGGGTGTGTCGTGCAGGGCCACGACCAGCCCGTCGCGGCGGTGACGCGGCCGGGTGAGGAGTTCGTCGAGCTGCGCGGCGTCGGTGGCTTCCACGACGTGGCGGTGCACCAGGATGCGGCGGTCCAGCATCTGCGCCGACCGGGTCAGCGCGAAGTCCAGGCGGCGGAAATAGGGCGTGGTGCTGCGCGCCAGCACCACGTCGAAACGCGTCAGCCCGTGGCGGGTGTCGGGCAGCACGCGCGGCACGCCGAGCCGCTGTGCCGCGGCGATCACGCGCGCCGTGGTCTCGGCCGAGACGCCGCCGTGCTCGTTCAGCACCCGGTTGACCGTGGCGGTGCTGACGTGTGCAGCGGCGGCGATGTCGGTGAAGCGGGCGCTGCGCTTGCGGCGGGGGAGAACGGGTTCAGCCATCCCGCCGTGATGCCACGTTCAGGCGGCGCTGGCAAGCGCGGCAACGCCGGCCTGCAGGTGCGCCATGCTGGCAGCCAGCCGCGCCTCGATGTCGGTGGCGGCCGCGATCTCTTCCGCGAACGGCTCGTAGGAAACAAAGCCGGTGTAGCCCGCGTCCAGCAGCGTGCGCAGTTGCGCGATGTTGCCCAGGCGGTCCGCGCCGCCGACCAGCACGCGGTGGCCGTCGCGCAGGTCGGGCACGGTCACGGCCGCGTCCTCGACGCCGGAGATGTGCACCAGCCCGGTCCATGCGGGAAAGAACAGTCCTTCGCCCGCCAGGTGGTGGTGGAACGTGTCATGGACCAGGCGGAAGGTGCCGTCGGCATCGATTGCCTCGAAGGCGCGCACGGCCTGCGACTTGCGGCGCACGGCGCATTCCTCGAAGCCCAGCGGCTCGACCAGTCCGATCAGGCCGTGGTCGTTGAGGATCGGCTTCAGCGAGGTCAGCGCGTGGACCAGCGCGGCGTGGCGCTCTTCGGCGGTGCGCTTGTCACCGCGGTTGTTGGTGGGGCACAGCACCAGCGCCTCGGCGCCGCAGTCGCGGGCGTATTGCGCCATGGCGATGGCCTCGGCCTCGCGCTCGGCGGTGAACTGCTCGAAGCGCTGCAGCGCGTTGATCGAGCGGATCGTCAGGCCGTGGGCCTTGGCGATGGCGCCGATCTCGGTGGCGGGCACGCCGTCGCCGATCTCGATGCCGGGCAGGTCGTTGCGGATCTCGATGGCGGTCACGCCCAGACGGCGCGTCATCGCGGCGAAGTCCGCGAAGCGCAGGCGCGGCACGGCCATGCGGTTGAGGGCGAAGTGGAGGTGGTTGGTCATGGGCGGTCTCGCTCGGTGGGTGGGATCCGCCCGCACTCTATGGACCCCCGCGGCCTTGCGCAGCGTTTGCGTTGATCAAATCTGATCAGAGTCCACCGACCGGCCCGGGTGCGCTGGGACGGCGGCGGTTGACTGTGACTTTCATCGCGTCCGGCAGTGGCGCGGTCTGGCCGGCGTCGTGCTGCACCACCCGTTCGCCCGAGGCTGCTGCCGTGGGTGCCGCTGCCCGCTCGGCCAGCCGCGCCGACCGGGCATCGGCCATGCGCTGGCGGACCTCTTCTGCCGGGCTGACCGGCAGCGTGTAGAGAACCTGGCCATCGGCCAGACCCAGCGTGACCGCGTCGGCGGTCACTCCGCGCAACAGCAGCGCCGATCCGGCCACGTGCGTGCCTTGGGGCTGGGCCTGCAGCTGGCCATCCAGCAGCAGTGTCGCCTGCGGTGGCCGGGCCTCCGGCTGGGTCGATACCAGCACGATGCCGGGCGGCAGGGTCGCCGGTCGCTGGGCGAGCGTGGCTTCCGGAGAAGGCGCCTGCGTGGGCGTGGCGGCCGATGTGGGTGCCGACATGGACAGGACAGGCGGTGCCACGTCGGCCGCGGTGTCGTGCGCGGCCTTTGGTGCGAGCAGATACAGGCCGATGCCGCCAGCCGCTGCCAGCAGGAGCGCGAAACGCCGAACCGGGTGTGTTGGTTTGGATAACTGTTTCTGCTTCATGGTTATTCCATTGTTTCTTGACAAGACTTCTTGAGGCTTTGGCTATTTTCTTGCAAGTGGCTGTTTTCTGATGAAACCAGGCCCACCTGAATCAATGATGAAGATGAGGGGTAGGGTTTGGATGAACTTCTCCTCTGCGCAGGGCTTTGTTAAGATGATTCAAGATGTAATTTTGTAAACAAAAGAAAACTATTTCATGCGTTCCCTGTCCCTGTTACCACGGTTCTCTCCGCTCCTGGTGTTGTCGATGGCGCTGCTCTTGGTGGCGCCCGCGCAGGGGCACACGTCCACAGCGGGCGCCGATGCCACTGCGGTGCACCGCAGCGAGCAGCGCTACCAGGTGCCCACTGTGAAGGTCCTCACGGCCGATGGTCGGGCCCAGGCACTGCGACCGCTGCTGGACGATGGCCGGCCAGTGGTGCTGACCTTTCTGTACACGTCCTGCACCACGGTCTGTCCCGTGACCAGCCATGTGATCGACGAGTTCGTGCGTGCACTTGGTGCCGAGGCGCCGCAGGTCAATGTCGTGTCGGTGTCGATCGACCCGGACCACGACACCGTCACCCGCCTCGCCGAACACGCCCGCAGCCGTCGTGCCCAAGGCACCTTCGTCACCGGTGACCCGCAGTCTTCGGAGACGGTGCAGCGTGCCTTTGATGCCTGGCGTGGCGACAAGATGAACCACGACGCGGTGATCTTCCTGCGCGCACCCGCCAGCCCGGTCTGGGTGCGGCTGGACGGGCTGGTCAGCCCGCGCCGCCTGCTGGACGAATACCGCCGGCTCAAGCCCGCGTGACCGATCTCTCCTGCCCATTCCGCTCACTTTCCCGACTTCGCGAGACCCCCATGCCTGACCATCTCGATACGCCCCGCACCAGCCGCCGCCATTTCCTCCGCTTCACTGCTGGCGCCGCTGCGGCGACGGCGTCACTGACCATGGCACCGACCCGGGCGCTGGCGGCGGTGCAGGGCACCAACACCCGCTGGGCAGTGACCTCCGATCCCGTGCTGTGGCAGCAAGCCTGGACGCGCCGCTTCACCAACGTGCTGCCGAATCCGCTGGCGACGGCTGGCATCTACAAGCCCACCGTCGGTGCATCCGACTACACCATCGGCGCCGGCCAGGCCACTGCGGATGTGCTTGGCGTGCCGGGCATCGCCACCACCATCTGGGGTTACGCCAACCAAGAGACCGGTCCGACCTTCCCGGGTCGCACGCTGCAGGTCAGCAAGGGCGTGCCGATCACCGTCCACTGGGTCAACCGGCTCGTCAATGCCAGCGGCCAGGCGCTGCCGCACATCCTGCCCGTCGACCAGACGATGACGATCCAGACGCCGACCACCGGCGTGCCGCTGGCGGTGCACCACCACGGCAGCAGCTCGGCGGCCGAATTCGACGGCGGTCCCGACCAGTGGGCCACGCCGCTGCGCCGCCAGACCGGGCCGGGCATCAATGGCAACGCAGTGCAGGTCAGCACGGCCGAGGCCGTCACCTACGTCTACGACAACAACCAGGAAGCCTCGCTGCACTGGTACCACGACCATGCTGAAAGCCTCACTGGAGTGAACGTGCAGGCGGGCCTCGCCGGGCTCTATGTCGTGCGCGATGCCAACGAGAAGGCGCTGCAGGCCTCGTGGACGATTCCAGCTGCACAGCATGAAGTTGCGCTGGTGTTGCAGGACCGCACCTTTGACGCCCAGGGCCAGTTCGTCTACTCGGCCAATCCGGCCAATTCGCCCACGCCGCTGCCGGGCAACTTCCCTGCCAACAATCCGAGCCACATGCCCGAGGTGTTCGGGGATGTGGTCCTGGTCAACGGCAAGGCCTGGCCGAGCCTGTCGGTGGAGCCGCGGCCCTACCGCTTCCGCATCCTCAATGGGTCGGATTCGCGTTTCTTCACGCTGAAGAATTCGGCGCCGACCTGGGTCCCCATGCACGTGGTCGGTACCGACCTGGGCTTCCTCAACAACCCGGTCGCGGTCGGTACGGCGGGGTTGACCATCGCGCCGGGCGAGCGCTACGACGTGGTGATCGACTTCTCGTGGGCCGTGCTGGTCGGCAACACGGTGGATCTGGTCAACTCGGCCGCTACGCCGTTCCCCCTGGGCGGTCCTCCGTCAGCGGGCACCGCGGCGGTCATGCGCTTCAAGGTCGGGTTGCTGGCCAACCTGCTGGTCCCGAAATCGATCATGAGCACGCAGAACACGCTGCGTGGCAGCAACGGCACGGCGGTGCTGGCGGCATCGGCGGGCGACACGGCGGCGACGCCGGTGCGCCGCATCCTGCTCGGCGAGGGCACCGACGAGTACGGCCGCATCAACCCGATGCTGGGCATCTACGATCCGACCGGCACCAACAACCTGGGCACCCAGGGCTTCAACGACCCGGCCACCGAGACGCCGAAGCTCGGCAGCACGGAGGTCTGGGAGTTCTGGAACACCACGGTGGATGCCCACCCGGTCCACCTGCACCTGGTCAAGTTCCGCATCAAGAACCGCCAGGCCTTCACCGGCACGATCCAGTCCACGGCCATGCGCAACGGCTGGTCTGGCGTGCAGCTCCAGCCAGGGGCCACGCTGAGCGGCACGGCGCTGGCACCGGCGGCGACCGAGAACGGCTGGAAGGACACCGTGGTCTGCCCGCCAGGCCAGGTCACGCGCATCGTCATGACCTTCGACCGCCCCGGCAAATTCGTGTACCACTGCCACATCCTGTCGCACGAGGACCACGACATGATGCGCTGGTACCAGGTCGCCTGATCAGCGGTTGGCGTTGAGCACCGGCGACATCGGCACCAGCGTGCGGTGGTCTGGCGGTGCCCAGCCCTGCAACTGGCCGACCTGCGCTGCAACACGCTGACCCTGGCCCAGCGACAGCCGCAGGTAGGCGCCGGCCGCGGCGCGGTTGTTGACCCCCGCTTCGAGCCGCTCCAGCAGGTGTTCCGCCGACCATGCGCCGCGGCTGCGCTGGAGCGCGTCGGTGAAGAAGTACGCGGCGGCGTAGACCTCGCCCTGAAGAGGTGTGGCCAGCATCGGGTCCAGACCGATGGTGCGCAGCCACGGCTGCAGGCCGGTGACCGCCGCGGCGCGGAACCGATCCGGCGTGGACCGCAGCGATGCCCAGCGCACCCGCGGCCGCCACGCAGGGGCCAGATCCAGCGCCTCGGGTGGCGCCAGTTGCGCCGACAGCCAGACCGCGGGCAGGGCGTCTGCGCGCCGTCCGTCGGATGGTGTGGCGAGCAGCGTCCGCACTTGTGGCGGCGCCAGCCAGGCGACCACCAGCTCGCCCGCTGCCGCCAAAGGTTGACCAGTGGCCACCGGCTGCAGGCGCAGATCCCGCAGTTGCACGTCCGGGGCATCCGGTGCCAGCGTCGTCCGGAAGGTCTGGGCCGCATCGCGTCCAGGGTCCGAATCGAACCAGACCTGCAGCCTGGTGGGTGCGGTGGTCAGCGCGGCCACGGCGCGGGCGGCGACCCGCGCTTCGGCGGTCAGTCCCTCGGACAGATAGAGCGCGTGGTGCTGTCCTGCGGGTGCCGAGGCCGGCGTGCCGTCGATCAGCGGAAACACACACGGCAGCGAGGCCGCCTCGCAGAACGCCTCGACGGGCGCCCACTGCGCTGCCCCGGCCCCGGCGCCGGAGACCACGGCGTACACCGGCTGCGTCGCGAGTTGCCGCTGCAGCTGCGTGCGCCACCCGGCCGGATCACCCGTCAGCCGCCAGACGTGCAGCGCCACGCGCACGTCGCCGAAGGTCTGCTGGCGCGCCCAGGCCGACAGCGTCGTCTCCAGCGCCTCGCGCCGCGCAGCGGGCGCATCGGGCGTGACGATGGTGGCGACGTGCAAGGTGTTGTCCACCAGCCCCCGCAGCGACGCACCGCCGATCGGGCCGAGCTGCTGCAGCCAGGCCAGCAGATCAGCGACGGCCGCATCGTCAAGGTCGTAGCGTGGCATCCATGGCGCCAGCGTCCGTCCCGCCGGATCGATGCCCGCGCGCAGCGCCCGCGCGAAGCTGTCCACCGTGTAGGCGGGGCGGGTCTCGGTCCGCGTGCCCGCGATCTCGATGCCTGACGCCGCGCGTCCCGCGGCCAACGACCGACCGGGTGCGAACAAGCTGGCCTGCGTGATCGGCGGCACCCGCAACCGGCCTTCCTGATCGCCCATGCCGCTGCGCCGGTGGCACTGTGCGCAGGCGGCTGCCGTGCCCGTCATGTCGGGCAGATCGGTGCGCCGGGCGCGCAGCGCGCTGCCGTCCGGCAGCCGGCCGTCCAGGTGGATCGCCCGGCCTGGTGCTGGATCGCCAGCGTCCGGTGTTCCAGCATGTGCGAAGGGCAGGCCGATGGCCAGCAAAGCGGCGACAAGATGTTTCATGCAGGCAGTGTGCCGCAGCGCAGGGGCCGGTGAATCGTTCAAAAATATGTTCCATGGAAAACACCAATGGAAAAATATTTCCAAAATCGAGGCTCCTCGCTATAGTTCCGACCCAAGGACGGCCCGGCCCCCGTGGTCGTCAACGCCCCATTCCCCAGGAGACACCATGAAAAACGTAGCCGTCTTCGGCGCCGGTCGCATCGGCCGCATCCACGCAGCCAACCTCGCCAGCCTGCCTGGCGTGAAGCTGCAGTCCATCTGCGATCCCGTCGGCGACAGCGCCGCGCAGCTCGCGCAGCAGCTCGGTGCGCAGGTCTCGACCATCGAGGCCGTGCTGGCCGATCCGTCGATCGACGCCGTCGCGATCACTTCGCCCACGTCCACCCACTCGGACCTCATCACCCGCGCCGCTGCCGCCGGCAAGCACATCTTCTGCGAGAAGCCGGTGGACCTGTCGGTGCCGCGTGCCATCGCCTGCGGCGAGGCCGTGAAGGCGGCGGGGGTGGCCTGCATGATCGGCTTCCAGCGCCGCTTCGACCCCACCTTCAACGAAGCCCGCACCCGCATGGACCGCGGCGACATCGGCAACCCCGAGATGCTGGTCATCACCAGCCGCGACCCTGGCGCCCCGCCCGCCGAGTACATCAAGGCCTCGGGCGGCATCTTCCGCGACATGCTGATCCACGACCTGGACGTGTTCCGCTGGATCCTGTGCGCCGACGGCGACGAGGCCGCGTGGCTGAGCGCCTCCGGCTCGGTGCTGACCGACCCGGCCATCGCCGACCTGGGTGACTTCGACAGCACGGCGGTCACGATCCGCACGCACAAGGGCCGCCTCTGCCAGATCAACACCAGCCGCCGGGCCGCCTATGGCTACGACCAGCGCTTCGAGGTGCTCGGCTCGGCCGGGATGCTGCAATGTGGCAACCACACGCCCAGCCAGGTCGTGCAGTGGGATGCCAACGGCGTCACCGCCGACAAGCCGGAAGCCTTCTTCCTGCAGCGCTACGCAGCCGCCTACAAGGCGGAAATCGCGCACTTCTTCGATTGCCTGCAGACCGGCGCCGCGTTCCGCACGACCGTCGCGGACGGCGTGAAGGCCCAGATCCTCGCTGATGCCGCGTCCGAAAGCGCACTCAGCGGCCAACCGGTGCGCTTCTGATGAGCCGCCTTCGCATTGGCATCGCCGGCCTCGGCCGCCTCGGTCGCCGCCACGCCGAAGCGCTGGCGTTCTCCACCCGCCATGTCGATCTCGTGGCGGCCTGCAGCCCGGTCGAGGCGGAGCGCGATTTCGCTGCCCGCGATCTGGGCATCGCCACGGACCGCCTGTACGCGGACTTCGATGCGTTCGTCGCCGATCCTGGCCTGGACGCGGTGGTGCTGGTCACGCCGACTTCGCTGCACGCCGACCAGGCGATCGCCGTGTTGCGGGCTGGCAAGCACGTCTTCATCGAGAAGCCGCTGGCGCTGAACCTGCCCGACTGCGAGCGCGTGCTGGCGGTGGCCGCCGAGCATCCGCAGCAGGTGGCGATGGTCGGTTTCGTGCGGCGCTTCGACCCGAGCTACCGCAACGCGGCGGCGGCAGTCGAGGCGGGCGAGATCGGCCGGCCGTTCCTGGTCCGCTCGCAGACCTGCGACAAGAACGACCCGGACGGATTCTTCGTCCGCTTCGCGCCGACTTCGGGCGGCATCTTCATGGACTGCAGCGTCCACGACATCGACCTGGCCCGCTGGCTGCTCGGCCGTCCGAAGGCACTGCGGGCGTTCGCCACCGGCACCATCGCGCTGCACCCTGGCCTGGCCGCGTGCGGCGACGTGGACAACGGGCTGGCGATCGTCGAGTTCGAGGGCGGTGCGCGGGCGGTGTTCTATGCCTCGCGCACGCTGGCGCACGGGCATGAGACGACGACCGAGGTGATCGGCACGGCCGGCAAGCTGCTGGTGGGCGAACACGCGGCGCGCGACCGGGTGATCCGCAGCGACGCGGGCGGCGTGTCGCACGCGGTGCTCGGCGATTTCCACGAGCGTTTCGAGTCCGCGTTCACCCACGAGATGGCCGCGTTCGTGGCGGCGTGCCGCGGGGTGGAGCCGCTGTCGCTCACGCTGTCGGATGCGATGGAGGCCACGCGCATCGGGTTGGCGATCACGCGGTCACTGCACTCGGGGATGCCCGAGGCGGTGTGACCGCGCGGGGGCTCAGTAGCCGGTCGGTCCGCCCGGCGGCTGCAGCCCCACGCCGCCCAGCCCGCTGCGCGGCTCCAGGCTCAGCCGCAGGTAGATCGACCCGCTGCTCTGCGTGTACTGCGCAGCGCGCTCCAGCCCGAGCCGGGTGCCGATGTCCAGATGCCGCGTGAGCTGGTATTCCATCGCGCCCCCCAGGTTCAGCACCAGCCCCGAGTCGGTGCGCGAGGCGTACACCGCCGACGGCACGCGCTGCTGCGCGGCCAGGTTCTCCAGCGAGGATTGCGCGGCGGCGTCGGTCGGGAAGTAGGGCGCGGCGTCCTCGCGGTAGGCCTGCAGGCCGGCCGAGCCCTGCAGCCCCCAGCTCAGGCGGCCGCTGCGGCCCATCCAGTTCACCGGTACGGTCAGCGCCAGCAGGTGCTGCGGGCTGAAGTAGCCGCCATGGCCCCAGGTGTAGCCGCTCAGGTTGCGCCGGTAGTGCTGGTAGCCGAGGTTCATGCCGATCTCGACCTGCGTGTCGGCCAGCCGCTGCGCCTGCCAGAAGCTGCCCGCGCCCAGCTCGAAGCGGCTGTTGTCGGCCACCTGCTGGCCCGTCACGGCGTGCAGACCGCCATAGCCGTAGACGCTGACATCGGCCTGCTCCCATGCCACCTGTGCCCGTGCGCCGGTGGTGCGCACGCCGCCCCAGACGCGGCCCGTGCGCGCATCGGTCGTGCCGGCAAACGACAGCAGACTGTCGGTGACGGCGCGGCGCGAGGCGTCCACCGTCAGCGTCAGGCCCTGCGCGAACTCGTCGATGTAGCGCAGCCCGCCCACGACATCCACCACCGCGAAGCCGACCGGCGTGGCGCCGACATCGATCGCCAGGGTGCGCGTCTTCAGCCCGGCGGCCACGCCGACCCCCGTGGCGCTCTGCGACGGCGCGACCACCACGCCGGTCGCGTCCAGCCCCAGCGTGCCGCTGCGTGAGCGGGCGGCCTGGCTGACCTGTCCCGCGCTGGCGACGACCGGCGTCACCTTGACGCTGACCTGCCCGACGTCCTCGATGGTCTTGCGGCCCTCGATCGGCGTCTGCACCAGATCGAGTCGGCCGAGGCCGGCGTCGCCGCTGCGTGACCGGAGCGCGCCGGCGACTTCGAGGCTGGTGCGGCCCCGCTCGACCTGCACTTCGGCGAGTTCGTCGCCCAGGGTCCTGGCCCGCTGTGGCGGGCCGACAGGTCGTCCGGCGGCGGCCGGTGCCTGCGCCACCGTGGTGGCCATCTGGAGCGGGGCCTGGAGTGCGGTCGCGGTCGTGGCCACCGGTGCCGGCTCCCGCCAGCGCAGCGAGCGGCTGACCGCACTGTCGGCACCGGGCCGGGCCGATGGCAGGCCTGCACCCGTCGGCGGCAGCTGGTCCAGATTGGCGAGCGCGAGCGGGGTGTTCGACGAGAAGCCGGACGGGGGCACCAGCGCCGGTACGCCCCCGGCCAGCAGGGTGCGCGAGCGTCCGTCCGCCGCATGGGCTGCAAAGGGATTGCCGGCGACGCGGGCCTGTCCCCACTGCACCGGCCTGGGCTGCTCGGCGGCGATGGCCGCACGCAGGTACTCGGCCGCCTTGCCGAACTGGCCCAGCGCGCGGTGGTGGCGCGCGTACTGGGCCAGCACGGCGGGGCTGTTCGGCGCGAGCCGTCCGGCTTCCTGCAGGGCCATCACGGCCGAATCGGTGTCCTTCTGGGCATCGGCGGCACCGGCCAGGCCAAGCCAGGCGTCCAGCGTGTCCGGCTGCTGCTGCAGCACGGATTCGTACAGCACGCGGGCCTGGGTGTCGTCGCCACCGGCGGTGTAGAGGCGCGCCAAGGCCATCTGCAGGCGCGGCTCCTGCGGGCGGTCCTGCAGCACCGGGGCCAGGGCCTCGTAGGCGTTGTAGAGGTCGCCGCCATCGCGCAGCTGGTCGGCCTGGCGCAGCGCCAGCGCGGTGCGCAGGTCGTCGAAATCGCGCCGCTGGCCGGCGGTGAGCGGCTGCGCGGCGAGCTGGCGCAGCGCGCCGGCGAGTTCTGCGTCCTGCCGGGTCTGCAGCAGCAGCGCGGCGTGGCGCAGGCGCAAGCCTGCTCCGGCCTGTGGCTGCGCGGCCAGCGTGGCGCGGATGAGCTGGCCGGCACGGGCCTCGTCGCCCAGCTCCAGCCGTGCACCGGCCACGGCGCCGACCATGTCCGGATCCTGTCCGGCGGCGGTTTCGGCTTCGACCAGCATCGCCTCGGCCTGCCAGCGCTGACCGGCGCGGGCCTGGGCCACGGCGTCGGCGGCCTGCGCCTGCACGGCGAGGCGGCGCTGCAGCCGGCCCATCTCGGTGGTGCGCTCACGCGCGGGCACCTGCTCCAGGCTTTGCAGCGCGCCGGACCAGTCCTTCAGCTCGGTCTGCAGCAGCGCCCGCGCCTGCAGGGCCTCGCCCGGATGTGCGGCGGGGATGACGAAGGCGTCGGTCTGCGTCCGCGCGGCACCGACCCGGTTCTGACGCATCAGCAGCTGGCCCAGCGACAGCCGCACCCACGGCGACGCCGGTGCCAGCGCCACGGCCTGCTCCAGCAGCGCCTGTGCGCCGGCCAGATCGCCACGCTGCTGCGCCAGATCGGCCTGCAGCCGCATCTGGCCGGCCTGGAGCCCGGTTTCGCCGCCCAGGCGTGCGAGCACATCGGCGTCCATGCGCTGCAGCAGCGTGCGCTGCGGCTCGGTCCGCCCCGAGGCGCCGAGCACCTGGTACAGCCCGGCGTTGGCGCGCGGGTGGCGGGCGTCGGCGCGCAGCGCTTCGCGGTAGGCAGCGTCGGCGCCGAGGAACTGGCCCTGCTCGGCCAGCAGCTCGCCGAGCAGCACCTGGCCTTCCGGTTCCTTCGGATCGGTCTCGACGGCGCCCTTGGCCAGGCGGGTCGCGCGGTCCAGGTCGCCGACCTGGCGTGCGGCCTGGCCGTCGTGGACCGCCTGCCAGTGCATGGCCGAGCGGTAGACCGGCTTCCAGCGCGCGCCGTTGGTCGCGGCGCTGGCGCGGCCGAGCAGTTCGCCGGCGTCGGCGAAGCGGTCCTCGCGCATGCGGACGATGCCCAGGCCGGCCAGCGCGTCGGTCTCGTCCGGGTGCTGGCGCAGGACGGTGTCGAAGCGTTCGTTGGCCGTCTTCAGGTCACCGCTGTCGATGGCGGCGAAGCCCTGGCGGATGGCGGGTGACAGGCCCGGCGCTGTCGCGCGCGTGGTGGCTGCCGTGCCTGCGGCGGTCACCGCGGGTGGTGCCCTGCGCGGGGCTGCCGTGGCGCTGGTGCCGGTCGCCGCGGCGGCGGCCGCCCGAGACTGGCTCGGCTGTGCCAGTGCAGTCAGCTTGGTGTTCAGCTCCGCGTCATCGCTGGCGCCGGCCAGGTATTGGCGGATCAGCGGAGCGTCCGGGCTGCGCGCGTCCAGCCACACCAGCGCCTGGCGCCATGCGGCGCGTGCCTCCTTGCGGATCTGTGGCGGTGCGTCGGCCTGGGTGGACAGCGCGGCGAGGCGCTGGATCGCATCGCGGCGCGTCGGTTCGCGGTAGCTCAGGTGCTTGGCGTGGGCCAGCGCGGGGCCGGGCTGGCCGGGCGCGGCCTGGCTGAGGCGCTCCAGGCCGCGGCGGGCCTCGTCCCAGCCTTCGCGGGTGCCGCCCAGCGTCTGGTAGTACTCGACGGCGAGGTCATCGCTCGGGGGCTGGGCGCCGAGCGCCTGCCTGTAGGTGCGGGCCGCGGCTTCGGTCTGGCCGGCTTGCGCGTACTGGCGGGCGGTGGCGATCAGGGACTGGCTGGAGGTCTGGGACTGGATCTGCGTGGCCAGCGCAGCCAGCCCCGGGTGGTTCGGGCTCGCCTGGCGCAGCCGGGTCAGGTAGGCGCCGGCGTCGTCGAACCGGCCGACTTCGACGCTCTGTGCGGCGAGGCCATAGAGCGCATCCGGTTGCCGCGGATCGACGCCCAGCAGCTTCTGCCAGGTCTGCCCGGCCAGATCGGCCCGGCCGCGCTGTTGCCAGTGGTGCGCCTGCTCGATGAGTTGCTGCACGGTCGTGGACCGCGCGCTGTCCGGGGTCGCCGCGGGTGCCGCTGCAGTGGCGGCCTGCACGACGGTCGTTGCCAGGCTGGTCACCAGGCCCAGGCACGCCAGGGCCACCCGGGTCGGCGTCGGGCGCAGGAAGGAGGGAGCGGAAGACGGAGTGGACAGATGCGTCATGGGGTCGGGCAGCGGGAAGCCGAAGAAGAAGGAGCGCGCTGCAGCCGGCCGTGGCGGTCGCAGCGCCAGCGTTGCTGCAGCCAGCCGGCGCTGAAGAGTGCCAGGGCGTGGTCGTAATAGCGCAGTCGCGTGGTCGGGCTGGCGCAGACCGTGGCGAGCCGTTCGGCCAGCAGCCGGGCGCCGGTGCAGTCGCCCAGCGCGACGAGGTAGGGCTGCAGTGCTGCGATGAAGCCGGGCGGCGCGGTGCCGCGGGTGAGTGCGGCCGGATCGGTGCCGGCCGCTGCGCGGGTGGCGAAGCGCTCGGGCAGCGGCAGGGTGCGGGTGTGGCGCTGGATGCCGGACAGGCCCTGCAGCAGGGCCGGGCGCAGCGGGTCGTCCGCCGGTGCGACACCGGCCCAGAGGTAGCAGCGGATCGCGTCGTAGCTGCCGGTGTCGCCCTGCTGTGTGTCGGCGATCCAGCGGCCGCGCAGCGGCGCGCTGTGCTGCACGCTCCAGGTGGCCCAGTCGGGGGCGAGTCCGTTGGGCGCGATCGCCGGCAGCGTGCGCGCGGACTGTTCGGCCAGCACGGTCCACGGCCCGCCCGGATCGGCGCTGGCCAGACCGCGCAGCAGGTGCAGCGGCGCGTAGCTCGGGTTGAAGCGCCACTGCAGGCGGTCTGCGCTGACGAAGCCCTGCGGACCCGGCAGCAGCATCGTGCCCAGGCCGGGCACGTCCACCACCTCCTCGGCCCGGATGCGCGCCAGCAGGGCCCGGCCCTCGGTGGCCAGCGTGGGGGCATTCCACAGGCGGGCGGCCTCGATCAGCGTCCAGGCCAGCCAGAGGTCGGCGTCGCTGGCGGCGTTGGCGTCGAGCACGCCCCAGCGGCCGTCGCGCTGCCGGCCCCACTGCCAGGCGGGCAGGCGCGCGGTCAGGTCACCGCCGCAGAGGTTCTGGCGGGTCCAGTACAGCAGCGCATCGAAGCGCGGGCGGTCGTCGGCCACCAGCGCGAAGAACAGCCCGTAGGCCTGGCCTTCCGAGGTGCTGACGCGCGCTTCGGTGTCGGGGTCGAGCACGCGGCCGTCCGGCTGCACGAAGGCGGCGACGAAGCCCGACCAGAGTGCATCGAAGTCGTCGCAGGCGATCCGGCGCGCGGCCGCTGGCGGCTGGCCAGCCGGTGTGGCGCAGGCCGTGCTGGCGAGCGCACCCGCCCCGCCGGCGAGCGCGCCGATCCGCAGCAGCAGACGCCTGCGCTGCGGATTGCACGACGGCGGCTCAGCTGGATGCACCGGCATGGCGGCGCATGGCATGGCGCTGCAGCAGCAGGTAGATCACCCCGGACAGCACCAGGATGGCCAGCATCAGGACGGTCCAGAGCAGCACGGGCCGGTCCGAGAGCTTCCAGCGGATCCAGCTCAGCCAGGGCAGGTCGCCGCTGGCGTACGTCGGATCGGCGCTGTAGGCGGTGACATGGCCGGATTCGTCGAACAGCGTGACGTGGCCATGGATCTGGGACAGGCGGCTGCCGTCGAGCAGGGCGTCGGTGATGAAGGACAGGGCGGCCGGTGTGGTGGCCATCAGGCCGACCACGCTGCGGTTGGCGGACAGCGGGGATTCGAAGCCCACCAGCGCGGCCTGCGGATCACTGCCGCGGAAAGCGAGTGCGTGCAGCGCCGGGTGTTCCTCGCGCTGCCAGAGCGTGCCGAGCCAGCGCAGCCAGTTCGGCAGAGCGATGTCGACAGGGAGCAGACTGCTGCCGGCCCGGGGTGGGCCCGCCGGCGTGGCCTCCGCCGCGCGGACGGCGGCGAGGTCCCGGAAGGGCATGTCGGTGGCCCAGTCGGCGAACAGGCGCTGGTTGCCGGCACTGCCGATGACGATCAGGTCGCGCCCGGCCACCTGCGCCACGTTGCGGGCATGCACCACCTGGATCAGCCGGGCGGACAGGCCGGTGGCCTCGCCCGCCCGGCCCATCAGCGTGAGGTAGGCGTCGAGGTCTTCGCGCGAAGGCTGGTCGGGCAGCACCACCGCGGTCTCGGCCAGGTCCGCCAGCCGGGTGTAGGGGTGGGCGGTGTTGGCGAAGGCGGCCAGGTCCGGCATGGGCAGGAAGTGGGGTGCGCCGGAGAAATCGATGGTCGATGCACCGTCGATCGCGCTGCGCGGGCGGTCGAGCGCCGCGTCGGCGCGGCTCTCGCGGGCGCATTCGGTGGCCTCGTCGCCGACGCTGTGCTCCACCGTCAGGCCGAGGTGGGCATGCGATTGCGTGCCGAGTGTCGCCACGGGGATGCGCAGGCTGCGGCGCGCGGAGTGGGTCAGTGCCTCGTCGCGTTCGCCACGGATGCTGCGCTGCAGGTTGTCGAGCCAGCGGCCGGCCATGCCCGGGTCGAGCCGTTCGTCGAGCTGGTGTTCGCCGTTGAAACGCACCCGCAGCATGGCTCCGCCATCGTCCGGCCGCGCCTCGTAGCGCAGCCGCAGATCGACCTGCACCTTGCGTTCGCGCCAGGGGAACAGGTCGGGTGGCAGGCGCATCTGCACGTCGACCGCCAGAGGCCGTGCGTCGTGTGCGTTCAGCGACGCGGCGGGGACCAGCTCGTCCAGCCGCACGGGGCGGTCGGTCGGGGTCCAGTGGGGGGCATCCCAGGCCTGGCGCGGGGCGGTTTCGGTCAGGCGGTCGATCAGCGCGGTGCTGCCGTGGCCCGGCAGCTGGCCACGCACCAGCGCATCGGCGGCGCGGCGCAGTTCCTCGCTGTTGCGGCCGAGCAGATAGAGCACCTTGCGCTGCGGCTGCTCCGGGTGTGTGGCGATCGTCACGGTGGCGCCGGCCATCGGCGGCAGGACCACGCCGACCGGCGCATCCTCCGGCGTGGCGAGCACGATCGCGTTGCCGCCGGGCAGGCGGTCACGCGCCTGGATGCGCACGCCCCGGTAGGCGGAGAGCGCGCCGAACCAGGACGCGACATGGCCGGCGGCCTGCAGCGTGGCGTTGCTGGCGCGCGGCGAGAGCACCAGCGTCAGCTCGTTGCGGCGCGGATCGTGCGGGTCGAAGAAAGGGGCCGGCAGCAGCGAGAGGTCATCGGCCAGCGGCAGCGGCGACATCACCAGGTTCAGCGACGAGGTCGGGCTGATCTGGGCCCAGAGGCCGGCGCCGTCCGGATCGTTGCAGTCCACCGGCTCTGCGAGCTGCAGCGTCAGCTCGTTCTGGTCGAGCACCAGGCGCGGGTCGATCGGCACCGTGTGGCTGAAGCTGGTCTTGCCACTGGCTTTCGGCGCGTCCAGCCGGGTCACGACCTCACCGTTCAGCCGGACTTCCAGCGCCCCGGCGCGCCCGGCAAGCATCGGCGACTGGACCAGATCGAGCTTGAGCACGGCAGACGCCACCATCTCGTCTGCCCGCAGCGCGAATGGCAGCCGCTGGCGCGGGTGACCACGCTTGAGCATGACGGCTTCGCGCTGGCCGAGCTGCGAGAAGGGCATCACCAGATCACGGTCCTGGCTGGCCGCGAGCGAGCCGGTCTGGCCCAGGGCCAGGGCGAGCAGCGTGACCACCGCCTGCCGCGCCAGCCGGTGGGCGGGCCTGGCCGGCGTCGCATGGGGCTTCTTCGTCATCGCCTGCAATCCTTGTGCTGTCATGCGCGGATCGACGCCGGCCGGCGGGGCTGGGCCGCCTGTTTCGACTTCCAGCCGAACACCTTGGCGCAGCCACGCACGCCGAGGCCCACGATCTGCCGCAGTGCGTGGGCGGGCCGGTCCGGCGCGTGGCGCGCGGCGTGGTCGATCCAGGCATCGGCGCGGGCGAAGGTGATCTCCACCAGATCCATCTGCTGCTGCAGCGTCATCGGATCGAAGCGCAGGCCGTGGTGCTCGCCCTGGCGGAACACGATCAGCGCCGAGAACAGCGCGGCGTGGTCGCCACGCAGCAGGGCCAGCGTGACGGGTGTCTGCTCGTCCAGCATCACGCCGGGCGGCAGACGCACGCGCAGGCCGCCTTCGGAGAAATCCTCGGTCTCGACGTGCCAGACGCGGCCGTCGGCGGTTTCCATGCGCGCCGGGATGCCGAACTGCACCCGGTGCGACTTGCGCACCTGCCGGGTCTCGGACGCGGCTGCGGCCGCGGCACCCAGGATCACCAGGTTGTAGAGCGTCCACAGCATGTTGAGCAGCACCGTGTCCAGCTCGTGCGTGTTCCACCAGATCAGCCGCGCGATGCCCACCACGAAGCCGATCAGGTTCAGCGACAGCAGCACCACGTACGGCCGTGCGATGCCCCAGTCGAAGAAGTCGCGCTCGATGTAGCCGCCCTTGGCGGTGACGTTGAAGCTGCCGGCCTTCGGGTCGATCAGCGCCAGCATGGTCGGACGGAAGATGTACCAGGCCAGCACCGCTTCATACACCTCGGCCCAGAACGAATGCCGGAACTTGCCCTGCGTGCGCGAGTTGACGAGGTTGGCGTGCACCAGGTGGGGCAGGGCCATCGCGGCGATCATCACCGCCGAGGCGTGGATCACGTGCGCTTCGAAGAACAGGTAGGCCAGCGGCGCGGTCAGGAACACCAGCCGCGGCAGGCCGTAGAAGAAGTGCAGCATCGCGTTCGAGTAGCACAGCCGCTGCGCCCAGGTCAGCCCCTTGCCCAGCAGCGGGCAGTCGGTGCGGAAGATCTGCGCCATGCCGCGCGCCCAGCGGATGCGTTGCCCGACGTGGGCGGACAGGCTCTCGGTGGCCAGGCCCGCGGCCTGCGGGATGCCGATGTAGGCCGTGTTCCAGCCGCGGCGGTGCAGCTTGAGCGCGGTGTGGGCGTCTTCCGTCACGGTCTCGATCGCCACGCCGCCGACCTCCATCAGCATCTCGCGCCGCAGCACCGCGCACGAGCCGCAGAAGAAGGTGGCGTTCCAGAAGTCGTTGCCGTCCTGCACCAGCCCGTAGAACAGCTCGCCCTCGTTGGGCACGTCGCCGAAGGTGTCGAGGTTGCGCTCGAAGGGGTCGGGCGAGAAGAAGTGGTGCGGCGTCTGCAGCATCGCCAGCTTGGGGTCCTTGTAGAACCAGCCGAGCGTCATCTGCAGGAAGGAGCGTGTCGGGATGTGGTCGCAGTCGAAGATGGCGACGAATTCACCGTCGGTGTGCGAGAGCGCGGCGTTGATGTTGCCGGCCTTGGCGTGGCGGTTGTCGCTGCGGATGACCCAGTCGATGCCGACCTCCTCGGCGAAGTCGCGGAACTCCTCGCGCCGGCCGTCGTCGAGCAGGTGGATGCGCAGCTTGTCGAGTGGCCAGTCCATCGCCATGGCCGCGAGCACAGTCGGCTTCACCACCTTCAGCGGCTCGTTGTAGGTGGGGATGAAGATGTCGACCGTCGGCCAGTCCTCCACCGGCATGGCCAGCGCCACGGGGCGGCGCTCCAGCGGCCAGATGGTCTGGAAGAAGCCCAGCACCAGCACCAGCCAGGCATAGATCTCGGCGGCGATCAGGCCGCTGCCGAAGAACAGGTCCAGGCCGCTGTCCATCTGCATGGTCTCGGTCAGCCGCCAGTAGAGATAGCGGCTGGAGACCGTCAGCGAGATGAAGGTCAGCAGCAGCGTCACGAAGCGACCCGATCGCCGGTTCAGCAGCACCGCGCAGGCGAAGCACAGCACGCCGAAGACCACCTGTTCCCAGAGGTCGAGCGGAACCGAGATGACGGTGACCATCAGCAGCGCGCTGCTGAGCAGCATCGCCAGTTGCAGCGCCCGGTATTCCCAGGTGTCCCAGTGCCAGCCGGCGGTGCGCCAGGCGCCGATCGGCGAGATCCGCGGACCGGCCGAGGTCGGCGGACGGGAGGGCTTGGAGAGATCCGGCAGTGCGGCCATGGTGGTAGGAAAAGACGGACAGGCAGACAGGCCCTGCCGTCGGCACGCTGCGTTCTATGCAGTGCCGGCGGAAGGGGATCGTTCGGATCAGCGGTCCGGTGAACCGGAGCTGCGGGTCGCCAAGCGACCGAACAGCCGGTCCAGCCGTGTGGGCTGGGGCGATGGATGGCCAGGGGCGTGCTGGAGACTGGCCATGGCACCTGGTCCGCGCCCGTCGGCAGGTGCTGGCTCTTGTGGGCTGGCCAGCCGGTTCAGGATGGACGACAACGAGGACGATCCGGCCGGCGGAGAGGTCTGCACCACACGCAGCACGGGCGGCGTGGCGGGGGCAAGGGCTGGCGCCTGGGGAGGCGTGGCCACTGGCTCGACCGGCCGCACCATCGCTGCCCGCCGCAATGCCGCCCGCGAGGCGTTGTACTTCGCCAGATCCTGGTAGAGGCCGGCGTCGTGGCCCAGCGTCTTCAGCAGGTTGTTGATGTCGTCACCGTTGTTCATGTGGAAGGCTCTTGCTGCGACAGGACAACTGAACCCTGAGCCGCCGGATCAGGCGGCCAGGGCAAAAACGTACAGAGGCTCGATGCTGGTGGTGTCGGTGGCGAGTTGCTGCACCCGCAGGCGGTCGCCGGCACCCGCCGCCCGGAGCCATTGCTCGTAGGCGCCTTCCAGGACTGCCGGAGACCAGTGCCTGCTGCCCGCGCCGAACGCGGCTTCGATCGGTGCGCAGTGGTGGATGATCTTCAAGGCATCATCGGTATCGTTGAGTTCCACCCAGCCCCAGTTCATGCCGGACCACACGCCATTCATGGCCTCTTCCAGATCCGGCAGCAATTCCATGGCTGGCAGCGGTGCGCTGCGGGCCATCGAGACCCCCAGGCGCCGCATGAGTGCGCGGGCCTGGTCAGGCTCGATCCGGCTGCTCAGCTCCTGCGCCAGCGCACCCAGAAAGGGGCGCCACTGCGGCGAGCACCGGTATCGCAGGTGGTAGTCGTGGTCGGAAAGCGGGCGGTTCATCGGCTATAAATATGCAAAAACCGGCTAAAGTAAACAAAATTGTGCAAAATTACACTTATTTCGGGGATAGTACCATGTTGAATATTGAGTTATTGCAAAATTTTTCATTCCGTCACAGGTTGTGGTGTTGCCTGATTGAACAGTCCAAGGAAACGTTTTTTGCACTCCCTCTTCTGGGGGACTTGATACATCCATTCGAGGACTCTGCACGGCGCTACCATCGAATCACCGAGAACAAGGTTGTCTGTGGAGTGTTCGATGAAGGTACTGCTGATCGATGACCATCCGCTGATCCTGTCGGCCATGCAGAGCGTGATCCTCGGCCTGGGTGCCAATGTGGAGGCTGTCGGTGTGGAGACCGCTGCCGAATGCCGCGAACTGCTGCAGCGCGATTCCGATTTCGACCTGGTGCTGCTCGACCTGCACCTGGATGACGCCAGTGGCTTCGATGTGCTCGGGGAGTTGCGCACGAGCTATCCGGCGCTGCCGGTGGTGGTGGTCTCCGCGTCGGACCGGGCAGGGGACATGATCCGGGCCATCGATTCCGGTGCGATGGGATTCGTGCCCAAGCGGGCCAGCAACGAACTGCTGTTCGAGGCGCTGCATCTGGTGATGTCGGGTGGCATCTATGTGCCGCCGATGACGCTCAACCTGGGCGATTCGACCTTGCCCATGGCCTTGTCGAACCCGGGTGTCGGGGCGCTGAAATCGGGGGGCTCTGGGCCAGGGACCGATGACGATCGACTCTCATCCGACAGCCACCGCCTTGACCACCGCCGCCGGGCCAGCGAGGCTGCCGAACGCGACGCCATGCTCGAAGGCCTGGGCCTCACACCCCGGCAACGCGAGGTGCTGGCCTTGCTGCTGGACGGCAAGTCCAACAAGATCATCGCCCGGGATCTGGCCATCTCGGTCGAGACGGTCAAGGACCATGTGGCCGCCGTGCTGCGCACGCTCGGGGTCAACTCGCGCACGCAGGCCGTGGCGGTCGTCAGCCGGATGCCTCTGCCGTCGAGCAGCGTGGCGGCACCGCGCGGTGCCCTGCTGCGCTGAGCGGACGGGGCCCATGCCGACCGATCCGCAGGCGCTGCCCGACCGCGTCCGCAGCCTGTACGCACAACTGCCCGCGAGTCTGCTGGGACAGGCGATCGCCGTGGGCTCGATCGCTGTGCTGTTCCTGGCCATGCCGGGCGGGCCGAGGCCGAGCAACGCCTTGTCGGGCTGGCTGCTGCTGGCGGTGCTCGCCTTGGGCTGGCGCTGGCGGCAGCACCGCGCCCATGTCGCCCAACCCGAGCCCCCCCTGACCGACTGGCCGATGTGGTACCGCCGCTGGGCGCTGTCGACCCTGTCCTGTGCGGGGGTCTGGGCGCTGTCCATGTTCTGGCTCTATCCCATGGGCAACGAACTGCAGCGCGCCGGGCTGCTGGCACTGCTTGCGTGTCTTGCCATCGACTCGGCTGCGGCCGGCCACCTGGTCACGCTGCTCGGCGTCGGGTTCATGGCGGCGGCAATTGTCTGGCAGCTCCTCGTCCTGCCCGTGTCCGAAGCCCCTCCGGCAGGGCCACTGGCCGGGGGGTTGGGGGTGATCGGCGTGTTCCTTGGTGTGGTGTTCGTGGGGTACCACCAGCGCAAGTGCTATCTCCGGTTGCTGTCGTTCAAGCGGCACTCGGAATTGCTGGCTGCACAACTGGCGGCCGAGAAAGACATCGCCGAGGAGGCCCGGCTCGAAGCCGAGGCCGCCACCCAGGCGCGCACGCAGTTCTTCATCGCCGCCAGCCACGACCTGCGCCAGCCGCTGCACGCGCTGGTGCTGTTCACCGAGTCGCTGCGCCTGCGCAACAAGGATGCGGTGCTGGTGCCGACCATCGCCAGCATCGGTGAATCGGTCGATGCGCTGGAGGCGCTGTTCGACAAGCTGCTCGACCTGACCAGCATCGACAGTGGTGCCATCGTGGTGGAGCCGAAGCTGTTCCACATGCGCGAACTGTATGCGCGGCTGAAGCTGCACTTCGAGCCGCAGGCCTTCGACAAGGGGCTGGGGCTCGATTTCGTCGGCGGGCGTCACGCGGTGCGGGCCGATCCGCTGCTGGTGGAGCGCATCCTGCGCAATCTGGTGTCCAACGCCATCCGCTACACCGAGGACGGCGGGATTCTGGTGAGCTGCCGTGCCCGTTCCGGTCGGCTGCTGATCCAGGTCTGGGACACGGGGCTCGGCATCGACGAGCGCCTGCTGCCCAGCATCTTCGACGAGTTCTACCAGGTCCACGCGCCGCGGGGGCCGGACCTGTCGCCGCGCAAGGGCCTCGGCCTCGGGCTGGCCATCGGGCGGCGCCTGGCGGATCTGCTTGGTGCGCCGCTGAGCGTGCGCTCGCGCCTGGGGCATGGCACGGTGTTCAGCCTGCTGCTGCCGCTGAGCAGTGCCGCGCAGCCGGGTGAGCTGGCCGAGCTGGCTGCGGCGCCGCAGGTCACCGCGCCGACCTGGACCGGTCCGACGCTGGCAGGGCGGCACGTGGTGCTGGTCGGCGCCGAGCTGGATGCCGGCCCGGACGGCACCGGCGCCATGCTGCAGGCATGGGGTGCGCAGGTCAGCGCCTTCTGCAACGCGACACAGGTGCTCGACTGGTCCACCAGCCAGGGCCGTCTGCCGGATCTGGTCCTCATCGGGCGCACGCCAGCGCACGAGCGCGGCGGGGTCGATCTCGTCAAGGCCTTGCGGCAGGTTTTCGGTGCTGCGCTGCCCGCCGTGCTGCTGAGTGACGGGGAGGGCGAAGGCGTGCCTGTTGCCGAGCCCGGCATCCACCTGCTGGCCCGGCCGGTGGCGCCCAACCGGCTGCGGGCGATGGTGAACTTCAAGCTCTCGACCCGTACAATCTCGCACCCCGACCTGTAGCCCACATAGGCAAGCAATCACCATGTCGATGCACGACCGAGACGGAAAGATCTGGATGGACGGACAGCTGGTGGACTGGCGCGATGCCAAGATCCACGTCCTGTCCCACACGTTGCACTACGGCTGCGGCGCCTTCGAGGGCGTGCGCGCCTACAGGACGCCCGGCGGCACGGCGATCTTCCGCCTGCGCGAGCACACGGAGCGCCTGTTCAACAGCGCCAAGATCCTGCGCATGAAGATCCCCTTCACCTTCGAGGAGGTGATGGAGGCGCAGAAGGCCGTCGTGCGCGAGAACCAGCTGGAAAGCTGCTACCTGCGTCCGCTGACCTGGATCGGCTCCGAGAAGCTCGGTGTCAGCCCCAAGGGCAACACCGTGCACCTGATTGTCGCCGCCTGGCCATGGGGCGCCTATCTGGGCGAGGAGGGCCTGAAGCGCGGCATCCGCGTCAAGATCAGCAGCTACACCCGCCACCACGTCAACATCACCATGACGCAGGCCAAGGCGGTGAGCAACTACACCAACTCGATCCTGGCCAACATGGAAGCGACCGAGGACGGCTACGACGAGGCCATGCTGCTCGATGCCAGCGGATTCGTCTCCGAAGGCGCGGGCGAGAACCTGTTCGTCATCAAGAACGGCGTCGTCTACACGCCCGACCTGTCCGCTGGCGCGCTCAATGGCATCACACGCAACACGATCTTCTCCATCTGCGCCGATCTGGGCCTGAAGGTGGTGGAAAAGCGCATCACCCGCGACGAGGTCTACATCTGCGACGAGGCCTTCTTCACCGGCACTGCCGCGGAAGTCACCCCGATCCGCGAACTCGACCGCATCGAACTCGGCTCCGGCTCGCGTGGCCCGCTCACCGAGAAGATCCAGGCCGCCTTCTTCGACATCGTTGGTGGCCGCAATCCCAAGTACGCCGAGTGGCTGACCCCGGTCTGAGCCAGGTCTGAGGAGATTCAAGACATGAGTGACAACAAAGCAGCTGCAGTCGTTGAAGTGCTGGCCTCGGACCTGCAAGGGCCAGGCGTCGTGTTCTGCCCGAACCCGAAGCAGGACCTCTGGAGCAACCACCCCAAGGTCTACATCGACCTGAGCCATGGCGGCGAAGGCAAGTGCGCCTACTGCGGCACCGTCTACCGCCTGAAGGCTGGCGAGACGATCCACGCGCACCACTGAGACGGCGGCTCCTTCTGCCATGAACCGGTCGCTGATCATCGCGCCGCAGTGGATCGGCGACGCGGTGATGAGCCAGCCGCTGGTTGCGGCACTGGCTGCACGGGGCGAAACCCTGAGCGTGGCCGCGCTGCCCTGGGTGTCACCGGTCTACCGGGCGATGCCGGAGGTGGCGGAGGTGATCGACCTGCCGTTTGCCCATGGACGGCTCGACCTGAAGGCCCGGCGTGCGCTGGGCCAGGCGTGGCGTGGGCGTTTCGAACATGCCTACGTCCTGCCGAACTCGCTCAAGTCCGCGCTGCTGCCGTGGTTCGCCCGGATTCCGCACCGCGTCGGTTACCACGGCGAGGGGCGCTACCTGCTGCTCAACGATCGCCGATCGGCTCCGGTGGAACAACGTCCGCCGATGGTGGCGTTCTACCGCGCACTGGCGGGTGACGGTGCGGCGGCGCCCGCCATGGCCGATCCCGTGATGCACCTGCCGTCCGGGCGCGTCGCGGCGGCGCTGCAGGCACACGGGCTGCAGGCCGGCGCCTACTGGGCACTGGCGCCCGGCGCGGAATACGGCCCCGCCAAGTGCTGGCCCGCGACGCACTACGCCGAACTGGCCCGTACGCTGCACGCGGACAGCGGCCAGCCGGTCGTCCTGCTCGGCTCGGGCAAGGAGGCGGCGCTGGCCGAGGACATCGCGCGCCAGGCGGGTGCGGGGTGTCTGGTGCTGGCCGGCAAGACCTCGCTCGATGCGGCGATGGCCTTGATCGCCGGTGCGCGTGGCCTCGTCAGCAACGACTCCGGCCTGATGCACGTCGGCGCGGCCTTTGGTCTGCCGCAGGTCGCCGTCTTCGGATCCACCAGCCCGGAGCACACCCCGCCGCTGAATGCGCGTGCCGAGGTGATCTGGCTGAAGGAAGCGCTGAAGCTCGACTGCGCGCCATGTTTCGAGCGCGTCTGTCCGCTCGGCCACACCCGCTGCCTCACCGAAGTCGCGCCCGAGCGGGTTCGCCGGGCGCTGTGGGCGCGGGTCGACGCCGGGATGCCTCAGAGTTCCAGGTGACCCACCGAGACCACCGGCCCGGTCGGCGCACCGGTCGGTGAACCGCCCGTCGGCTCGACGCTGACGGCGAACGCGGCGGTGCCCTGCAGCAGGTGCTCGCGCAGCACGGTGGTGGCCCCCCGGTTCGACACCAGTCCCAGCGAACGCGGTGCCCCCTTCGGCGGCACGGCCCACAGCTCCAGCGCCTGCGCGGTCGTCACCGCCACGCCCGCCAGCGGCTTGAGCACCAGACTGCGGCCGTCGGCGCCGACGCTGGCGACAAAGCTCGCCGGCCCCTGCTCGGTGCCCATCACCACGATGACGGGTGGTTGCACCGGGCCGGGCAGGGTCAGCGCCACCGCCAGGGCCAGCGTGGCCAGACTGGTCGCACCGGCCAGCCCCTGCCACAGGCCCAGCCGTTGCCACCAGCGCGTCAGATGCTGCTGCGCGGTGGCCAGCGTGGACGTGGACGTCGGCGTGGCCTCGCCGAACAGGCGCTGTTCGATGCCCTGCCACACCGCCGAGGAGGGTGTCACCGGCGGTACGCTCGCCGTCAGCGGCATCAGCCGATCCTGCCAGTACCAGACGGCACGGCGCAATCCAGGGTGTGCCGGCAGCAGGGATTCGAAGCGGCGGCGCGCGCCTCCGCGCAGGGTGCCAAGTACATATTCGGCGGCCAGGCGATCGCTCAGTTCACGGCGGCTGTAGTCCATGGCTCAACCCTGCGGTCCGTGGACGGTGGCAATGGCCGGACCGAAGTCCCTGCCCAAGCCCGTCCGCTCCAGGCAGG
>NZ_JBFPGY010000107.1:0-3393 GCF_041083715.1 Sphaerotilus sp.
GTTTCTGGAAGTCGTAGACACCCAGCGGCGACGAGAACCGCGCCGTGCCCGAGGTCGGCAGCACATGGTTCGGGCCGGCGCAGTAGTCGCCCAGCGATTCGCTGGTGTACGCGCCCAGGAAGATCGCACCGGCGTGGCGCAGCAGCGGCTCCCAGCGGTGCGGATCGGACGAGCTGACTTCGAGGTGTTCCGGGGCGATGCGGTTGCTGATCGCGCAGGCTTCGTCCATGTCCCGCGTCAGGATCAGCGCGCCGCGGCCTTCCAGCGAGGCCCGGATCACGTCACGGCGCGGCATGCCGTCGATCAGGCGGTCGATCTCGGCCTGCACCTTCGCGATGTAGTCCGCGTCCGGGCACAGCAGGATGGACTGCGCGAGTTCGTCGTGCTCGGCCTGGCTGAACAGGTCCATCGCCACCCAGTCGGGCGGCGTGGTGCCGTCGGCCAGCACGAGGATTTCCGATGGGCCGGCGATCATGTCGATGCCAACCTGGCCGAAGACACGCCGCTTGGCGCTCGCCACGTAGGCGTTGCCGGGGCCGGTGACCTTGTCCACGCGCGGCACGGTCGCCGTCCCGTAGGCCAGCGCGCCGACCGCCTGCGCGCCGCCGATCGTGAACGCGCGGCTCACGCCGGCCACGTAGGCAGCGGCCAGCACCAGCGCGTTCTTCTCGCCCTTGGGTGTGGGCACGACCATGATGATCTCGCCGACCCCCGCGACATGCGCCGGGATCGCGTTCATCAGCACCGACGACGGGTACGCCGCCTTGCCGCCGGGCACGTAGATGCCGACGCGGTCCAGCGGCGTGACCTTCTGGCCGAGCAGCGTGCCGTCCTCGTCGCGGTACTGCCAGCTCAGGCCGCACGCCTGCAACTGCCGCTCGTGGTAGCTGCGCACACGCTGGGCCGCCGCCTCGAGCGCGTGGCGCTGCGCGGGCGTGATCGCCTCGAACGCGGCTTTCAGCTCCTCGCGGGTCAGCTCCAGCGCGGCCATCGACTCGGCCTGCATGCCGTCGAAGCGGTTCGTGTACTCGATCACTGCCGCATCGCCGCGCTGCTGCACATCCTGCAGGATCGCCGCCACGCGCTCCTCGATCGCATGGTCCGTTTCCGCCGACCAGTGCAGCACGCGCTGGAACTCGGCTTCGAAGTCCGGGGCGGCGGTGTTCAGGTGGCGGACAGCGACGGGAGACATGGCGGGTCTTTCTTCAGTCTTTGGGAATGGCAGAGGCAAAGGCGTCGATCAGCGGTCGGAGCTGGTCGCGCTTGAGCTTGAGCGCGGCCTGGTTGACGACGAGGCGCGACGAGATCTGCATGAACGGCTCGACCTCGACGAGGTGGTTCGCCACCAGCGTCTTGCCGGTGGAGACCAGATCGACGATGGCGTCGGCCAGCCCGGTCAGCGGCGCGAGTTCCATCGAGCCGTACAGCTTGATCAGGTCGACGTGCACGCCCTTGTCGGCGAAGTGCTGGCGGGCGATGGCCGTGTACTTGGTCGCCACGCGGATGCGCGAACCTTGCTTCACGGCCGCCGCGTAGTCGAAGCCTTCGCGCACCGCCACGCTCATGCGGCACTTGGCGATGTTCAGGTCCAGCGGCTGGTACAGGCCCTGGCCGCCGTGTTCGATCAGGATGTCCTTGCCGGCCACGCCGAGGTCGGCGCCGCCGTACTGCACATAGGTCGGCACGTCGGTGGCACGCACCAGCACGACCTGCACATCCGACCGGTTCGTCGGCAGGATCAGCTTGCGGGACTTCTCGGGGTCTTCCAGCACCTCGATGCCGGCCGCGGCCAGCAGCGGCAGCGTCTCCTCGAAGATCCGGCCCTTGGACAGCGCCAGCGTGATCATCCCGTTCGTGGGTGCGTTCGTGGCTGCGTTCGTGCTCATGCCGGAACCCTTTCGATGTCCGCGCCGATGCCGCGCAGCTTCACTTCCATGGCGTCGTAGCCACGGTCGAGGTGGTAGATGCGGTCCACGGTGGTCACGCCGTCGGCGACCAGCCCGGCGATCACCAGCGACGCCGAGGCACGCAGGTCGGTCGCCATCACGGTCGCACCCGACAGGCGCGGAATGCCTTCGACCAGCGCCGTGTGGCCGTCCACGGCGATGTGCGCACCCAGCCGGACCAGCTCGTTGACGTGCATGAACCGGTTCTCGAAGATCGTCTCGGTCACGCGCGCCACGCCCTCGGCGATGCAGTTCACGGCCATGAACTGCGCCTGCATGTCGGTCGGGAACAGCGGGTGCTCGCTGGTGCGGAAGCTCACCGCCTTGGGCCGGCCGTTCATCTGCACGCGGATCGAGTCAGTGCCGGCCTCGACGGTGACACCGGCTTCGCGCAGCTTGGTGATCACGGCGTCCAGGTGGCTCGCATCGGCGCGGCGCAGCGTCACGTCACCGCCCGCTGCGGCGACGGCGCACAGGAAGGTGCCAGCCTCGATGCGGTCCGGAATGATCTGGTGCGGCACCTTCGGCGCGTGCAGCCGCTCGACGCCGGTGATGCGCAGGCGGCTGGTGCCGCGGCCTTCGATCTGCGCGCCCATCGACACCAGCAGATCGACGAGGTCGGTGATCTCCGGCTCCTGCGCGGCGTTTTCCAGCACCGTCTCGCCGTCGGCCAGCGTCGCGGCCATCAGCAGGTTCTCGGTACCGGTGACGGTGACCATGTCGGTGGTGATGCGGGCGCCCTTCAGGCGCGGCGTGGCGGTGGCGTGGATGTAGCCGTGCTCGACGCGGATCTCGGCGCCCATCGCCAGCAGGCCCTTGATGTGCTGGTCCACTGGCCGCGAGCCGATCGCGCAACCGCCGGGCAGCGACACCCGCGCCACGCCGAAACGCGCCAGCAACGGGCCGAGCACCAGGATGGACGCGCGCATCGTCTTCACGAGCTCGTAGGTCGCCTCGGTGGAGGTGATGTTCGAGGCGTCGACGGTGACGATGCCGGGCGTGGCCGGATCGCGCGTGGAGGTGGCGCCGAGCTGCGCGAGCACCTTCAGCGTGGTCGAGACGTCCTTCAGGCCCGGCACATTGGCCAGCGTGACCGGCTCGGCCGTCAGCAGCGCCGCGCACAGCTCGGGCAGGGCGGCGTTCTTGGCGCCGGAGATCGTGACCTCACCCTGGAGGGTGCGGCCGCCGCGAATCAGGAGCTTGTCCATGGAGGTGTGCGTGTGCTTGCGAGGGGCTCATGCCGCGGTGCGGGCTGGCCTGTCGCACACCGGGGCCGGCATGCACACGCCCGCGCCGCAGCCTGAGGCCGCGCGCGGTGGTCAATGGTGGTGGGTGACGGGGCTGGCCGGCGCTGCGCCGTCCTTGGCCCATTCGGCGGGGGTGAGCGTCTTCATCGACAGTGCATGGATCTCTTCGCGCATGCGCTCGCCCAGCGCGGCATAGACGA
>NZ_JBFPGY010000108.1:0-3392 GCF_041083715.1 Sphaerotilus sp.
GCCGCCGTGTCCTCGGCGGTGAAGCGGGCGATGTCGAAGGCGGCCCGCACCGTCTGGCGCAGCGCGGCCGGCGAGAAATCGGAGGTGCTGGCGTTGCCGCGGCGCTGGCCGATGTAGACCGAGACGCCGATGGCCTTGTCGCGGTTGCGCTCGACGTTCTCGATCTTGCCCTTGCGCACCGACACCGACAGGCCGGCCCCCTCGGACACCTCGACCCCCGCATCGCTCGCGCCGAGCGACTTGGCCAGGGCCAGTGCGTCTTCCACCAGCGTGCGGAAGTGGTCCCGCGAATAGGAGAAACCGGAATCAGGACGCTCGGCGGCGGCGTCCGCCCCCTCGGCAGCGGCAGCGGGACGGGTCTTGGCAGTCTTTGCAGTCATGTACGGGTCGGGCCGGTGGTGGTCGCTCGTATCATAGCTGTCGTCTTCACCCCCACCGCCCATGCACCCGAACGACCACTTTGACCACGACGACGAGGCCGCACCGGCCCGCGACGACGACTTCGCCGACCGCCCGAGCAAGACCCAGCTCAAGAAGGAGATGCACGACCTCCAGGCGCTGGGCAAGGAGCTGATCGAGATGCCCGATGCGCGCCTGGCCGCGCTGGGCATGCCCGAGTTCCTGCTCGACGCCTTGCTGCAGCTCAAGCGCACCCGCTCGCACGAGGGCCGCCGCCGCCAGTGGCAGTACGTCGGCAAGCTGATGCGCCGCGTCGATCCGGAGCCGCTGCGCGAGGCGGTCGCCTCGTTCAAGGTGCCCGGCGCGAAGGAAACCCTCGCGCTGCACACCGCCGAGCGCTGGCGTGACCGCCTGCTGGCCGAGGACGATGCCCTCACCCAGTGGATGAGCGAGCACCCGGACACCGATGCACAGGCCCTGCGCACGCTGATCCGCAACGCCCGCAAGGACCAGCTCGCCGCCGCCGCCGCGCAACCCTTCGAGGGCGCCGCCGAACGCAAGGGCCGCGCCTACCGCGACCTGTTCCAGCGCATCAAGTCCGCACTCGAAGCGGCAGCCAAGGCAGACGAACTGGCCGACCAGGACCTCGACGAGGAAGACGACGATGAGTGACCCCACCGCTGCGGCCACCTCGGCCAGCCTGCCGCCGCCTGAGCCCGTGCGCATCGGGCTGGTGTCGATCAGCGACCGCGCCAGCAGCGGCGTCTACGAGGACAAGGGCCTCCCCGCGCTGCAGGAATGGATGGCCCGCGCGCTGCACAACCCGGTCACCTGGGTCACGCGGCTCATTCCGGACGAGCAGGACGGCATCAGCGCCACGCTGCGCGAGCTGGTCGACGTGAACCGGTGCGATCTCGTGCTGACCACCGGCGGCACCGGCCCCGCGCTGCGCGACGTGACACCCGAGGCGACGCTGGCCGTGGCCGACAAGGTGATGCCTGGCTTCGGCGAGCAGATGCGCCAGATCAGCCTGCGCTTCGTGCCGACGGCGATCCTGTCGCGGCAGGTGGCGGTGGTCCGTGGCCGGGCGCTGATCCTGAACCTGCCGGGCCAACCGAAGTCGATCTCCGAGACGCTGGAGGGCCTGCCGAATGCGGTGCCACCATGCCCGGGCATCTTCGCGGCCGTGCCCTACTGCATCGACCTGATCGGCGGGCCGTACCTGGAAACACGCGACGCCGCCTGCAAGGCCTTCCGCCCGAAGACCGCGCAGCGACCGGCGCGCGGCTGAATCCGAGCGCACCGGTTCACTGCTCGACGGCGCCCAGATCGGGTGCGGCACCCTTGGTCACCCGCGCCTGGGTCCGCCCGACAGCATCGAGCTGCCAGAGCATGGGCACCGCCGCGACGCCCGCCGGCGCCGACACAGCGGCATCCACCAGCGCGCCGCCCGGCTGCGGCACCCAGCTCCCCGCCACCAGCGGCGAGCGCAGTCCCTCCAGCGGCGATGCGGCCTGCAGCAGCTGCCCTGTCAAGGCATGCCACTGGTCCGTGTCCTGCCAGCCGATCGACAGCCAGTTGCGCCCGAGGTTGACCACCCCCCCGGTGATCCAGGGCAGCACCACCGACTGGCCCGCGCGCAGGCTCTTCTCGGACACCGTGCTGGCGAAGACGATGGCGTTGTTCCACACCTCCGCCCGCTCCTCGGTGGTGGAGAGCTGGAAGACGGCTGCGCCGCTGCCGGTGACGATCACCGTGTTGTGGAAGAACTGCAGCACGCCCTTGCGGAAGATCGGCTCCCCCCACTGCGCACCGGGCGTGCTGCCGTAGTGGTCGCCGCCGTAGTGGATGACGCTGCCGGTGTCGCCGTCCTTGCGGATCTGGTTGCCGTAGACCAGCGTCGTGCGGTAGTCGGCCCGGGACAGCGCGAGCAGCGGAAAGTCCTCCGCTTCGACCAGATCGATGGCGTGGGCCCCCTCCTCGATGCGGTTGTAGCGCACGACGAGGCCGGTCGAGCGGTCCTTGATCGCGTTGCCGAGGGCACCCGCGCGCAGCGGGCCGTAGACGTTGTGCTCGATCACGACGCCCAGGCCCTGTGTATAGGTGTTGTGCTCCGACTCGCTGCCGGCCAGCCCGTTGCCACGGATGACATTGCCCACGAGGCGCAGGTTCTCGGTGATCGCGCCGCTGCCGTCATCGGTCGTGCGGCTGAAGACCCCCATGACGCAGTCGGTCAGCTCGTTGTCGGCGACCGTGATGTGGTCCCCGCGGTCGATCCAGATGCAGGCCCCGAAGTCGGCGTAGGTCTTCATGGCCCCTGCCGCATCGCGGAACTGGTAGGCCGGGTGGGCGCGGGTGATCTTCAGTCCGTCGATCTGGACGTAGGACGGTCGGTCGGTCCAGGCGTCCGACGCCAGCGACTTGACCATGGCGATGGCGCGGCTCTGGAAGATGTCGCTGCCCGCGCCCTCGAACGCTGCAGCCAGCGCAGCGCGTGTCGTGGCTGCCTGGCCATCGATCACCGGCCGCTCGCCGTTCGGTCCGCGCACACCGCAGACACGCACCGGCTGCGCTGCCGTGCCGTGGGCGGCCAGCAGGAACTTGCCGTGGTAGGGCGCAACGCTGTAGAAGATGCGCACGGTGTCGCCCGGCGCCAGGCGCTCCCAGGGCACCTGGTCCAGCGAGGCCAGTGCCTGCCCGGGACCGACGGCATAGTCGGTGCCCTGTCCGGACGGCACACACGCCGGCCAGGCCACCAGCGGACGCTCGTCCGGCTGGGCGAAGGCCTCCGTCATCGGCTCGACCATGGATGCCGGCGACACCGCTGCGCCGGAACCTCCTGCCCCTGCCGCAGCATCGCCTACCTGCGCACCGCCGCCGCAGCCGACCTGCACCAACGCAAGGACGAGCGCGCAGGCGCCCAGTGGGAAACGCCTGCCGAACCTGGATCGACCTGATTGCATGGACTGTCCTGGTACCGTGATGTATCAGGA
>NZ_JBFPGY010000109.1:0-11135 GCF_041083715.1 Sphaerotilus sp.
TCACCGGGCGAGTTCGTCGATTACGCAGCGTCCAAGGGCGCCATCGACAGCTTCACCATCGGTCTGGCGCGGGAAGTCGCGGCCGAAGGCATCCGCGTCAACGCCGTGGCGCCAGGGCTGATCGAGACCGAGATCCACGCCAGCAGCGGCGAGCCGGGTCGGGTCGAGCGGCTCAAGGCAGGGGTGCCGATGCAGCGTGGCGGGCATCCGGACGAGGTGGCGCGGACGGTGCTGTGGCTGCTGTCGGCCGAGGCATCGTACGTCACGGGGACGGTGGTGGACGTGGCCGGCGGGCGCTGAGGTTCAGGCCGGGTTGGCCGCCGCGAGCTGGGCGCCCAGCGCATTGTCGATGTCCTTGCCCGCTGCATAGGCTGGCCGGGTGACCAGTCGGGCCGCGTAGTCCTCGAACTCGGGCCGCTTCGGCAGCGAGCCGAACTGCATGCCCCAGAGGACGTGCGAGCCGACATACACATCCGCCGCCGAGAACGCGGCGCCCGCGATGAACGGCTGGCGCACCACGGCCGCGGCGAGCACGTCCACGACACGCTCGTAGGTGCCGTAACCCACCATGCCCTGCTGCTTCTCGTTGGGCGCGACTCCGAGCGAGCGATCGATCACCGCGCCTTCCAGCGGACCGGCGGCGAAGAACATCCAGCGGTAGTAGTCGGCGCGCTGCGCGGGTGCGGGGGCCAGTCCGGCCGCGGGAAACGCGTCTGCCAGATAGGCACAGATGGCCGCGCCCTCCGTGACCACCCGGCCACCGTGCACGACGGTCGGCACCTTGCCCATGGGATTGAGCGCCAGGTACTCGGGCGCTTTCATCGCCGTGCCGAAGCCGAGCACGACCTGGCGGTACGGGGCACCGGTTTCCTCCAGCATCCAGCGGGCGATCTGGCCGCGGGACCAGGGGTGGGTGTAGAAAACGAGGTCGCAGGCGGTGTCGTCGGTCAGCGGCATGGTCGCACTCCGGTGAGGATGGGGTGGACACGATGATAGCCAGCCCTCAGGCGTCCACCAGTTGCCGCACGATCAGCGCCTTGACCGGTGGCAGCCGCTCGGCCAGGTGCAGCGTGGCCTGCCGCACCAGCCGCGCCGCGGGCCGGTCGTCGGTGAACAGCCGCACGATGGCGTTGGTGCCGTGAAAGATCCAGCGGGCGGTGTCGCGGTGCTCGCGGTCGTAGGCGGCCAGCGCGACGGGGTCGGCCGGATTCGGGACACCGCCACCCGCACGCGCCTTGAGGTGGCGCGCCAGCGTCTCGGCGCTGTAGAGGCCAAGGTTGAAGCCGTGCGCGGTGACCGGGTGCATGCCGACCGCGGCGTCACCGACCAGCGCCACCCGGTCGGTGACCAGCTGCGGCGCCCAGGTCGCCACCAGCGGGTAGAGATGGCGGCGCGACTCGTCGCCGGGCGCGGGAGTGATGTCGCCGAGCTGCCCGCCGAGCCAGCCGGCCACCGTGCGGGCGTAGTCCTCGACCGGCTGCGCCATCCACTGCCGCGCCAGCTCGCTCGGCGCCGTGACCACGAAGGACGACTGGTGCAGCGGCCGACCGGTGCCGCCATCGTCAGGCGCATCGACCAGCGGCAACACCGCCAGCGTGTGGCCGAGGTGGAAGGCTTCGCGCGCCACCGCATCATGCGGGCGCGTGTGGCGCAGGCGGCCGACGATGGCGCTGCGACCGAAGTCGTGCAGGTCCGCGACCAGCCCGGCCATGCGGCGTGCGCCCGACAGCCGGCCATCGGCGGCCACCAGCAGCGAGGCGCGCACCTGGCGCGCACCACCGGGGCCGGCGAGCGTCACGGTCACGCCGTCCGCATCGCGGCGGAAGTCCTCCAGGCGGGTGCGTTCGTGCACCGTGATGCGCTCCGGGCACTCGGCGCAGCCCTGCCACAGCGCGCGGCGCAGCGCGTTCTGCGACACCAGCGTGCCAAGCCGCTCGGCGCTGGCCACCCCCGGCGCACCCGGGCCGATCAGGTGGCGCAGGATCGATGGCACCGGCAGGCGTGGCAGCGGCGGCAGTGGAAACGGGAACGACAGCGTGGAGCGGGCGTGCGACGCATCGAGGTGCAGCGACGCGGCCTGTCCCCCCGTGCTGACCGCGGCGGCGTGCAGCGGCGCACGGGCCGCGTCCGGGAGCCGGTCCCAGAGGCCCCAGTCGCGCAGCAGCGCCTCGGTGCGGTAGGTCAGCGCGAGTTCCCGCCCGTCCGGCGGCGGATCGGCCAGCGTCGCAGCATCCTGCGGATCGACCAGCAGCACGCGCAGGCCCAGCGGCGCCAGCGCCAGCGCGGTGGACAGGCCGGTCGGGCCGGCCCCGGCGATCAGTACATCGACGCACTCGGGCGCAGCGGAAGAAATGAAGTCGGAAGCAGTGGCGGCGGACACGGTATGACAGGGCCGCAGCGACCGGGCCGGGCGCTCGGCAGGAGTGGGTGGAAACCCGCCGATGGTGATGGGGCGCACCGCGTCAGGGCTTGTCCCGCATCAACCCATCCGAAAACCGGTGAACGTCCCCCGGTCAGCGCCTCAGTGCCCCAGCGCCTTGCCGATCCGATGCCGGCTCACCGTCGGCTTGGGCACCTTGCCCTTCAGATGGGCAAACCACGCCCGCACGTCCTCGTCCAGCCCGATGCCGTGCATGTAGTTGTAGAGCGCCTTCTTCAGCCCGACGCCAAGCGCGTCGTGGTCGGTGCCAGTCGGGTCGATGAAGCCGACATCGTTCTGCGCGAACGTGACCGGTGGCAGCGGGCGCAGCTGCACGCCGTACTCCTGCGGGTTCAGCCCCACCGGCGAATGCACCGTGCAGGCGAAGCGGTGGAAGAAGCCGCTCTGGATGCAGCCGTGCTCGAACAGCTGGCGCACGTACTCCAGCGCATCGACCGTGTCCTGCACCGTCTGCGTCGGGAAGCCGTACATCAGGTAGGCGTGGACCAGGATGCCCGCGTCGCTGAAGCCCTTGGTGACGCGCGCCACCTGATCGACCGAGACGCCCTTCTTCATCAGCGTCAGCAGCCGGTCGGACGCGACTTCCAGCCCACCCGACATCGCGATGCAGCCGCTGTCGGCGAGTTCCTGGCACAGCGCGGGCGTGAAGGTCTTCTCGAAGCGGATGTTGCCCCACCACGAGATCTGCACGTCGCGGCGCTGCAGCTCGGCGGCCAGTGTCTTCAGCGCCTTGGGCGGCGCGGCCTCGTCGACGAAGTGGAAGCCGGTCTGGCCGGTCTCGGCGACGATGGCCTCGATGCGGTCCACCAGCGTCTCGGCGGAGGCGCTCTCGTAACGCGAGATGTAGTCGAGCGACACGTCGCAGAAGCTGCACTTCTTCCAGTAGCAGCCGTGCGCCACCGTCAGCTTGTTCCAGCGCCCGTCGCTCCACAGCCGGTTCATCGGGTTGAGCATGTCGAGCAGCGAGAGGTACTTGTCCAGCGGCAGCCCGTCCCACGTCGGCGTGCCCACCTCGGAAAACGGCACGTCCGGCTCGACGAAGTTGAGGTAGCGCACCAGCCCGGTCGCTCGGTCCCGGACGAAGGTGCGCACCAGCCGCTGCTGCGAGCGCTTGCCATTCAGGTGCTCCAGCAGCGCCAGCAGCGGGCGCTCGCCGCTGTCGAGCGTCACGTAGTCGATGTGGTCGAACACCCGCGGCTCGGCGAGTTCGCGCAGCTCCGTGTTGGCAAAGCCGCCGCCCAGCGCCACGACGATCGTCGGATCGACCGCCTTCACCGCCTGCGCGATGCGGAACGCCGCGTACACCGCCCCCGGAAACGGCACCGACAGCAGCACCAGCCGTGGCCGATGCCGCTCGACCGCCGCCTTGGTCAGCTCGGTCAGCACGTCGTCCATCAGGTTCGGGGCGGCAGCGAGCGCCTCGGCCAGCGGCTCGAAGGTCGGCTGGCTGGTGGCGAGCGACTCGGCGTAGCGCACGAACTCGAAGCGCGGATCGACCGCGTCGCGCAACACATCCGCGAGGTCGTTCAGGTACAGCGTCGCCAGGTGCCGCGCCTTGTCCTGCAAGCCCAGCGCACCGAAGGCCCAGGCCAGCGGATCGCCGCCGTCCTCGTCCACATAGACATCGAGCGTGCGAAAGCGCGGTCCCTCGGGCAGGAAGGCGCGGCTGTTGATGCGGTGCGCCAGCGTCGCGTCGCGGCCCTGCAGGAAGGCGATGACGCGGTCGATGGTCGCCACATAGCGGTCGAACTGCGCCATGAAGCTCTGCACCGGCTCGGTCGGGCGCTTCGGCGGTGCGGCCTCGATGCGGCGGCGGATCTCCAGCAGCCCGCCCCGCGACAGCAGCCGCAGCACCAGCGCCAGCGCCAGATCCTCCTGTACGGCATCGACACCGCGCGCGCGCAGGAAGCCGGTCAGGTAGGCGGTGGACGGGTACGGGGTATTGAGCTGCGTCATCGGCGGAATGACGGACAGCACGCGCAAGGGGAGTTCGGACATGGCGCAGCTTGGCATGCAAGCGGACGACTGGGGGCGGCCATTCTGCCAGCCGGGCCGCGGATTTCTCCCGATCAAGGCAGAACCCGCGGTGGCATGCTGGACCGTGCTGACATCCCGGTCCTTCAGAGATCGCTCCATGACCACCACCGACACCGCCGACTCGATCGCCACGCCCGGCCCCGGTGCCTGGATCCGCTCCGAATCCGGTTTCCCTGGCTCCGACCACGCGCGCCTGTTCTACCGCTGCTGGCAGCCCCGCGATACGCGCCGCAGTGCCGCCGCACCGCCGCTGCGGGTGCTGGTCTTCCTGCACAGCGACCACGCACACTCCGGACATCTGCTGCCGGTCGTGGAACCACTCCTCGGCCTGCAGGACTGGGCCTTCGCCTGGGATGCCCGGGGCCATGGCCATTCGCCTGGCGCGCGCGATGGCGCCGCGGACGTGGCAGGCCTGGTGCAGGATTTCCACTGCTTCACCCGCCATCTCCGGCAGACCCACAACCTGTCCACCGAAGACATGCTCATCGTTGCACACGGCGTGGGTGCGGTGATCGCGGCCACCTGGATCCACGACCACGCGCCGCGTCTGCGTGGTGTCGTCATGGCCGCGGCGGCCTTCCAGTCCAAGGGGTTCGCCCGGTTCACCGCGCCCGCGCGGCAGCGCGCCGGCACCGCGCGGCGGATCGTGGCCAATGCCTCGGCGATCGAGGCCCCCGTGCTGATGCTGACTGCGGACAAGGACCAGGTCGTCCGACAGGCACCACAGGCGCAATTCTTCGACCGATTGGGCTCGCGCCAGAAACGGTTCCTGGTGCTGCAGAACGGGACCCACGCCGTGTTCCACGACCAGGGCCGGCCACTGGAGGACGTGCTCCAGACGTGCCGGCAGTTCATCGACCGCTGCTACGGACACCCGATTCCCCCGGCAGACCACCACCTGGACGCCGACCAGAACAGCCGCAGCGCCACCCAGTTCCGGGACTTGCAGCGGAACACGCCGGGATCCGTCTGGGCACGCGCGGTCCACACGCTGCAGCGCCACCTGCTGCACCGGTTCGGTCCGCTCAGCGATGGCCTGAGGATCGGTCTGGCGCAGGGGTTCGACTCGGGCGCGTCGCTGGAGTACGTCTACCGCCACGAGGCCAGCGGGCGTCTCGGCATCGGGAAGCTCATCGACCGGATCTACCTGGACACCCTCGTCTGGCGTGGCGTCCGGCTGCGCCAGCAGCACCTGCAGCGCGTCCTGAGCGACCTCATCGCCGTGCATCCGGCCAACCTGCCACTGCGCATCCTGGACGTTGCCGCCGGTGGCGGGCGCCATGTGCTGGAGACGGCCAAGCGCTTCCAGGACCGTCCGATGCAGATCACGCTGCGGGACGCCGTGCCAGCCAACCTCGATGCGGCGCGTCAACTGGCGGCATCGCTCGCGCTCCAGCACACGATCGACTACCAGTGTCGGGACGCACTGGCCCTCTCACCCGACAGCGACAGCGCGGGCGAGCCGCTCTGCGACATCGTGGTCGTGTCAGGGCTGTACGAGCTGTGCAGCGACAACGCACCAGTGCTGGCCTCGCTGCGCGCCATCCAGGGGCAGCTCCGGCCCGGCGGCCACCTGGTCTACACCGGACAGCCCTGGCAGCCGCAATGGCAGGCGATCGCCCGGATCCTGATCGACCACCGCGGGGAGCCGTGGCAGATGCGCCTGCGCCCCCAGGCGGAACTCGATGCGCTGGTGAGCGGCATCCACTGCCGCAAGACACAGAGCCTGATCGGCCCGGGCGGTCTGTTCACGGTGTCGGTGGCCCGCCATGAGCCGCCGCCCGCAAAGCCTGTCGCAGGCAGTTGACGGCGCGCCGACTCAGACCGCCGCGATCATGCCGCCGTCGACGCGCACCACCGACCCGGTGACATACGACGCCCGCGCACTCGCCAGAAACGCCACCACGTCGGCGTATTCCTGCACGTCCCCCACACGCCCCATCGGGATGGACGCGGCGCTGTCGGCCTGCACCTGCGCGAGATCCTTGCCTTGTCGCTGCGCGGCCTGTTCGTCGAGGAACTGGATGCGGTCGGTGGCGATGCGACCCGGCACGACGATGTTGGCGGTGATGCCATCGCAGGCCACTTCCCGCGCCAGCGTCTTCGACCAGCCGACCAGCGACAGCCGCAGCGCGTTCGACATCGCCAGATTGGCGATCGGCGCGACCACGCCCGACGAGGTGCTGGTGACAATGCGGCCCCAGCGCTGCGCGCGCATGCCGGGCAGGACGCGGTCGGTCACCGCGATGACGCTCAGCACCATCGCCTGGAACTGCGCCAGCCAGCGCTCGGGCGGCTGCCCGGCGGCGGTGCTCGGCGGCGGACCACCGGTGTTGTTGACGAGGATGCCGACCGGGCCGAAGCGGGCTTCGATGGTGGCGATGTTCGGCCCGATCTGCGCCAGATCGGCCAGGTCCCAGGCCAGCGCAAGCGCCTGCCCGCCCGCCACCTCGATCTCGGCGACCAGCGCTTCCAGGCGGTCGACACGCCGCGCGGCAACCACCACGCGGGCGCCCTCGGCGGCCAGCGTGCGCGCAATCGCCGCCCCCAGCCCGCTGCTGGCGCCCAGCACGAGTGCCGTCTTGTTCTTCAGTCCCAGATCCATCGGTGTCCCCGTGTGCCTTACCAGGCGATGAAACGATCGGCCCGCGCACGGGTGCCTTCGATCAGGCGCGCGTTCGGCTCGTCGGTGGCGTCGACCCAGGCCCGGGCCGCCTCCGGGCTGCGGCCGAACTGCACGTGGCGCGCGATCAGGCGCTCCAGCCGCAGCGCCGGGTCCACGTCCACGTACCACGCCTCGTCCAGCAGCGCCCGCACCTGCCCCCAGGCACCCAGCCGGGGGTCATCGAGCAGCAGGTAGTTGCCCTCGGTGATCACCAGCCGGGTCTCGGCGAACACCGGAATCGCACCCGCGACCGGCTCCTCGATCTCGCGGCGGAATTCGGGTGCCAGCACGGTTTCGTCCGCAGGCTGGTCGCGCAGGCGGCGCAACAAGGCGACGAAGCCGGCGCTGTCGAAGGTGTCCGGCGCGCCCTTGCGGCTGGCCCGGCCAAGGCGTGCCAGCTCGACATTGGCGAGGTGGTAGCCGTCCATCGGCACCACCTGCGCGGTGCCGGGGTGGCGCGCTTCCCAGGCGGCGAGCAGCGCCGCGGCGAAGGTGGACTTGCCGGCGCCGGGCGGCCCGATCAGGCCAAGCAGCACGCGCCGACGGCCATCGGCGAGCAAGCGTTCGAGGTGGGTGAGGCCGGTGGGGGGGACAGTGGCAGGCATGGCGCGATTGTCGACCAATCCAGCCGGCCTCGCCGTCACAGCGGTCACAGCGTTTCGCTGCGTTTGCGCCAGAGGCGGATCCAGTCCGGCAGCGCCTCGGCCGGCATCGGACGGCCGATGAAGTAGCCCTGTGCGATGTCGCAGCCCGCCGCTCGCGCGAAGTCCCAGTCGGCCCGGTCCTCGACGCCTTCGGCGACCACGGTCATGTCGAGCTGGTGTGCCATTTCCAGACTGGCGGAGAAAATGGCACGCTGGGTCGGCTGCTCGCGGTTGCCGTGCACGAAGCCACGGTCGATCTTCAGCTCGTCGAAGGGGATGTCGCGCAACTGCGCCAGCGACGAGTGGCCTGTGCCGAAGTCGTCGATCGACAGGCCGATGTGCTTCAGCCGCAGCCGGGTCAGGATGTCCATCGGCACCCGCGCGTCGCGCATCAGGCGCGACTCGGTCACCTCCAGCATCAGGTCGGTCAGCGGCACGCCGTGGTGGACAGCCTCGCGCAGCACGAACTCGGGGAAGTCCAGCCGCGCCAGATTGTCCATCGAGACATTGACCGCCACGCGCAGGCCCATGCCGGCCTCCCGCCAGCGCCGCGCCTGCCGCATCGCCTGGGACAGCACGCTGCGGGTGAGCGCATCGATCTGGCCGCTGGATTCGGCCACCGTGATGAAGCTGTCGGGATAGAGCAGACCTTCGGTCGGATGCCGCCAGCGCACCAGCGCCTCGACGCCCACCAGCGCGCCATCGGCCAGGCGGACCTTGGGCTGGTAATGCAGGATCAGCTGGTTGCCGCGCAGGGCGCGGTCGATTTCCTCCGGGGTGCGCGTCCGGGCAGCATGGCACACCTGCGCCGGCACGAAGCCGCGCCAGCGCGCCACCAGTTCCCCCAGCACAGCCGATGGCACCGGCTTGTGCAGGTGGTGCAGCACATGGAGCTGGTAGGCACTGGCGAGCTTGGCGGCGGTTTCCAGCACACGGTGGTCGGCACCGCTGACCAGCGCCAGCGCCCCCTGGTAGTGCTGTTCGGCGAGGTAGCGCATGAATTCGACGCCATCCATGCCCGGCATGTTCAGGTCGAGCAGCAGCAGCATCGCCGAGGTGTCGCGCCCGCGCAGCCACTGCAGCGCCATGGCACCGGAGCTGCAGGACTGGACCGAACCGACGCCGAGCGCGGCCAGCTGGCGCTGCAACACCTGGAGCTGGAACGGATCGTCGTCCACGAGCACCAGCGCGGGGTCGGCATCGCGGGTGGCCGGCGCCGTCTGTGCAGCGGCCGGTGTCGCTTCGAGATGCGCCACCAGCGCCACCAGCTCGCTCTCGAAACGCTGCATCCAGGCGGTGACGGCCACCCCATCACCCACCGCACCCGCCTGCTCGATGCCAGCACAGCAACCACCCAGCGCCATGGCACCAATGGACCGGGACGACGATTTCAGCCGGTGGCCCAGGGCACCGGCCTGCGTCCAGTCCGCACGGGCTGCAGCCGCGCGCAGCAACTCGGCCGTGGCGCGGCTGGAAACCAGGTAGTCGCGCCGGAAGCTGTCGATCACCGCCGGATCGTCGCCGACCAGCTGGGCGAGTGCCGTCTGGTCAAACACCGGCAGTGCCGGGCCATCGCCGGGCAGCGGCATCGAGGGCGGCGACACCGCCGGCGCCAGCCAGCGCGCCAGCGTCGCGCCGAGCTGTTCGAGCTGCACCGGCTTGCTGAGGTAGTCGTCCATGCCCGCAGTGCGGCAGCGTTCTGCCTCGCCGCTCAGCGCATTCGCGGTCAGCGCGATGATGGGCAGGTGCTGACCGGCACTTTCTCCGCGGCGCAGCGTGCTGGCCAGCTCGTAGCCATCCATGCCGGGCATGTGCAGATCGGTCAGCAACAGCGCGAACCGTCCGCTGCGAGCGCGCTCCAGAGCGTCCAGCCCGTTGTCCACCACCTCGGCCGTCAGCCCGAGCAGCGCCAGCTGCCGGCGAACGACCTTCTGGTTGATGTCGTTGTCCTCGGCGACCAGCACCAGCCGGCCTTGCAGCACGGCATCGCGGCTGCCCGGCAAGGCCTGCCGGCCCGGCAACGCGCCGGGGCCGAGTTCGATGGGGTCGGGCACACAGCGTCCGACCGCCAGTGCCACGGCCTTGAGCAGCGCGGCGCGGTGCAGCGCCTCCTGGTCGAGCATCACCATCCCAGGGCCCAGCACGCGCGGATTGCGCCGCTGGCCCGGCGTGAGCCAGACCCAGCCGAGTCCCGGCGCCACCGCCTCGCCGCGCAGCCGCACACGCGTCATGTCGACCGGGTCACGGTGTTGCTCCGTCTGCCACAGCACAACGGTCGGGCCGCCCGAGGGCCGATCGGCCAGTGCACGCCACAGCGCTTCGGCGTCCGACCAGCACCACGCCTGCGCGCCAGCCCCGGCCAGGTAGGCGCACCAGTCCCGCGCCTGCTGAACATCGTCCAGCAGCACATGGCACCGCAGGCCCGAGAGTTCAGCCTCGCGCTCGAACTCGGATGTCGAAGCGCGCTCGCTGGGTTGCAGCGGCAAGGTCACCGTGAACACCGCGCCCTGCCCTGGCGTGCTCTGCACACGGATGTCGCCATCAAACGCTGTCACCAGCCGGCGACAGATGGACAGGCCCAGCCCGGTGCCACCGTAACGGCGCGACGTGCTGCCTTCGGCCTGTTCGAACGGATCGAAGACACGGGCCTGCGCCGAGGCTGGCAAGCCGATGCCGTTGTCGCTGACCTGCAGACGGAACCGGTCCGTGCCGAGTGCTTCGGCGCGCACCCAAACCCGACCTGCGCGCTCCAGCCCGGCCGAGAACTTGACGGCGTTGGCCAGGAGGTTGTTGAGGATCTGGCGCAGTCGCACCACATCACTGAGGATCCAGGCCGGCAGGGCCGGATCGACGAAGACCTGCAGTGACACGCGCCGCGCGGCCGCCACCGGCTGCAGCGCATCGCACACACCTTCCACCAGCCGCAGCAAGGCCACCGGCTCGGCTTCCAGCGCCAGATGTCCCGCCTCGATCTTCGAGAAATCGAGAATGTCATCGAGGATGCCCAGCAGCGCGAAAGCCGAATCGCGGATCGTGTCCGCCAGATCGGACTGGTAGGGCGTCAGGCTCGACTGCCGCAGTACATCGACGATGCCGACCACGCCATTCATCGGCGTGCGGATCTCGTGGCTCATCGTGGCGAGGAAGGCACTCTTGGCCTCGTTGGCCGCTTCGGCCGCCTGCTTGGCCAGCGCCAGCTCCCGCGTGCGCGTGGCGACACGTTCCTCCAGATGGTGCCGGTGCTGGTCCAGCGCCTGCGACTGGCGCCAGCTCTTCATCCAGTGGGCGGCGGCACGGCCCAGATCCACCAGCATCTCGCGCTGTGCCTCGGTGAGCTGGCGCGGCTGGC
>NZ_JBFPGY010000110.1:0-11110 GCF_041083715.1 Sphaerotilus sp.
CCAGCGCCTCGGCGGCCACATCCAGGAAGGCAAGGGCCTGTCGATCGGCTACTTCGCGCAGCAGGAACTCGACGTGCTGCGGCTGGAGGAAGGCCCGCTGGCGCACATGGTCCGCCTGGCGCGCGACATCGGCCCGGCAGCACGCGAGCAGGAGCTGCGCGATTTCCTCGGCCGCTTCCGCTTCACGGGCGAGATGGTGGGACAGGCCGTGGGTTCGCTCTCCGGCGGCGAGAAGGCGCGGCTGGTGCTGGCGATGCTGGTGTGGCAGCGCCCCAACCTGCTGCTGATGGACGAGCCGACCAACCACCTGGACCTGACCACCCGCGAGGCGCTGAGCATGGCGCTCAACGAGTACGAAGGCACGGTGATGCTGGTCAGCCACGACCGGGCGCTGCTGCGCGAGGTCTGCGACGAGTTCTGGCTGGTCACCGGTGGCGAGGTGCGGCCCTTCGACGGCGATCTGGACGACTACCAGAAGTGGCTGCTGGAACAGAGCAAGGAGATGGCCAAGCGCGCCCGCGAGGAAGACCGGGCGATGCAGGGCCGGCCGGTCGCCGCACCCGCCCCGGTCACCGCAGCGCCAGTGGTGGCAGCACCAGCCCCCTCCCTCGCCAGTCGGGACGACCGCAAGGCCCAGACCGCCGCCCGCATGAAGCTCGCCGAGCAGACCAAGCCACTGAAAAAGCAACAGCAGCAGGCCGAACAGGCGCTGGAGGCCGCGCAGAAGGACCACGCCCGTGTGCTCGCCGCCCTGGGCGACACCGGTCTGTCACCAACGGCGCGCGCCGAGCAGGGCCGCAAGCTCAAGGAACTCGACGACCGCATCGCCGAACTGGAGCTGCGCTGGATGGAACTGGGCGAGCAGATCGAAGCCTTGGGCACCGCCTGAGACTGTATGTAAACACAGGTCTGTGGCAGACTGGGCGACATGAAACGCCCCGTCACCGATGCCCCGATCAGGATCGTGCGCCGTGGTCGCCCTCCCGCGGCGCCGCCGACCCTGTTCCCGGACGATCTGGCGCCCGAGCCAGCGTCCCTGCTGCCCGGACCAGGCAGCGTCAAGGGCCGCGGCACGGCCTGGCGCATCGCGGGCCGGTACGAACGCCAGGCGCGCAACGCGGTCGATGACGGCTGGGGCAGTCTGGACCAGCGCGCCGAGGACGACCGCACCCGCGTCACCCGCACCGAGGTGATCGACGAGCCGTGCAGGAGCGTGCTGCGCGCCAACGACTCGCCGGACGTGCCCTTCGACCTGTCGATCAACCCCTACCGGGGCTGCGAGCACGGCTGCATCTACTGCTACGCCCGCCCGACCCACAGCTACGCGGACCTGTCGCCGGGACTGGACTTCGAGACCCGCATCCTCGCCAAGACCAACGCGGCAGACCGCCTGCGCGAGGAACTGCGCCGGCCGCGCTACACCCCGCGCCCGCTCAACCTCGGCTCCGCCACCGACGCCTACCAGCCGGTGGAGCGCAACCTGAAACTCACGCGCCAGATCATCGAGGTGCTGCACGAGGCGCAGCATCCGTTCTCGGTCGTCACCAAGTCGGGCGGCATCGTCCGTGATCTCGACCTGCTCGCCGACATGGCACAGCGCCAGCAGGTGCTGGTCTTCATCAGCCTCACCACGCTGGACAACGGTCTGGCGCGCATCCTGGAACCCCGCGCCAGTGCACCGGCCCGGCGGCTGGCGGCCATCCGGGCGCTGTCGGATGCGGGCGTGTGGGTGGGCGTGAACGTGGCGCCGGTGATCCCGTTCATCAATGAACCGGAGATCGAGCAGATCATCGAAGCCGCGGCCGGTGCCGGCGCGAAATCGCTGCACTGGACCGTGGTGCGGTTGCCCTGGGAGGTCAATCCGCTGTTCCAGCACTGGCTGGAGGAACACTTCCCGGACCGCGCTCACCGCGTGATGGAGCGCATCCGCGATCTGCGCGGCGGCCGTGACTACGACGCCGACTTCAGCACCCGCATGAAGGGCGACGGCCTCTGGGCCGACCTGATCCGCCAGCGCATGCTCGGTGCCGCGCACCGGCACGGCCTGGTGCGCGAAGTGCCGGCGCTGGACTTCAGCCAGTTCAAACCACCGCGGGCACCGGTACAGTCACGACGACCCAATCAGGGAGAACTATTCTGAATTATCAATTCGAGCCACGTGTGGCATCTTGACTGCCTTTCGCGCACCTGACAGCAAAAACTCGGGAATCCATCGTTGCGACCACAGATAATCTCTGGCCGCCCATGCAGGATTCATCGCTTGAATTACCAAACAACAGCGCAATCACGTGTGAAAAAATGGATTCACACTGCAATACGTGCAATACAAGGTTGCTGGCAGACCACCAGCGCCGAAGCACCACTGCGCCGTCAACTGCAGGAGCGCCAGATCGAGACCTGGCGCAGCGGGCACTGGATCAACCACCTGTCCATGTTGGCGGCCGCCGGACTGATCGTCATCGCGGCGGGCCCCTTGCTGAGCCACGCCGCATCGACGCTCTGGCTGGGCGCGCTGCTGCTCAATCCCGTCGCCGGTATCGGAGGATCGCGGTGGAGCTGGTCGCAGCCGCTGAAGGCACGCATGGACGTGATATCGCGGCGGCTATTCCAGGCCCTGGTGGCCGGATTTCTCTACCAGGGCGTCGCGTCCTGGCTGTATCTGATCGGCACCGATGCGCTGCGGCTGCTGATCGGGCTCATCACCTGCGGCGTGCTGTGCTCCGGCGCGCTGGGGTTTGCACGGAATCCGCAGATCGGACTGGTCTGGCTGGGCTCGCTGGGCATCACCAACGTCGCCACGCTCTGGTTCAGCGGCCGGGACACCGACCGGCTGGTCGCGCTGGCCATGGTCGCCTACATCCTGGTGCTGTCCAAGGACATGCTGGTGACGTCCCGGGAATTCGTGCGGCGTTGCGAAGCCGAATTCGAGGCCGAGCGGCAGTCGCACATGGTCAGCCTGCTGCTGAGCGAGTTCGAAGGCTCGTCGCAGGACTGGTTCTGGGAAACCGATGCCCAGGGCCGGATCACCCATGCCTCGCCACGCATGTCGGAAGTGCTGGGTGCGCCGGCAGCCGATCTGCGGGGACAGTCGCTGGTGGCGGTGCTGGCCACTGAAACGCAGGACGCGGACGGTCACGCAGCGTTGCGGGTGCTGGCCGAGCAGTTCGGCAGCGCCAAGCCGTTCCGCGATCTGGTCGTACCCTTGCAGCCAGGTGCCGAGCGCCAGTGGTGGACTCTGGGCGGACGACCATTGCTGAACCCCACCGGTCTCGTGCAGGGCTGGCGTGGCCTGGGTACGGACATCACCGCCATGCGGAACCATGAACGCGAACTGCAGCGTCTGGCCAACACCGATGGACTGACCGGCCAGACGAGCCGGCGGGGGTTCCAGGAACACCTGCGCGCCTGTTTTGCGACGGACGTCGGACAGCGCCCCATCTCCCTGCTGATGATCGATCTGGACGGATTCAAGGACATCAATGACGCCCACGGTCACGCGGTCGGGGATGCCTTGCTGCAGGCCGTCGCTCTGCGCATGGCGGGCATCGCCGCGCCTGGCATGGTGCTGGCGCGGCTCGGTGGCGATGAATTCGCCGTGATCCTCCTGGACGATGGCGAACCGGATCGCGCGGAAGCCATCGGCCAGCAAATGCTCGTGGCGCTGCGCAATCCATTCCAGCTCGGTGTGCTTCGGGTGGATGTGCGCGCCAGTCTGGGACTGGCACACGCGCCGGAGCATGGCGACAGTGATGTCGAATTGCTGCGCTCGGCGGACATGGCGCTCTATGCGGCCAAGGCGGCCGGGCGAGACCGATTGCAGGTGTTCGACCACGCCATCGGACAACGTGCACAGCACCGTGCGCTGATCACACGGGAACTCGCCGACGCCATCGCCCGGCAGGAACTCGACCTCGACTACCAGCCGGTTTTCGATGCCCGCACCGGGCGCTTCACTGGCGCCGAAGCCCTGCTGCGGTGGCACCATCCCAGGCTGGGCACCATCGCACCGAGTGAATTCATTGCACTCGCCGAAGAGTCCGGGCTGATCACCTCGATCGGCACCTGGGTGCTGCGCCAAGCCTGTACCGAAGCCGCGTCATGGCCTGCATCACAGCGCGTGGCCGTCAACCTCTCCGTGCGCCAGCTCCACGATCCGCGGATCGTCGAGGACGTGCGGCAGATCCTGCGCGAATCCAGCTTGCCACCCCATCGGCTGGAACTGGAAGTGACGGAGTCGGCCCTGGCCGAGGAAAAGACCGCGCTGGCACAGCTCTCGGCGCTGAAGCTGCTCGGTGTCGGACTGGCTCTGGACGATTTCGGTACCGGCTATTCCTCGCTGTCCTACCTTCAGCGGTTCCGCTTCGACCGCATCAAGATCGACCAGTCGTTCGTCCGTCCGTTGCAGCAGCCAGACGCCATCGAGCAACTCGCACTGGTGCGGGCAGTCATTGCTCTGGCCCGTGCCCTGAAGCTGCAATGCACCGCCGAAGGCATCGAGGACGACCGGCAGGCGTCCGCGCTGCGGGCATTGGGCTGCGACGAGCTGCAGGGATTCCAGCTCGGCCGCCCGATGTGCGCAGCAGCGCTGCGTCAGTGCATCAACGCATCGACCCCGGAAACCGCCAGCTCGTGAGCCGGCAGGTGCTGCTCCAGCCAGTCCAGGTCCAGGCCAAGGTGAACCACCAGGTCGCCCTGCACTGACAGCAGGCCCTCCGACACGGATTGCCCGCGCTCTCGGCAGTCCGCCACCACGCTGGCCAGCCGCAGTGCCGCCGCCAGCCGGCAGAACGGCCGTGTCTCCATCGGCTGGTTCGCTGCCCGGAAGGCATCCACCAGCACGGCCGGGAATTTCCAGTGCCGTGCCAGCTCTGCCGTGACCTCCGGGTGGGCGCATCCGAATTCGATCGTTTCGTAGCCGATGAGACTGTCGAGTTCGACGGCCCGCGTGGCCACTGCCCGCGCATGGTCTGGATCCACCATCCACATCAGCAGCTGACCGGTGCGCAGCATCAGTCCGCCCAGATAGGCCATGTCCTCGTCCAGATCGAGCGCACGGGCGATCGGCTGGGCATAGGCGGCCACGGCCAACGTGCCGCGCCAGAACGAGAGCCGGTCAAAGTCCTTCAGTGCCGGGAACGCCCCGACCATGCTCGCAGACAGCGTCAGGTCGCGCAGCGCCCGCAGGCCCAGTGCCGCCGATGCCTCTCCGAGCGAGGTGACCGTGTGCGACGGCGAGTAGCGCGACGAGTTCGCCAGGCGCAGCACTTTGGCCGCCAGCGTCTGGTCCCGGCCGATCAGGCCAGCGATCTCCGGCAGTGGCAGGTCTTCGCGGTCGAACGACTGGAGCAGCTTGTGCGCCACCTCCGGCATGGCCGGGAGCGTACAGGCGCGCTGAACGAATGGAGCAATGCAGGTCGGGCAGTTGGGCACGGAAGTGACTCCTTGGAGAAGGGGTGAATTCCGGTTATCGGCAGCGCTGCGTCCTGCTGAATCAGGGTATTTACGAAATAGTCACTGCTTGTGTTTTCATATTTGAGAAATATGCAAATTCAGACTACTGGCTTCAGTGTGTCCCGACCAGACTGAAGCGGAGCGTTTGCGAACCCCAAGCCAAGGCGAATATCATGCTTTCATGGTTTCGGGAAGTTGCACCGGACCATTTGCAAAACAAACCGGGGGAAATAGCCTGTGCCAGAAGTCTCGATCATCCTGCCCACCTACAACCGTGTCGATGTGATCGGGCGCGCAGTTGCCAGCATCATTGTCCAGACCCATCGGGACTGGGAATTGCTGGTGATCGACGATGGATCGAACGACGGCACGATCGAGCGGCTCGAGGGGCTGGATCCACGCATCCGGTTCATCCGCCAAGCCAACCAGGGTGTGGCAGCGGCCCGCAATACCGGGCTGTCGGCGTCCACCGGCCGGTTCGTCGCCTTCATGGATTCGGATGACGAGTGGCGACCGCAGTTCCTCGCGCTCACCACCGCGTTCCTGCGCACCCACCCTGACCAGCAATGGGTCGCAACCGAATCCCACGAGGACCTGGGCGACGGCTCGGCACCCATCCACCACAGCCGCTACGACATCGGCCACATCTACCTCGGTTTTGCCCGGTCGATCGGTTCAAACTCGCTGGAGTTGCCGCCAGGGATCGAGGACGATTACCTGCGCATCTACGAACGCAAGGAACCGATCGGCGACTGGGGCCAAGACATCCTGCGGAGTCTGGGGCTGTCCGACGCCGTGGTCTACAGCGGCCACACCCTGGCCCACATGCGCTGGGGCTACCTCAACTGGCTGCCGGCCACGGTCTGCACGCGCCACGCCATCGAGACCGCCGGTTTCTTCTCGATCGCCCACCGCAGTGCCGAAGACCTGCGCTACTTCGCGATCCTGTCGCGCCACTTCCGCGCCAACCTGATCGCCGTGCCGCTGGCCATCAAGTACGAGCGGGCCGGTGGCAACCAGACACTGGCGCAGTCCCACCTGGCCACGGGCGCCGGCGCCTACCGGTTCGAGGTGAACAAGCTGTCGTGCTTCGACGAGAACTTCGGGCCACTGGCGAACACCGACCCCGAGATCCGACTGCTGCGCCGGCACTACTGCCTGGCCGTGGCGCACCGCGCACTGAGTGCCGGACACCGCGAGGTCGCCATCGACCACCTGCACCAGGCCGCTGCGTGGCGACCGATCCTCTGGAAGGCCTGGCCGATGCTTGCACTCGCGCATGCAGTGCCGAGTTCCCACGGTGCCGCGATCATCTACAGCGGCTGGCTGCGGGTGTTCGACATCGGCGCGCGCCTGGCCACCGGTCGGCTCAAGCCCAGCGTCATGCTGCGCAAGGTCTGGCTGCGCCTCACCGGCCGAACGGCACGATCCACCACACTCGCCGCCTCCAGCCTCACGCTGACCGATTCTGCGCTGGCCCGCCTGGCAGTGGCCGATGTGCATCCGGAGCCGACCCACCCAAACTGACGGAAGCCGTGGCGGCTCCGTCCAGCGCCCGCAGCGCACCCATCTCGACGGCGGTCAGGACCCGCAGATGCAGCTCCCCATCGTGCATGGCCAGTCCGTGCAGCTCGATCGACTTCTGCGTTTGCAGCAGCCGCGCGAGGTAGCCGAGGATGGCCGCATCGACCACCTGCCCCGGTACGAGCACCGGAATTCCCGGGGGATACGGCACGATCTGGTCACAGCAGATGCGGTCCGCCAGCGCCGCGTTCGGCTGGCCAGCGTCGTCGAGCAGTGGCAGCCGCTCGCCCTCCTCGTAGAACGCGTCCCGCGGCAGACAGGCCAGCCGCGTGAAGTGCGGGATCTTCGGCAGCCGTGCGGTCGGGCGTGGCATGCGGCGCTCCTGCTGCGCCTGCCGGGCCAGGCGCAGCATCGCGTCGAACAGCCGCGACACCTTGCTGCGCGTCGTGCCAATGGTCAGCAGCAGCGTGAGCGTGCTGTGCGTGTGCTTCTCGATCTGGATGTTGAAGCGCTCGATCAATTCGCCGCGCAACTCGTCCGCCCCCCAGCCAGAGGCCGAGATGTCGATCGTCAGCTTGGTCGGGTCGAGCCGGATGCCGTCGCCGCGCACCTCGTCGGACAGCAGGTCGTCCAGGTCCAGCACCCGGAACGCCCCGGTCGTGTTGATCTTCTCGCGCAACTCGGCGGCGAACTTCAGCGAGCGGTCGAGCAGCTTGTAGCCCTCCATCACCGCCTGCTTGCGCGCCACGTCCAGGCTCGCGATCAGGCCGTACTGCGGACTGGTGGACGCGTGCATGTTGAAGCTCTCGCGGAACAGGTGCTCGTCGAAGTCCGGATCGTTCACGTGGACCATGCTGGCCTGCGAGAACGCGGACAGCACCTTGTGGGTGCTCTGCGTCACGTAGTCGGCGCCAGCCTCCAGCGCGGTCGGGCGCAGCGCGGGATGGAAGCGCGCGTGGCCGTACCAGGCCTCGTCGACGAGGACCTTGATCCCGGCCGCGTGTGCCGCAGCGATGATCGGCGCAAGCTCGTAGCGCAGACCGTCGTAGGTGCAGCTCGTCAGGATCAGCACCTTCGCGTCCGGGTGGTCGGCGATCGCCTGCAACACGCGCACCCGCGGCACCGGCCCGAACAGGCCGTGGCGCTCGTTGACGGATGAATCCAGGTACACCGGCCGCGCACCAGAGAGGATCACGCCGTGGTGGACCGACTTGTGGCAGTTCCGGTCCAGCAGCAGCTTGTCGCCCGGGGTCAGCAGCGTCTGGACGATGACCTTGTTCGACGTGGACGTGCCGTTGGTGGAGAAGTAGGTCTTGCGCGCCCCGAACGCCTGCGCGGCCAGGCGCTGTGCCTGTGCGATGACGCCGGTCGGGTGCAGCAGCGAGTCGAGCATCGGCACCGACACGGACAGGTCGGCGCGCAGCATCTGCTCGCCGACGAAGGCGTGGAAGTCGCTCACCCAGGGACTGGCCTTGTACGCATCGCCGCCCGCATGGCCGGGTGTGTGCCAGCTGTCCTTGGCCTGCGCGACATAGTGGCGAAGCTGGTCGTAGAACGGGGTGGCCGCGGTCTGCATCACCTCGGCGGCGAGGATGCGCAGCCAGCCGGCGTGGTCGGTCTCGCTGCGGAAGAAGTAGCCATCCACCGCGTCACCGGCCAGCTCCTCCACCAGCAGCTTGGTGTCGTCGTCTTCCAGCATCAGGTAGAGCGACAGCTCCGGACGCAGCCGGCTGATGGATTGGGCGAGGTGGACAGCCCGGCGGTCGGCCGCGTCGTGTTGGTCGATCAGGACGATGTGCAGATCACCGTCACGGCGAACGGCGTCGAGCGCCGGCTCGCCCGGGTCGCTGGCAAAGGCGCTGAGTTGCACCGGATCGTCGGGTCGTGCCGCGGCGTTCAGGGCCACGACGATCTGGTCGCGCCGGGAAAGGTCGTCACTGACGATGAGGAGGTGGCTGACGGGCGGCATGGCGAGATGATGCCCGAGGGCTGTGCATTTCCGGGCACGCCATGTCGATGACATCGTGGCAGGCCGTGTCTGGCGGGTTTTGTTGATCCATGGAAGTGCGTCCATCGCGCCTGCGCGCGACCGGCAATTGCTGTTGCATGACAAGGCCCGAGCGCGCATGCTGCACAAGGTGGCGCGGGTGGCGGAGAGCCAGCCGACGACGGGCGCCGAACCGGAGTTCCAGATGTCACCCTCCAGCACATTGGCCGCCGGAATGACGGTCGAGCAGGCCTTCGGCGCCATCGTCGGTGACGGCCTGGCCCAGTTGCAGCGCCACGCCAAGGGCGTCAGGGGCGGTGTCGATCCGGAGAGCGTCCACCAGATGCGGATCAGCCTGCGCCGGCTGCACCTGGTGCTGCGCCTGTTCGGCCGGTGGATCGCCGTGCCGCCGAACCTGCTGGCCGAACTCGGGTGGCTGCGTGTCCGGCTGGGCACGGCGCGCGACGCCGATGTGCTGGCCGACGGCACGCTGGCCTCGCTGGTCGCCACCTGTCCGCCGGAGGAAGGACTCGCCGCCTTGCAGGAAGCGGCAGCTGCCCACGCCCAGGCCATGCGGACACTGGCCGCAGTGGCGGTGAAATCGGCCCGCTGTGCGCGCCTGATGCGCGACCTGACCGCGTGGCTGCAGGCCGCGCCCTGGCAAGCCGTGCCGGACGACGCGCTGCAGCAGACGCTGCGCCAGCCCATCGGTCCGCGGGCAGCGCGGATGCTGCGCCGGCGCCATGAGCGGCTGGTCGAGATTGGCGACCAGCTGCACCCCGACCGGGCCGAGGAGCGGCATCGGCTGCGGATCGCCGCGAAGAAACTGCGCTACGCCACGGAGTTCTTCCTGCCTCTGCAGCCGGCCAGACAGGTCCGGCGGCGCCTCCGGCGACTCGGCGCGCTGCAGGACCTGCTCGGTGGCCTCAACGATGCCGCTGTCGCGGACCTGCTGCTGCGCGACCTCGCCCTGCGCGAGCCGGCGCTGGCGGGCAGCGCGTCGTTTGCGCGGGGCTACCTGTGTGCGGCCACGGTGCAGGATCTGCCTGGACTGGTCCTGCGCTGGCGCAGGTTCGTGGCGGCGGGAGCGCCCTGACCGACCGGGAACGCCGTTCGCCTGCCGGGCGGGCGGGTGCCCTCAACCGCCCAGCATCTCCAGCAAGGTCCGCCCCACCACCTTGGTCGCCCGCCGCAGATCGTCCAGCACCAGATGCTCGTCGGCCCGCTTGGCGTTGGACTCGCGCACTGTGCGCGGCCCGGCACCGTAGATCACCGCCGGGATGCCGCGCTCGCAGTACAGGCGCACGTCGGTGTAGAGCGGCGTGCCGGACACGGGGATGGGCTCGCCGAACACCGCCGCGCCGTGGTGCGAGAGCGCATCCACCAGCGGCTGGTTGCCCGGCAGCGGCTGCAGCGCGTGGGCCATCAGCATGCGGCGGATATCGACCGACACACCCGGCCGGCTCGCCGCCGCCGCGTTGATGACGCGGCGGATGTCGGCTTCGACCTCGGCCGGGCGCTCCTCGGGGATCATGCGGCGGTCGAGCTTGAGGACGACCTTGCCGGGGATCACGTTGGTGTTGGTGCCGCCCTGGATCAGGCCGACGTTGATGTACGGGTGGCTGATGCCCGGCACGTTCGAGCGGATCGTCGCCTTGTAGCGGGCGTTTTCGGCGTAGAGGGCGTTCAGGATCGCCACCGCGCCCTGCAGCGCATCGACGCCACTCTCGGGGATCGCCGCGTGCGCCATCACGCCGTGGACGGTGACCTCCATCTGCAGGCAGCCGTTGTGCGCCGTGACGATCTGGTAGCTGAAGCCGGCGGCGATCTCGTAATCGGGTTGCGTCAGACCGTGTTTCAGCAGCCAGCCGGGGCCGAGTTCACCGCCGAATTCCTCGTCGTAGGTGAAATGCAGCTCGACGCCGCCCTTCAGCACCACCTCGCCCTGTGCCCGCAAGGCCTCGATGGCGCGGGTGGCGAAGGTGAAGGTCGCGAAGTCGCACTTGCTCACCGCCGAGGCGCGGCCGTAGAGCTTGCCGTCCACGATCTCGCCGCCGTAGGGGTCGTGGGTCCAGCCTTCGCCGGGCGGGACCACGTCGCCGTGGGCGTTCAGCGCGATGACCGGTCCGCCCGCGTCATAGGTGCGGC
>NZ_JBFPGY010000111.1:0-3371 GCF_041083715.1 Sphaerotilus sp.
CGACCTGGTGCCTGTCGGCCTCTGCCTGTGTCGCCATGCAGGCGCCGCCGGGCATCGGACGTCCCTGGTCGTTCGGCGCGATGCCTCCGGTGACGATCAGGCCGACACCCCCGCGTGCGCGCTCGGCGTAGAACGCGGCCATGCGGACGAAGCCGTCCTTGGCCTCCTCCAGCCCGACGTGCATGGAACCCATGAGCACGCGGTTCTTCAGTGTCGTGAAGCCGAGGTCGAGCGGGGCGAGCAGGTGGGGATAGCCGGTCATGGGCGAGGTCCGTGCGTGTGGGGGGTGTGGGTCGGGGTGTTCATGGCCAGCAGGCGCCCGAGCTGCGCCTTCGGGCACGCCTGCACCCGCATCAGCCAGTCGTGGTCGGCGCGTCCGGTGCCGGCCGGGCCGCGCAGGTCGTGCTGGATGCGGGCCAGCAGGGCGGCTGCCATTTCCGCATCCGCCATCGCCCGGTGCGCCTGACCGGTGCGGGGCAGGCGGTGGAAATCGACCAGCGTGCCGAGCTGGTGGTTGGGTGCTTGCGGGTAGAGCCGACGCGACAGCATCACCGTGCAGGCGAAGGGGTGCGGCGCGGCCAGTCCGGCCAGTGCCAGCTCGGCCTGCCAGAACTTGCGGTCGAAGGCGGCGTTGTGGGCCACCATCGGCGCGCCGCCGACGAAGCGCGCCGCGTCGGACATGACCTGCACGGCGGTCGGTGCGCTGCGCACCATGGCGTTGGTGATGCCCGTGAGCTGGCTGATGAACGGCGGGATGTAGGCACCGGTGAACATCAGGCTCTGGTAGCGGTCGACCACCTGGCCGGCCTCCAGGAGCACGATGGCCACCTCGGTGGCGCGGTCACCCATCTGGGGCGAGATGCCGGTGGTCTCGAAGTCGATGACGGCGATGCGGGAGGCGGTGGCGTGGGTGGCGGCGGACATCCGCCGATGATCTCAGAACGGCGAGAACATCACGCCCGCGCCGACGCTGGTCTGCCGGAAGTTGTAGTCGGTCAGCGTCTCGCCGTAGCCGGAGAAGGCCTGCACATACCAGCGCAAACCCTCCGGCTGGTTCCGCTGGATCGGTCGGCTCCACTCGGCCAGCAGCGCACCGTTGTCCGGTCGGCGCACCGAACCGTTGAACTGCAGCGAGGCGACCGAACTGCCCGAGGCCCAACGCAGGCGCAGCTCGCCCCGCCCGCGGTAGTTGGTCAGATCCGGGTTGTTGTCGGTCTCGATGGGCTCGTTCAGGCGCTGTGTCACCTTCGCCGTCAGGGACCAGGGCCCCTGCTCGATGCCCGCAGCGAGGTAGATCCGGTTCCAGCTCCGCGACAGTGGGTCGGACTGGCCGTTGGACTGGTGTGCCAGCCCGAACTGTGTGTAGCGCCACTGCCAGCCGCCCGGCAGATCGCGCCACTCCGGCCGGGTGGGCAGCACCAGCATCAGCTCCGGTTCGTAATCGGTGTTGCGGAACGGCGCCGAATCCTGGCCGTTGAAGACCTGCCACACCGCCTGCTGCGTGAAACCGGCCCAGAGGTCGGCACCCGAGTCGAAGGCGTCCTGCAGCAGCTTGGTCCGCAGCGAGAGCTGGAACTTGGCCTCTGCGCGTTGGTAGTCCGGCATCGGCACAGCAGCCTGTGTGGGCGACTGCGGCGCGTGGTTGATGCGGCTCGTGACGTGCAGTGGCAGGATGTAGTTGGGCCGGTACGAGACGAAACGCAGCGCGCCGTGCTTGTCCTGCGCGTCCAGCTCCCAGTAGCGCGAGAGGGCGCTGGCCGGGTGTGGTTCCGGTGCGGTGGGTGGTGTCGATGGCGTGGTCTGCTCGACCGGAGCGGCGGCGGGTGGCGCGTGCATGCGGCCGGACAGCGTGTCGTAGCAGGCGAGCCGTGGTGCTGCATCGGCGATGGCGGCGCAGTGCTGCAGATCGGTGGTGGCGGGTTCGTCCGCGGCGGTCGCTGGCAGGGGTGCCATTGCGCACAGCAGGGACGTGCAGGTGACCGCAAGGCCGGTGGGCGCAGCCGACACGCGGCGTGGCATCAGTGGAGAGTGCATGGGGCAGGGCAGGAGTCCGACGACGGCGCCGATGGTAGGGCGTGGTTCGTGACATCGGTACGGATCGGTCCGGGGCGGCAGGATGTGCTTGTAAGTCCATGTATCTCCATCGCCGTCCGCCCGGTGATGGCGCAGATCGGCTCCCGCCGCCATGAACGGGCCGCCGATCAGGTGGGCGCCTGGTGCGATGTGGCATCATCCGGCGCCCTCAAACGGAACCCCTGAACATGGATCTGAAACTGCCCATCGCCATCATCGACGAACTGTCCGACAGCATCATCAAGTCCACTGGACTGCTGGACATGGCCAGTGGCGAGATCAGCAACGTGCGCTACGAGGACCATGATCTGGAGGCCGATGGTTTCCCGGCCCATGACGAAGACTACGAGTTCACCTCGGGCCTGCTGACCAACGGCAAGAAGGACGTCGAGTTCAGCATCACGGTCGATGTGATGGCTGCGCGCTACGCGGTCACGCCGAGCGAGCTGCTCGAAATCAAGAGCCGTGCCGCCAAGCTGTTCACCGCGGCGCCGGAATCTGCCGTGGCGGAGAAACCGACGCCCAAGGCCAAGTCCGCCGGACGCCGCCCGGCCCGCTGACGGAGTCGCGCACCCGTGCCGGTGTCCGCCCGCTTCCGCTCGGCCTCGGCACTGCTGGTGGTCGTGGCGCTGCTGGGTGGTTGCGCGGGTTCGACCGGTGCGTCGAGCAAGACTGCAAACCGGGTCTACCTGAACGAGGCATTCGCGTCGACAGACACGTTCTCGCGCGTGTTCACCTCTGGTGTCACCGCCACCTGCGAAGCGGCCCGGCGCGCCTTGCTCAGCCAAGGCTATGTCATCACCTCCACGGCGCGGGTCGACGCGGTCAACGGGAGCAAGAGTTTCCAGCCCGAACCGGAGGTGCATGTGCAGATCGAGTTCCACATCGTCTGCGTACCGGAGGTGACAGCCAGTCCGGCGACCGCGGGTGACCCACCATCGACGATCGCCTTCGTCAACGCGGTGCAGGACCGCTACTCTCTCAAGAAGAACCCCAACTCCGCCAGCCTGGGCGTCAGCGCGATCGGCTCGCTGTCGCTGCCGGTGTCCTCCAGCGACGACTCGCTGGTCAAGGTCGCCAGCGAGACCATCCCGGCCGGCGCGTTCTATGACCGGTTTTTCAGCCTGATCGAGCGCTACCTCGACGCACCCTAGGGCCGTTGCCAAGGCCTGGCGGGCATGAATGGTGCTATCGTTTCTCAACGACTGGAGAGCACCATGACCGGTTCACGGCCACCCTCCGCCCAGAAGGGACGGGAAGTGCAGGGAACGCGCGCTGACGCGCTGCGGGCGGCGCTG
>NZ_JBFPGY010000112.1:0-3366 GCF_041083715.1 Sphaerotilus sp.
CGCCGTCGTTGAGGATCTTGATCTTGGCCGGATCCACGTCCAGGCACACCACATGGTTGCCCATCTCCGACAGGCACGCGCCTGTCACTAGTCCGACGTAGCCGGTGCCAATGACGGTGACTTTCATTGCTTCTCTACCCTCAAGGTTGCTGGATCAATCTGGTGTTTTAGCCGATCGCGTCGCCTTCATGGCCCCATCGAGTCAAGGAGCGCTGCATGCATTGCCCGGAGCGGTCCAAGGTCACGATTCGGCACGCTCTTCCGGCTGGTGCCGGCGAGTGTAGATGCCCTGGGCCGGGCAAAGGCTGAAGCGCTGTCACTTCGTATTTTCCCTGTCCCCCATTTCTCCCCCTTTGGGGGCGATGCGGTACCGATTGATTCAATTCATGATGCAGGTCAATACAGAAATAAAAAAAGCGCAGAACGGATCTTTTTCGGAGCAGGGGAGCTTGAACATGTCGATCATGGGTGCAATGCGTCGTCGTCGGAGCCTGCTGGTGGCGGGGCTCGGCGGATTGGGGACTTGGTTGGGTGCCGTTTGGGAGGTGGTCGCTCAGACGCAGACGATCGACCCGCCGCGCATCGGACAGGCTTCAGGCGTGCTGCTGGCGCGCACGGCCGATCCCGAGGTCGATCCAGCCGGGTTTCTTGTCAGCGAGAAGTTCGACGGGGTCCGGGCCCTGTGGGACGGACGCGTGCTGCGCACCCGCACCGGCCAGGTGCTGGATGCACCGAAGGACTTTCTGGCACGCCTGCCGAACGAAGTCCTGGACGGCGAACTCTGGCTGGGCCGTGGCCGCTTCGACGAGGTGTCGTCGCTGGTGCGCCGACGCCGTCCGGAACCCGAGTCATGGAGTCGGGTGCAGTACCTTGTGTTCGAGATGCAGCGGGCTGGTGGGCGCTTCGACGAACGGGCGGCCCGCATCCGGCAAGTCGTCGAGCTGGCGCAGTGGCCACAGCTGCATGCGGTCGAGCAAGTCGTGGTGGCTGACCGTGCAGAGCTGCGGGAGCGCCTGCGGGAGGTGCTCGAAGTCGGCGGCGAGGGCCTGATGCTGCACCGTGCCGATGCGCCCAACCTCGGCGGGCGCAGCGAGGTGCTGCTCAAGCTCAAGCCGGTGCACGACGACGACGCGCTCGTGATCGGGCACACGCCGGGGCAGGGCCGACTGGCAGGGCTGCTCGGCGCCTTGCAGGTGCGCAACGCGGATGGCGTCGTCTTTCTGGTCGGCACCGGGTTCACGGACGAGGACCGGCGCACGCCGCCTCCGGTCGGCTCCCTCATCGTGTACCGGTTTCGCGGCCAGACCAGCCACGGTGTGCCGCGCTTCGCCAGTTTCGTGCGCCGCAGCGATGGGCTTTGATCCGCGGCGTTTTCCTGATCGGTTAAGGTGCCGCCCATGGCTGAATCCACCTACTTCTGGCACGACTACGAAACCTTCGGGCGCGTGCCGCGTCGGGACCGCCCCGCCCAGTTCGCCGGCATCCGCACCGATGCGCAACTGCAGGAGATCGGCGCGCCGGTCATGTTCCACTGCCAGCCCGCACCGGACTATCTGCCCGATCCCGAGAGTTGTCTCCTGACGGGCATCCTGCCGCAGCATTGCCTGGTGCACGGTCTGCCCGAGCACGCGTTCGCCCGCGCCATCGAAGAGCAGCTCGGTCAGCCCGGCACCATCGGCCTGGGCTACAACTCGATCCGCTTCGACGACGAGGTCACCCGCCACCTGTTCTGGCGCAACCTGATCGATCCGTACGCCCGCGAGTGGCAGAACGGCTGCGGGCGCTGGGACCTGGTCGACCTCGTGCGCTGCGCCTGGGCGCTGCGGCCGGACGGCATCGTCTGGCCGCGCCACGAGGATGGTCGCCCGTCGTTCAAGCTCGAACACCTGACCGCCGCCAACGGCATCGCCCACGAGGCGGCGCACGATGCGCTGTCGGACGTGCGCGCCACGCTCGCGCTGGCCAGGCTGATCCGCGATCGGCAGCCACGGCTGTTCGACTTCTGTCTCGCGCTGCGCAAGAAGGACGCCGTGGCGGCCGAGATCGACCGCGCGCAGCGTCAAGGCCAGCCGTTCCTGCACGTGTCGGGCATGTACGGCGCCGAGCGTGGCTGTCTGGCGGTGGTCTGGCCGCTGTCCACGCACCCGACCAACAAGAACGAGCTGATCGTCTGGGACCTCGCCCATGATCCGGCCGAACTGCTCGGCCTGAGCGCGGCGCAGATCCGCGAGCGCCTGTTCACCCGCACCGATGCGCTGCCCGAAGGTGTGACACGGCTGCCGGTCAAGACCATCCACCTCAACAAGTCGCCGGTCGTGATCGCCAACCTCAAGACGCTGTCCGCCGAGCGTGCTGCGCACTGGGGCATCGACATGGCACAGTGCCTGCGCCATGCGGAAACGGCCGCTGCGCAGGTGCGCACGCTGGGTGGCATCTGGCAGGAGGTGTATGCCCGGCCTGCCATCGAAGGTGCTCCGGCGATCGACGTGGACGAAGACCTCTACGGTGGTTTTCTGGACAACGAGGACCGCCGCCGGCTCGTGCGTCTGCGCGGGCTGGAGCCGGAGCAGTTGCCTGCGGGTCGCGCGCCAGCGTTCGACGATCCGCGCCTGGACGAGCTGTTCTGGCGCTACCGTGCCCGCAATTTCCCCGAGACCCTGACCGACACCGAGCGCCAGCGCTGGCAAGCCCATTGCGCCGCGCGGTTGCTCGACGGGCAGGGCGGCGCGCAGACGGTGGCGCAGTTCTTCGAACGCATCGACACCCTGGGCCAGGCGCACGAGGACGACGAGCGCGCCCAGGAAATCCTCGGCGCGCTCTACGATTACGCCGAGCAGATCACGCCGACCCGCGACTGAGGACGGGGGCCGCGTACCGGTGCAGGTTCAGCGCTGGCTGCGTGCCTTGCGCTTGTCGATCTCCAGAAACTGTGCCTTGAGCAGCATCATGAGGGAGCGCGCATCCGCCTCGCTCATGCTCAGCACATGGGCGGGCTCTTGACCCTCCGGGGTCGGGCGCGGCACCAGCAGGCCGTCGAACTTGATGTTGACCAGTCCGTGGTGGCTGGCAGCTGCTTTGTAGCGTTGCACTTCGAGGGTGTAGGTTTTCATCCCGGTATTCTCCTGTTGTTCCACACCCTGTTCTCGATCCAGAAAGATTTTCCAGATGTCCATCCAGTGGTTTCCCGGTCACATGCACCTGACCAAGAAGGCCATCACCGCGCGTGTCAAGGACGGCATCGACGTGGTGATCGAATTGCTCGATGCCCGTGCGCCCGGCTCCAGCGCCAACCCGCTGCTCGCGCAGCTCACGCAGGGCAAGCCGGCGCTCAAGGTGCTCAACAAGCAGGATCTGGCCGACCCGGTG
>NZ_JBFPGY010000113.1:0-11040 GCF_041083715.1 Sphaerotilus sp.
CTTGCACCATGTTCATGGCCGGCGAGCCGATGAACTCGGCCACGAACACCGTCGCGGGGCGCGCATAGATGTCGTCCGGCGAGCCGAACTGCAGCACCACGCCGTCCTTCATCACGGCGATCCGGTCGCCCAGCGTCATGGCTTCGACCTGGTCGTGCGTCACGTACACGGTGGTGGTCTTGGTGCGCTGGTGCAGCAGCTTGATCTCGGCGCGCATCTCGACGCGCAGCTTGGCGTCCAGGTTGGACAGCGGCTCGTCGAACAGGAACAGCAGCGGATCGCGGGCCAGCGCCCGGCCCATCGCCACGCGCTGGCGCTGGCCGCCGGACAGCGCACCCGGCTTGCGCGCCAGCAGGTGCTCGATCTGCAGCATCTTGGCCACGCGGGCCACGGCCTTCTCGCGCTCGGGCTTGGGCACCTTGCGCATCTCCAGGCCGAAGGCGATGTTCTCGGCCACGTTCATGTTCGGGTAGAGCGCGTAGCTCTGGAACACCATGGCGATGTCGCGGTTCTTGGGCAGCTCGTGGGTGACGTCGCGGTCACCGATGTGGATGGTGCCGGAGGTGGGGGAGTCGAGGCCAGCGATCATCGACAGCAGCGTCGACTTGCCGCAGCCAGACGGCCCGACCAGGATCAGGAACTCGCCCTTGTCGATCTCGAGGTCGATGCCCTTGAGGATGTTCGTCTCGCCGTAGCTCTTGCGGACGTTGCGGATGGAAAGTGCGCCCATGATGAATAAGTCCTCTTAACCCTTGACGGCGCCGGCGGTCAGGCCACGCACGAAATACTTGCCAGCGACGACGTAGACGAACAGCGTCGGCAGCGCGGCGATCATCGCGGCGGCCATGTCGACGTTGTATTCCTTGACCGAGCTGGAGGTGTTGGCCAGGTTGTTCAGGCCCACCGTGATCGGCTTGGAGTCCGCGCCGGAGAAGACGACGCCGAACAGGAAGTCGTTCCATATGTTGGTGAACTGCCAGATCAGCGTGACGACCAGGATCGGCGCCGACAGCGGCAGCACGATGCGCCAGAAGATGCGGAAGAAGCCCGCGCCGTCCAGCATCGCCGCCTTGATCAGCTCGTCCGGCAGGCTCAGGTAGTAGTTGCGGAAGAACAGCGTGGTGGATGCCAGGCCCATCAGCACGTGGACACAGACGAGGCCCCACACCGAGTCCGACAGCCCGATCCAGCCCAGCACCTGCGACATCGGCAGCAGCACCACCTGCAGCGGCATGAACACGCCGAACAGCATGAACGAGAACAGCAGCTCGCTGCCCTTGAAGCGCCACTTCGTGAGCACGTAGCCATTGAGCGCCCCGAGCGTGGTCGAGATGGCCACGGCCGGGATGATCATCGTCATCGAGTTCCAGAAGTAGGGCCGCAGGCCGCCGCAGTCGGTGCCGGTGCAGGCGGTGGACCAGGCCTTGCCCCAGGCGGTGAAGTCCAGGCCGGCCGGCAGCGACAGCAGGTTGCCGCCGCGGATCTCGGCCATGTCCTTCAGCGAGGTCGCCAGCATCACGTAGAACGGCAGCAGGAAGAAGACCGCGAACAGCCCCAGCAGGGACCACAGGATCAATCGGTGCACATGTTTCATGGTGGTGTCCCGGCTTCAGCGGTCACGCGAGCGCAGCTCGCTGTAGAGATACGGCACGACGATCGCCGCCACCGTCGCCAGCATCACGGTCGCCGAAGCGGCGCCCAGGCCGATCTGGCCGCGGGTGAAGGCCATCGTGTACATGAAGGTTGCCGGCACGTCGGTCGCGAAGCCCGGGCCACCGGCGGTCAGCGCCATCACGAGGTCGAAGCTCTTGATGGCGATGTGCGCCAGCACCATCAGCGTGCTGAAGAACACCGGCCGCATGCTCGGGATCACGATGCGCCAGTAGATGCGCGGCAGCGAGGCACCGTCGATCTGGGCCGCCTTGATGATGGAGTCGTCGATGCCGCGCAGGCCCGCCAGGAACAGCGCCATCACGAAGCCCGCGCTCTGCCACACGCCGGCGATGACGACGGTGTAGATCGCGTAGTCCGGGTTGACCAACCAGTCGAAGCTGAAGTTCGGGAAGCCCCAGCCGTGCATCAGGTGCTCGATGCCCAGGCCGGGATTCAGGATCCATTTCCACGCCGTACCCGTGACGATGAAGCTCAGGGCCATCGGGTAGAGGTAGATGGTGCGCAGCGCGCCTTCGGCGCGGATCTTCTGGTCCAGCAGGATCGCCAGCAGCAGGCCGACCGCCATCGAACAGCCGATGAACAGCGTCGAGAAGATGCCGAGGTTCTTGAGCGCGACCATCCAGCGCTCGGAGGCGAACAGCAGCGTGTACTGGTGCAGCCCGACAAATTCGTAGTTCGGCAGCAGCCGCGAAGCGGAGACCGACAGGTAGCCGTTCCAGGCGATCAGGCCGTAGATGAAGAGGAAGGAGAGGAGGAAACTGGGCGCCAGAACGATCCGGGGCAGCCAGTGGTCCAGGCGCGCAGCAGCGCTGGGGGAGGCCATGTCGTGAGTCCCGCGTGTGAAAACAAAGCCACCGGTTTTCAGGCCGGTGGCTCGGGTTGCCGTGGCAGCGAGTGCCGGGCGTGCTTACTTGGTCTGTGCGGCCGTGGCGATCTTGGCCATGGCTTCAGCGGCGGTCATCTTGTCGCTGTTCCAGAACTGGCTGACGGCGTCCTGGATCGCGCCGGCGGCGGCCGACGGCACGGCCATGCCGTGGGCGATGGACGGCACCAGCGCGCCGGTCTTGGCGGTCTCGACGAAGTCCTTGGACGACAGCTTGGCGCAGTCGTCGAACTTGCTCAGGTCCATGTTCAGGCGCACCGGGATCGAGCCCTTGTTCAGGTTGAACACTTCCTGGAAGTCGGTGGACATGATCGCGGCGGCCAGGTCCTTCTGGGCCTTGACGTTGGCCTCGTTCTTCAGCTTGAACATGGCGAACGAGTCGATGTTGAAGGTGAAGTCCTTGGCGGTGCCCGGGGCCGCGGCGCAGAGGAAGTCCTTGCCCGGTGCCTTGCCGGCGGCGATGAACTCGCCCTTGGCCCAGTCACCCATCAGCTGCATGCCGGCTTCGCCCTTGATGACCATTGCGGTCGCCAGGTTCCAGTCACGGCCCGGGGCGTTCTTGTCGGTGTAGCCGTGGACCTTCTTGAAGGTGGTCAGCACCTTTTCCATGGTCGGGCTCTTCAGCGCGCCCTGGTCCAGCTGCACCAGCGCCTTCTTGTAGAACTCCGCGCCACCGACGCCGAGGGCCACGCTCTCGAACGTGGTGAAGTCCTGCCAGTTCTGGCCACCGTGCGCCACCGGGATGATGCCCGCGGCCTTGAGCTTGTCGGCGGCGACGAAGAACTCGTCCCAGTTGGTCGGCACCTTGGCGCCGGCCTTCTTGAAGGCTTCCGGGTTGGCCCACAGCCAGTTCACGCGGTGCACGTTCACCGGGGCGGCGATGTAGCTGCCCTTGTACTTCATGACATTGGCGACCACCGGCGGCAGCAGGCTGTCCCACTTCTCGGCCTTGGCCACGTCGTCGATGTTGGCGAGCACGCCTTCGGCCGCCCACTCCTGCAGCGACGGGCCCTTGATCTGGGCTGCGGCCGGGGCATTGCCCGACACGACGCGCGACTTCAGCACCGTCATGGCCGAATCACCACCGCCGCCAGCGACCGCGAAGTCCTTCCACGTGTGGCCCTTGGCCTGCAGCGTGGCCTTCAGGGCGGACGCAGCCTTGGCCTCGCCACCCGAGGTCCACCAGTGCAGCACTTCGACTTCACCGGCTTGTGACAGGCCAGCAACGGTCAGGCCAGCCGCGACGGCCAGCAGGGTGCGCGCGTGGCGGCGGGTCATCTCCATCTTCTTCATATGCACTCCGGAATCAATCAGTGGTGAGGGTGTGAACGAGATCAGATATTAATAAATATTTAAAAAATTAACAGTAGGTGAAATCCCTGAATGGATATCGGACCACGGTTCCGGTCTACGCGGCGGGCAGCCGGATCTCCACCCGCAGTCCTCTGGGCTGTCGGGATGCCACGCTGACCCGGCCTCGGTGCCGTTCTACGATCTCTTTCACGATGGCCAGGCCGAGACCACAGCCGCGCCCCTCGTTCGTGCCACGAAAGAAGCGGTCGAAGACCTGCTCGTGCAGGTGCTCGGGCAGGCCGGGGCCCGTGTCATCGACCTCGACCACCGCCGTGCGGGGCTGGTCGCTGCTGGCAGGGGGGTCTTCGCGCACCCGCACGGTGATCTCGCTGCCCCGACCGGCGTAACGGATGGCGTTGTCGATCACATTAACGATTGCTTCACGGATTAACAATGCATTGCCTTCGATCGTCACCGCCGGTTCTGGCAGATCGTCGTGGTGCCCGTCGTCGTCCAGTCCGAGATCGATGCCGTCGTTCAGGGCGCGGGGCACCAGCTCGGCCGTGAGGTCCTGCACCAATCGGCGCAGGTCGAAGCGGCTGCGTCCGAGGGTGGCCAGCGATTCCGGCTCGGCCCTGGCGAGCGTGAGCAATTGGGTGACGAGGTGGGCGCTGCGCGTGGCGCTCTCGCGCACCATCTCCAGCCGTGCCCGCAGTGCGGGGTCGATCGCTTCCTTCAGCGCCAGTTCGGACTGGCTCTTCAGTCCGGCCAGTGGTGTGCGCAACTGGTGGGCCGCGTCGCTGATGAAGCGCCGCTGCTCCACCACCGAGGCGTGCACGGCTGCCAGCAGCGTATTGACCGCTGCGGCAAGGTCGCGCACTTCCTCCGGCGCCGACTGCAGCTCGATCGGCGCCAGATCGTTCGGCCCGCGGCCACTGACCGCTTCACGCAGCCGTGCCAGCGGTGCCAGCCCCGTGCGCACACCCGCCCACACCAGCCCGGACATCGCCAGCACCAGCAGCGACAAGGGCAGCGCGGTGTCGATGAGGATGTCGCGCACCAGCGCCTCGCGGCTGACACGGCTCTTGGCGACCTGGACCAGCATCTGGCGCTGCTGGGCCGGGTCGCCGTAGTCCAGCAGGATGGCGGCCACCCGCACCTGCACCAGACCGTTCGGGGATTCGACCTGACCGTCGTAGAAAGTCGGCCGGTCCGGGCGCAGCGTGTCGGCATCGTGGGGCGGTGGCAGCTTGTGGTTGCCGAGGATGAACTCGCCCGGCGGACTGCTGACCATGTAGTAGACGCGGTCGTCCGGGTCGGCTTCGATGATGTCCTTGGCCGCGCGCGGAAAGTCGACGAACAGGCCGCTGTCGATCGGTTTGACCTGCCGTGCCAGGGCGCGCGAGGACAGGTAGAGCCCGTGGTCGTTGGCCCTGTCGGCGTAGCGCACCGCGACGTTGTAGGTCACGGCCGCGGCTGCCAGCCACAGCACCAGCTGTGGCAGCAGCAGCCAGGCCAGCAGATGGCGGCGCAGCGAGCGACTGCCGGGAAAGACCACCGGCACTCGGTTGAGCAGAGGTCGAAGCAGGTTCAGCATGGCCGCGCAGTGTCGCCGCGATGCACGCGCTGCGGCAGGTCAGTCCTGGGTTTCGAGCAAGTAGCCGAGTCCGCGCACGGTGCGGATGCCCACTCCCGAGCCTTCGAGCTTGCGGCGCAGGCGGTGGATGTAGACCTCCAGCGAACTGGGGCCGCCGCTCTCGGACACATCGGTGGACCAGGCCTGTGCGATCTGCTCCTTGGTGATGACTTTGCGGCGCTGGCTCAGCAGCAGCTCCAGCAGCAGCCACTCGCGCGGCGAGAGATCCACCGGCTGGCCGGCGATCGTCACCCGACGGGCATCCCGGTCGAACTGGAGTTGTCCGACCATCAGCGCATCGGTCGGCTCGGCGGGCACTCCTGCGGAGGGGAGGGGCTGGCTGCGGCGCAGCACGGCACGGATGCGCGCTTCGAGTTCGGGGAAGTCGAAGGGTTTGGTGAGGTAGTCGTCCGCTCCGGCGTTCAGGCCGGCTACACGGTTGTGGAGGCCGTCGAGCGCCGTGAGGATGAGCAGCGGCATGCCAGGCTTGGCCGCCCGCACCCGCTGCACCACAGTCAGTCCGTCGACCAGTGGCAGGCCGATGTCAATGATGCCGACATCGAAGGCCTGCCGTGTCAGCAGGTATTCCGCCACGGCGCCGTTGTCAGCGACTTCGACATCGAAGCCCGCCGCGCGCAGGTTCGCTCCCAGCGCGTCGGCGAGGATGGCATCGTCTTCAGCGAGCAAGGCACGCATGGCGGATGACCAGCGCCCGGTCAGGCGTCGGCCGAGCCGACCATGACGTGGCTGAATCCGCCATCGACGTAGGTGATTTCCGAGGTCATGCCAGCGGCCAGGTCCGACAGCAGGAAGGCAGCGACGTTGCCCACGTCATCGATGGTGACCAGGCGGCGCAGCGGGGCGTTCTGCGTGAAGATGTTCATCAGCTTGCCGAAGTCCTTGATGCCGCTGGCAGCCAGGGTCTTGATCGGGCCGGCCGAAATGCCATTGACACGGATGCCTTGCGGGCCCAGGTTGGACGCCAGATAGCGCACGCTGGCTTCGAGCGAGGCTTTTGCCAGACCCATGGTGTTGTAGTGCGGGACGACCCGCGCAGCACCCAGGTAGCTCAGCGTCAGCAGCGCGCTGCGCTCGCGCAGGCGCGGCAGTGCCGCCTTGGCCATCGCGGGGAAGCTGTAGGCGGAGATGTCGTGCGCGATGCGGAAGGCCTCGCGGCTCAGACCATCCAGGAATTCGCCGGCGATGCACTCGCGCGGCGCAAAGCCGATCGAGTGGACAAAGCCATCGAAGCCCTCGGGCCACGCTTGGCCGAGGTCGTCGAACATGCGCTGGATCTGTTCGTCGCTGCCAACGTCGCAGTCGTAGATCAGCGAGGAGTCGAACTCTTGTGCGAATTCGGTGATGCGGTCCTTGAAGCGTTCGCCAACGTAGCTGAACGCGAGTTCTGCGCCTTCGCGGTGACATGCCTTGGCAATGCCGTAGGCAATCGAGCGATTCGACAGCAGACCGGTGATCAAAAGGCGCTTGCCTGCGAGAAAACCCATGGACTCTCCGAGATGTGGATCAGTTGGTGATCAGTGATCGAAACAACGGATTCTCGCACGCACCAGGGGGTCCGGTGTGCAGTGGTTGCCCGCGAGGCCTGCGTCGGGTATCATCGTGTTTTCGCTAAAACGCTGAATGGGCGGAGGAATCCAGCCCATTTTTTTTGCTTGAACCGCCGCAAGGCACCGGAAGGAGCGCGGCAGCCGGCTGGTGTGGCGACGTAGTGCACTCTATGGAGTGTTCGATGTCGTTGCGCCGCTAAGAGGCTGCCGTTTGTACTGCATTGATGAACTGGCAGCAGGCTGTCGAACGTACCGTGACCGGATTGGGCTACGACCTCGTGGATTGCGAGCGAGGCCTTCGCGGGTTGCTGTGCGTCTATATCGACCGGATGCCCGGTGTCGTCTATCCGACCGGGCCGGGGGAATTCATTACCGTGGAAGATTGCGAGCAGGTGACCCGCCAGCTCCAGCGTGTGCTGGAAGTGGAGGGTTGCGAATACGAGCGGCTCGAAGTGTCTTCCCCGGGTCTGGATCGGCCGCTCAAGCGGCTGGACGACTTTGTGCGGTATGCCGGATCGGAAATCGATCTGACGCTCAAGGTTGTTTTCCAGGGGCGCAAGAAATACCGCGGCGCATTGCGCGTGGTGGGCGATGACCCTGCTGCAGGTCTCGAACTGGTTTTCCAGGAAGGCAAGGAAAGCCATGTGCTGGGGTTTGTGCTCGATGAAGTCCGTGATGCCCGGCTGGTCCCGGTGGTGGATTTCAAGAGGGGCAGCCGGCGAGACGCGGCTGCGGGCGGGGCGACACAGGAATCCGGAGGTCACGAAGAATGAACCGCGAACTGTTGATGCTGGTGGATGCGATCTCGCGTGAGAAAAACGTGGATCGTGAAGTCGTGTTTGGTGCCGTCGAGCTGGCACTGGCGTCGGCCACCAAGAAACTCTATGACGGCGAAGTCGATATCCGCGTCGCGATTGACCGCGAATCGGGTGCTTATGAGACTTTCCGCCGCTGGCATGTCGTGCCGGATGAGGCCGGTCTGCAGCAGGCCGAAGCCGAAATCCTGCACTTCGAGGCCAAGGAGCAGATCGACGACATCGATGTGGGCGACTACCTCGAAGAGTCGGTCGAGTCCGTGCCGATCGGTCGCATCGGTGCGCAGGCGGCCAAGCAGGTCATCCTGCAGAAGATCCGTGACGCCGAGCGCGAGCAGTTGCTGAACGATTTCCTGTCGCGTGGCGACAAGATCTTCACCGGCACGGTGAAGCGTCTGGACAAGGGCGATCTCATCATCGAGAGCGGCCGTGTCGAAGGGCGTCTGAAGCGCAGCGAGCTGATCCCGAAGGAAAACCTGCGCAGCGGTGACCGTGTGCGGGCCATGATGATCGAGATCGACCCGACGCTGCGCGGACCGCAGATCGTGCTGTCGCGCTCTGCGCCGTCGTTCATGATCGAGCTGTTCCGCCAGGAAGTGCCCGAGATCGAACAAGGCCTGCTGGAGATCAAGAGTTGCGCCCGTGACCCGGGCTCGCGCGCCAAGATCGCGGTGGTTTCCTACGACAAGCGGGTCGATCCGATCGGCACTTGTGTCGGCGTACGCGGCTCGCGTGTCAACGGCGTGACCAATGAACTCGCCGGCGAGCGGGTGGACATCGTGCTGTGGTCGGAAGATCCGGCGCAGTTCGTGATCGGCGCGCTGGCGCCGGCGAATGTCCAGTCCATCGTGGTGGACGAAGAGAAACACGCCATGGACGTGGTGGTGGACGAGGAAAACCTCGCCATCGCGATCGGCCGTGGCGGTCAGAACGTGCGGCTCGCTTCCGAGCTGACCGGCTGGCGCATCAATATCATGACCGCCGAGGAATCGGTGGCCAAGCAGGCTCAGGAGAGCGACGGCATCCGCAAGCTCTTCGTCGACAGGCTCGACGTGGATGAAGAGGTGGCCGACATCCTGATCGCCGAAGGCTTCACCAGTCTCGAAGAAGTGGCCTATGTGCCGATTCAGGAGATGCTGGAGATTGAATCCTTTGACGAAGAGACGGTGCAGGAATTGCGGACCCGCGCCAAGAACGTGCTGTTGACGATGGAAATCGCCAAGGAAGAGCGCGTCGAGGAAGTCACTCAGGATCTGCGCGACGTGGAGGGGGTCACCCCCGAACTGGTCGCGAAATTGTCCGAGGGCGGCGTTCACACCCGCGATGATCTGGCAGATCTCGCCGTGGACGAGCTCACCGAGATGACGGGCATCGACGAGGCGGCGGCCAAGGCCCTGATCATGAAGGCCCGTGAACACTGGTTCACCGCCTGAGCGCTCACTCTGTCCGATCCGACCGCACACGACGCACGTCCCAAGGAAACAAACACATGGCTGTGACCACCGTTGCCCAGTTCGCTGCCGAGCTCAAGAGCCCGGTATCGACTGTGCTCGAGCAACTTCAACACGCCGGCGTGAGCAAGGGATCCGATCTGGATCCCTTGACCGAGGCAGACAAGGAACGCCTGCTGGCCTACCTTCGCACCTCGCATGGCACGGTTGGCGGAGATCGCAAGAAGATCACGCTGACCAAGAAGTCCACCAGCGAGATCAAGCAGGCCGACGCCTCTGGCAAGGCCCGCACGATCCAGGTGGAAGTGCGCAAGAAACGCACCTTCGTCAAGCGTGATGACTTCGTCTCGGGTGCTGCGGCGTCGGATGCGCTGGCCTCTGGTGAGGTGGAAGAAGTCGAATCTCTTGGCGTCGACATCGGCAGTGCCGATCTCGAAGCCGAGGCGCAGCGTCGCCAGGCCGAGGCTGCTGCCGAGGCGGAGCGTCAGGCGCAGGAGGCCCGTGCCCGCCAGGAAGCCGCAGAGCGCGCAGCAGCCGAGGCCGCTGCGGCCGAAGCTGCACGCATCGCCGCAGCCGAAGCTGCAGCAGCCCGTGAGGCTGCCGAGCGTGAAGCCGCTGCCCGCGCGCAGGCAGCGGCCGTGGTGAGTGATGCCGACAAGGCTGCTCAGGCACAGGCTGCCAAGGATGCCGAGGCGCGTGAGGCCCATGCCCGCACCCGTGCCGAGGCCCAGGCCCGTGCGGCGGCCGAAGTCGCAGCGCTGAACGCGGCTGCGGATTCCCGTCGCCGTGGCAATGGTCCGGCAGGTGCGCGCCGTGGTGCTGCTGCACCCGTGGTGGCTGCTCCGGCCGCGGCGGTTGAACCTGCTCCCGTTGCTGCGGTGGTGGAGGCATCGGCGCCGGTGGCGGTCGAAGTCGCGCCGGTCGCTGTGCCTGTGGTTGCCGAAAAGACGGTGCCGCAAGCCGCTGTCCGTGCGCAGGGCGTTCCGATGCCGGTGCCGCCGCGTGGTGTGGCTCCGACGCCGGCACCTGTCGCTGTGACGCCCGTGCGTGGAGTCCAGGCGCCATCGTTGCCCGGTGCCGGTGCGCGTGTCGTCAAGGCGGCCGATGCCGCTGCTGGCGATGCCCAGCGCCAGGTCGAGCAGGACCGCCGCCGCAAGGCCGCCGAGGCAGAAGCGGCCGCCATCCGCGACATGATGTCGCGCAAGAGCAAGGTGCTGGTCGCCAAGAAGCCCGAAGAGCCCAAGCCTGCGCCGGTGGCGCCTGCGGCTGCAGCTGCAGGCAAGGATGGCATCAAGGGCACGATTCATCGTCCGAAACCTGGAACGCCTGGTGCGCCGGGTACGGCGACGACCGCTGCCAAGCCTGGCGAGAAGCCCGGCGACAAGAAGGCCGTCAAGTCGGAGAAGCTGTCGTCCAGCTGGGCCGATGATGCCGCCAAGAAGCGTTCGGCTGCAGCCAAGGGCCGTGCGGAGCCGCCGCGTCCTGGTGGTGGCACGGGTTGGCGTGCGCCGGCCGGTCGTTCGGGTGGCCGTCGTGGCGAGCGCAACGACAGCAGCAACGAGCGTTTCGCGCCGCAGGTCGAGGCCCAGGTCCATGAGGTCCATGTGCCTGAAACCATCTCGGTGGCCGATCTGGCACACAAGATGTCGGTCAAGGCGTCCGAGGTCATCAAGCAGTTGATGAAGCTGGGTCAGATGGTCACCATCAACCAGCAGCTCGA
>NZ_JBFPGY010000114.1:0-3355 GCF_041083715.1 Sphaerotilus sp.
GCAGCGCGCCAATGGCGCAGCAGCCCGAGTGCATCGCCATCCGGCAGCTGGAGGTCCAGCATCACGAAATCCGCCATGCCCGGCTCCTGTGCCTGTGCGATCAGCTTGCACCAGTGCACCTGGTGGCCGGCCGCTTCCAGATGGTCGGTGACCGCCTGTCCCAAGTCGATGTCGTCTTCAAGCAGCAGCACGTGCATGGTCGGGATCATGGGAAGTATCGGGCTGCCGATTGGAGCCTTGCTGACTGAATCGATGCTGAATCATCCGATCGCCCGCCAAGCAAAAGGCCGCCCGCATCGGGCGGCCCCTGGCCTGTGGTCGAGCGTGGTTCGGCCTCAGTCGGCGTATTGGCCGGCGGCCTTGATGACCGGGCCCCACTTGGCGAGTTCGGCTTCGACAAATTTCTTGTGCTCTGCCGGATGGATGCGTGCATCGCTGATGATGTTGGCGCCCAGCGCTTCCTCATGCTTGACGAAATCGGCGTCCTTCAGCGCGGTCTTCAGAGCGCTGTTGACCTTGTCGAGCACGGCCTTCGGCGTGCCTTTGGGGGCATACAGGCCGTGCCAGATCGTGACGTTGAAGCCCTTCAGGCCCGATTCGTTCAGCGTCGGCAGGTTCTTGAGGCCTTCGGTGGTCAGGCGCTTGCTCGTGGTGACTGCATAGGCCTTGACCTTGCCGGCCGTGATCTGGCTGGTGGTGTTGGTGGTCTGGTCACACATCAGGTCGACCTGACCGCCGATCAGGTCGGTCATGGCCGGACCGGTGCCCTTGTACGGCACGGTGGTCATCTCGATCTTGACGCTCTGCTGGAACAGCAGGCCGCACAGATGCGATGCCGAACCCAGTCCGGCGTTGGCCAGATTGATCTTGCCCTTGTTGGCATCCAGCCACTTGGCGAGTTCGGCGTAGTTGGTGGCCGGCAGGCTCGGGCGCGCGATCAGCGTCATCGGTACTTCGTTGATCATGCCGAGGTATTCGAAGTCGCTGAGCGCGTCGTAGGGCATCTTGCGGTAGAGCGCCGGGGCCGTGGCCATCGCGACATGGGCCAGCAGCAGCGTGTAGCCGTCCGGGCTGGCCTTGGCCACTTTGGTGTGCCCGAGCGTGCCGCCTGCACCGGCGACGTTCTCGATGATCACCTGTCCGCCCAGCGGCTTGCGCAGGGCTTCACCCAGGTCGCGCGCCACCTTGTCCGTCGGGCCACCGGCCGCGAACGGCACGATGATCGTGATCGGCTTGTCGCCAGGGTAGGTCTGGGCCGAAGCGCCCAGGGCCAGGGTGGCCATCGCGACGGTGGTGATCAAATGCTTCATGGAGTCTCCAGTGGCGCGAAAAATCGAGGTTCCGATTGAGTGCGCCGAATCCTAGCGGCACTCCGACCGGGATGCACTTCGGAAACTACGTAACGCGCAGCGGTTCGTGCAGCCTGACCGCCGACTCACTGGTAGCTGCGCCGGTCCTCGATCACCTTGCCATCGTTGGGCAGGCTGCCGGCCGGCACGGTGACGATGTCCGCGCGCAGCTTCGTGACGTCGCGCACGGAGTCGGCCACGCGGCTGGCCAGTCCTTCGGGGGCCGTGCCGAGTTCGATGTGCAGGCGCATGCGGTCATTGGCCATTTCACCTTCGACCACCAGCCGGGCGCGAGCGATCTCCGGGTGCCGGCGCACGACCTCGGCCACCTGCGAGGGGTGCACGAACATGCCACGCACTTTGGTGGTCTGGTCGGCGCGACCCATCCAGCCCTTGATGCGCGGCGCGGTGCGGCCGGTGGGGCATTCGCCGACCAGCACGGCCGAGAGGTCGCCTGTGCCGAAGCGGATCAGTGGGTAGTCCGGGTTCAGCGTGGTCACGACCAGCTCGCCGACCTCGCCGTCCGGCACCGGATCGCCGGTGCCGGGGCGCACGATCTCCACCACCACGCCCTCGTCGATCACCAGGCCCTCGCGGGCGGCCGTTTCGTAGGCGATCAGGCCCAGGTCGGCGGTGGCATAGCACTGGTAGCCGGCGATGCCACGCTCGGCCAGCCAGTCACGCAGCGACGGCGGGAACGCCTCGCCGCTGACCAGTGCCTTGGTGATGGAGCCGATGTCAGCGCCGGCCTCCGCGGCTTTCTCGACCAGGATCTTCAGGAAGCTGGGCGTCCCGATGTAGCCTTGCGGCCGGAGTTCGGACACCGCCTGCAGCTGCAGTTCGGTATTGCCGACGCCGCCAGGAAAGACGGTGCAGCCCAGCGCGTGGGCGCCGGTCTCCATCATCGAACCTGCCGGTGTCAGGTGGTAGCTGAAGCTGTTGTGGATCAGGTCCCCGGCGCGGAAACCGGCCGCGAAGATCGCGCGGGACATGCGCCAGTAGTCGCTGCCGACGCCTTCCGGCTCGTAGATCGGGCCGGGCGACTGGAACACGCGGCGCGCGCCGGTGGACGCGGTCTGGCCCGTCCAGCCGATGGCCGAGAAGCCGCCGAAGGCCTCGCGGGCCCGCATCGCCTTCTGCCGTTCGAGCAGCTCGCTCTTGCGGGTGACGGGCAGCCGGGCCAGGGCCTCACGGCTGGTGATGCTGTTGGCATCGACGCCAGCCAGGATTTCGGCGAAGGCCGGCGTGCGGCCGGCTGCATGGGCCACCTGGACCGGCAGGGCCGCGAGCTGGGCGGCCTCGCGCAGGACATGGGCACGGGTTTCCAGGGCGTCGTAGAACTCGCTCACGGCGCGAACCTTTCTAGAGGGGGAGGGCGGGGAGGTACCGACAGCTCAGGCCAGCCAGCGCTTGCGGCGCTTGTAGCTCTTGTTGTCCTTGAAGCTCTTGCGGTCGCCGCCGCCCATGCCGAGGTAGAACTCCTTGACGTCCTCGTTCTCGCGCAGGGCCTTGGCTTCGCCGTCCATCACGATGCGGCCGTTCTCCAGGATGTACCCGTAGTCCGCATAGCGCAGCGCGATGTTGGTGTTCTGCTCGGCGAGCAGGAAGGTGACACGTTCCTTGGTGTTCAGATCCTTCACGATCTCGAACACCTCTTCCACGATCTGCGGCGCCAGACCCATCGACGGCTCGTCGAGCAGCACCATCTTCGGATTCGCCATCAGCGCGCGGCCGATGGCGCACATCTGCTGCTCGCCGCCCGAGGTGTAGGCGGCCTGGCTGGTGCGGCGTGTCTTCAGCCGGGGAAAGTAGTTGTAGACCTTCTCCAGCGTCGCCTCGACCGCCGCCTTGCCATCCTTGCGGGTGTAGGCGCCGGTCATCAGGTTCTCCTCGATGGTCAGGTGCGCGAAGCAGTGCCGGCCTTCCATGACCTGCACCACCCCGCGGTTGACCATGTCGGACGGCGAGAGCTTCTCGATGCGCTCGCCGCGCAGCTCGATCGAGCC
>NZ_JBFPGY010000115.1:0-3347 GCF_041083715.1 Sphaerotilus sp.
GCTGCGCGGAGGCGGCACGCTGCTGCTCGGTACGCACGACGTGAAATTCGAGGACGATGAGGAACTGCGCCAGCTCGTGGTGCGCCGGCTCGCGGCCGAGTGCGGCTGATCAACCCGCCGGGATCTCTGGCTCGACCAGCTTGCCCAGCAGCACCAGCGACTCCTGCCAGCCGAGGTGGCACATCTCGGCCGGAATCACGTCCGGGATGCCCTCCTGCACGATGTTCAGCTCGGTGCCGCAGAGCACGGGTTTCAGCTCCACCGTCACCGTGATGACGCCGGGCAGGTTCGGGTCATCGAACTGGTCCGTGTAACGGATGCGCGTGTGCGGCGTCAGCTCCAGGTATTCACCACCGAACGTGTGGCTGTGGCCCGCACTGAAGTTCGTGAACGACATGCGGAAGGTGCCGCCGACACGGGCGTCCATGTGGTGCACCTTGGCGGTGAAGCCGTTCGGCGGGATCCATTTGGCAAGCGCGTCGGGATCCAGAAATGCCCGGTAGACGCGCTCCGGCGGTGCGCGCAAGACACGGTGGAGTCGGATCGTGTGCGGCATGGTGCACTCCTCGCAAGCGGTGGAACAAACGGAAGTCACCAGCATACTGGACCGACGCCGTCCGGACCGCTACCCTGTCCGCCTCTTCAGACTCGGCAGTGATGCGATGACAGACAAGCTCAACGATTTCGGCCTGATCGGCCTGGCCGTGATGGGCCAGAACCTGGTGCTCAATGTGGAAAGCCGCGGCTTCCACGTCAGCGTCTACAACCGCACCAGTGCGATCACCGACGAGTTCGTCGCGCAGTATCCGGACAAGCGCCTGACCGCCACGCACAGCCTGGCCGACTTCGTGCAGAGCCTCGCCCGCCCGCGCAAGGTGATGATCATGGTCAAGGCCGGCACCGCCGTCGATGCGGTGATCGAGCAGCTCATCCCACTGCTGGAGGCCGACGACATCGTGATCGACGGCGGCAACAGCCTCTACACCGACACCGAGCGCCGCGACGCGTGGCTCACACCCCTGGGCCTGCGCTTCATCGGCGCAGGCGTGTCGGGCGGCGAGGAAGGCGCGCGCAAGGGGCCGGCCATCATGCCGGGCGGGCCGGCATCCACCTGGGCGGTGATGCAGCCGATCTTCGAGAGCATCGCCGCCGTCGCCGAAGGCCAGCCCTGCGTGCGCCACATCGGACCGGGCGGCGCGGGCCACTACGTCAAGATGATCCACAACGGCATCGAGTACGGCGACATGCAGCTCATCTGCGAGGCCTACCACCTGATGCAGTCGGCGGGCATGGCGACGCTGGAGATCGCCGAGGTCTTCAACCGCTGGAACGAAGGCGATCTGCAGAGCTACCTGATCCAGATCACCGGCAAGGCGCTGGAGCAGATCGACCCCGAGACCGGCCACCCCGTCGTCGAACTCATCCTCGACAAGGCGGGCCAGAAGGGCACCGGCCAGTGGACGATCATGAACGGCGCCGAGCAGGCGGTCGTGATCAGCACCATCAACGCCGCCGTGGAGGCGCGCGTGCTGTCGTCGCAGAAGGCGCAGCGGGTCGCGGCCAGCGAGATCCTGCACGGCCCGGCCACCGCCTGGACCGGCGACCGCGCCGCGCGCCAGGCGCTGGTGGCCAAGATCCACGACGCGCTCTACGCCGCCAAGGTGATCAGCTACGCGCAGGGGCTGGACCTCGTGAAGAGCATGAGCGCGCGCAAGGGCTGGGACATCGACCTCGGCGGGCTGGCGTCGATCTGGCGCGGCGGCTGCATCATCCGGGCGCGGTTCCTCAACCACATCACCGACGCCTACCGCACGCAGCCCGACCTGACGCACCTGATGCTGGCGCCCTATTTCGCCGCGCTGCTCAACCGCACGCAGCAGGCGTGGCGCGAGGTGGTGGCGCACGCGGTGACGCAAGGCATCCCGGTGCCGGCGATGAGTGCATCGCTCGGCTACTACGACAGCCTGCGCACCGCCCGGCTGCCCGCGAACCTCCTGCAGGCGCAGCGCGACTTCTTTGGCGCGCACACCTACGAGCGCACCGACAAGCCGACAGGCCAGTGGTTCCACACGGTGTGGCCGGACGTGGTGGGATGACGCATGTCTGACCACAACGCCCCCGCCCTGCTGCGCCGTCTCTTCGACGCGGCCGTCGCCAGCGCCCAGCCAGCGCTGTGCATCCCGCCGTGCCTGCCTGACCCGGCGACGGTGCGCGGCCGGCTCATCGTCATCGGCGCAGGCAAGGCGTCCGCGGCGATGGCGCAGGCCGTCGAGCAGCACTGGCCCGGCCCGCTCACCGGCCTGGTCGTCACCCGGTATGGCTACAACGTGCCTTGCGAGCGCATCGAGATCGTCGAGGCAGCGCACCCGGTCCCCGACGAAGCCGGCCTGCGCGCTGCACAGCGCCTGCTCGCGTTTGTCGCTGGCCTCACGCCAGAGGACGTGGTGCTGTGCCTCATCTCGGGCGGCGGTTCGTCGCTGCTGCCGCTGCCGCTGGACGGTGTGACGCTGGCCGACAAGCAGGCGATCAACCGCGCCCTGCTCGCCTCGGGCGCCACGATCACCGAGATGAACTGCGTGCGCCGACACCTCTCGGCGATCAAGGGCGGCCGGCTCGCCGCAGCGTGTCACCCGGCGCGGGTGCGGACGCTGCTGATCTCGGACGTGCCGGGGGATGACCCGATCGACATTGCCTCCGGCCCGACGGTGGCGGACCCGACGACCTGCGCCGACGCGCTCGACATCGTGCGCCGCTACGGCATCACGCTGCCGCCTGCGGCGCGCGATGTCCTGGAAAGCGGCCGGGGCGAGTCGGTCAAGCCAGGCGACCCACGATTGACGGGCATCGAGACCCGCATCGTCGCTGCGCCGCAGCAGGCCCTGGAAGCCGCCGCTGCAGTGGCCCGCGAGGCCGGTATTCCCGCGCACATCCTCGGTGACGCCATCGAGGGCGAGGCGCGCGACGTCGGCAAGGTGCTCGCCGGGCTGGCGCTGCAGGTCGCCGGGCGTGGTCAGCCGTTCACGGCACCGTGCGTGCTGCTGTCGGGCGGCGAAACCACCGTCACCGTGCGCGGCACCGGGCGTGGCGGACGCAACGTCGAATGCCTGCTGTCGATGGGCATCGCGCTCGGTGGACATCCGCGCATCCATGCGCTGGCCGGCGACACCGACGGCGTGGACGGACAAGAAGAGATCGCGGGCGCCGTCTGGCGGCCCGATACGCTGGCACGGGCCTGGGCGCTGGGCCTGCGCCCGAAGGACCGGCTGGCCGACAACGACGGCCACGGCTTTTTCGAAGCCCTGGGCGATCAGGTCGTCACCGGGCCGACGCTGACGAATGTGAACGAC
>NZ_JBFPGY010000116.1:0-10968 GCF_041083715.1 Sphaerotilus sp.
GTCGCCACCTCGCCGCTGCGCCGCGGCGCCGACGTCGGCCGCTGGCTGCGCCGCTGGGGCTGGCGACACCAGATCGATGCGCGCTGGCTGGAGCTTGATTTCGGCGTCTGGGACGGCCGGTGCTGGTCCGCCATCGCCCACGCCGACGTGCTGGCCTGGGAAGCCGATTTCCTGCAGCACGCACCGGGCGGTGGCGAATCGCTGCAACAGCTCCACACCCGGGTGTCGGATGCGCTGGCTGCCGTCCGGGCCGGCCAGCTGCCGCGCCTGGTCGTCGGGCATGCAGGGTGGATCAACCTGCTCAGGTGTCTGGAAGGGGAGGGGCTGGCACAGGGTGCGCTGACCGCCGCCACCTGGCCTGCGCCACCGCGCTACGGACAGCGCGTTCGCCCTGTCGTCTGAAGGGCCGGTGGGGTAGATTCGCCTCCCGCGGCCTCAGCCGTTACCATGCGCTGCTTTTTGAATTTTGAATTACGACGTCCAAGGACCACCGACGCCATGTTCCGCACCCTGCTCAAATCCAAGATCCACCGCGCCGCGGTCACCCACTGCGAGCTGCACTACGAAGGCTCCTGCGGCATCGACGAGGACCTGCTCGACGCGGCCAACCTCTGCGAGAACGAGCAGATCCACGTCTGGAACATCAACAACGGCGAGCGCTTCGTCACCTACGTGATCAAGGCACCCCGCGGCAGCGGCATCATCTCGCTCAACGGCTCGGCTGCCCGCCGCGCCAGCACGGGCGATCTGGTGATCCTGGCCGCGTTCGCCCAGGTGCACGAGGACCAGGTCGCCACGCACGCGCCCAGGCTGGTGTTCATGGACGAGCAGAACCGCATCAAGGAGCTGCGCGCCCACCCCGAGAACCCGCCGCAGGTTTCCCCGCTGCGCTGAACCCGGCATCCGACCCCGTGAGCCTGAACGACGACTGGCGCGCCCGCAGCCTGCGCGCGGTGTGGCACCCCTGCACCCAGATGAAGCTGCACGACGGCACGCCTGGCTCGCCTGGCCTGCCGCTGATTCCCGTGTCCCGGGCGGAAGGCGTCTGGCTGTACGACCACGAGGGCCGGCGCTACCTCGACGGCATCAGCTCCTGGTGGGTCAATCTGTTCGGCCACAACCACCCGGCGCTGGTGTCGGCGCTGGTCGATCAGCTCGGCCGGCTCGACCATGTGATGCTCGCCGGCTTCACGCACGGCCCGGTGGTCGAACTGTCCGAGCGGCTGGCGGCGCTGACCGGGCTGGGCCACGCCTTCTACGGCAGCGACGGCGCCTCGGCGACCGAGATCGCGCTGAAGATGAGCGCCCACTTCTGGCGCAACCACGGTGCACCGGAGAAGTCGCGCTTCGTCGGGCTGGCGGGTGGTTACCACGGCGAGACGGTCGGGGCGCTGGCCGTCACCGACATCGCGGTCTTCCGCGAGGCGTATGCGCCGCTGGTGCGCCTGGCCGCGACCGTGGACAGCCCGGATGCACGGGGCGCGGTCGGGGGCGAATCCGCCGTGGACGTGGCCGAACGCGCCGCACAGTCGCTGCAACGCTGGCTGACCGACCACCACGCCGAGACGGCCGCCGTGATCATCGAGCCGCTGATCCAGTGCGCCGCCGGCATGGCGATGCACGATGCGCATTACCTGCGGCGGGTGCGGGCGCTGTGCGACCAGTACCGCGTGCATCTGGTGGTGGACGAGATCGCGGTCGGCTTCGGTCGCACCGGGACGATGTTCGCGCACCAGCAGGCCGGGATTCGCCCCGACTTCCTCTGTCTGTCCAAGGGGCTGACCGGCGGGATGCTGCCGCTGTCGGCGGTGCTGACGACGGACGAGGTGTACGCGGCGTTCTACGACGACACCGTGGCGCGGGGCTTCCTGCACTCGCACTCGTACACCGGCAACCCGCTGGCCTGCCGCGCCGCGCTGGCGACGCTGGACCTGTTCGAGCGCGAGGACGTGCTGGTGCGCAACCGCACGACGGCCGCGCAGCTGACCGAACGCCTTGCCCCGCTGACCGCCCATCCCCGTGTGCGGCAGGCGCGCCAGCTCGGGATGGTCTGGGCCTGGGACATCGAGACGTCGCTGCCTGATTTCGCCCGCCGCTACAGCCGCCACGCGCTGGCGCACGGGCTGCTGCTGCGGCCGATCGGGCACACGCTGTACGCGATGCCGCCCTATGCGATCGACGCAGCGGCTGACGATGGCAGCGGCGCCTGGCTGGCGCGGGGCGCGTTGGCGGCGTTGAACGACACGCTGGCGGAGGAGGGGGTTTCGGCCGTGCCGAACCCTGCGGCGGTGGTGATCGATGCGGTCTGAACTGGGTTCGGTGTTTGTCATCGGGACCGACACGGGCATCGGCAAGACCCACGCCGCCGCCCACCTGCTGCGCGGCTTTGTCGCGGCGGGCCACCGGGCGGTGGGCATGAAGCCGATCGCCGCCGGCACGGCACGGGACGATGACGACGTGCTGCGGCTGCGGGCGGCGTCGAACGTCGTGGTGCCGGCAGCACTCGACAGCCCCGTGCGCCTGCCCGAACCGTTGTCGCCGCACCTGGCGGCCCGGCGCGCCGGGGTGGCCATCGCGCTGGAGCCGATCGTCGCTGCGTGCCGTGCACTGCAGCGCCGGGCCGAGGTGGTCGTGGTGGAGGGTGCGGGCGGTTTTCTCGTGCCGCTGGAGGAGCCGCTGGACGAGCCGCCGGGCGGCGGACTGGTGACAGGGGCCGATCTGGCCGAGGCGCTGGGCTTGCCGGTCGTGCTGGTGGTCGGCATCCGGCTCGGCTGCCTGAACCACGCGCTGCTGACGGCCGAGGCGGTGCGCACCCGCGGGCTGGCGCTGGCGGGCTGGATCGCCAACCGGATCGATCCGCACATGGCCTGCGCCGATGACAACGTGGCCTTCCTGTGCCGACACCTTGCTGCGCCGCTGCTGGCGGATCTGCCTTTCCATGCCATGCCGACCCCATGACCGAACCTGTTCCTGTTCCCGTCTCCTCCTGGCTCGATGAGCTGCCCGCCCGGCTGCAGGCGCTCGACGACGCCCACCTGCTGCGCCGCCGCCGCGTCGTGCGGCCGCTGGGCGATGGCTACCTGAGCGTGGACGGCGAGCGGCTGCTGGCCTTCTGCAGCAACGACTACCTCGGCCTGGCGGGCGATCCGGCGCTGGTCGAGGCGGCCTGCGCGGGCGCCCGCGCCTACGGCGTCGGCTCCGGCGCCTCGCCGATGGTCAGCGGCCACAGCGCGGCCAACGCGGCGCTGGAGGACGAGCTGGCCCGCTTCGTCGGCCTGCCGCGGGCGCTGTATTTCTACGCCGGCTTCGCCACCAACGCCTCGGTCATCCCGGCGCTGGTGGGCGAGGGCGACGCGCTGTTCTCGGACGCGCTCAACCACGCCTGCCTGATCGACGGCGCCCGGCTGTCGAAGGCGACCATCCACCGTTTCCCGCACGCCGACCTCGATGTCCTGGCCGCCCAGCTCGCGGCCTGCACCGCCCGGCGCAAGCTGGTGATGAGCGACGCCGTGTTCAGCATGGACGGCGACGTCGCCGACGTGCCGCGTCTGCTGGCGCTGTGCGAGCAGCACGACGCGCTGCTGCTGATGGACGACGCGCATGGCTTCGGCGTGCTCGGCCCGCAAGGGCGCGGCACGCTGGCGCGCTTCGGCCTCATCGGGCCGACCGCCTCGCGCCGCGTGCTCTACATGGCCACGCTCGGCAAGGCGCTCGGTGTGGCCGGTGCCTTCGTGGCGGGCGATGCGACGCTGATCGAATGGCTGCTGCAGAAGACCCGCAGCTACACCTTCGCCACCGCCGCGCCCGCCATGCTGGCCGAGGCGCTGCGGGTCAGCCTGCGCCGCGTGCAACATGACGAATGGCGCCGCGTGCGGCTGGCCGACCTCGTGGCGGCGCTGCGCCAGCGGCTGCACGCCGGTCTGGCGGACACCGGCTGGCGGCTGCTCGATTCGCCCACGCCGATCCAGGCGCTGATCGTCGGCGACAACGCCACGGCGCTGGCGCTGATGGACGGCCTGCGCCAGCACGGCCTGTGGGTGCCCGCCATCCGCCCGCCCACCGTGCCCGCTGGCACCGCCCGGCTGCGCATTGCCCTGTCCGCCGCCCACACCGTCGCCGAGGTCGAGCGCCTCGCCGACGCGATCATCGAACTGTCCCCCCGAACATCCCAGGAGACCACTGCATGAGCCTCGCCACCCCCCAGCCCGTCACGCTGATCCGCCCCGCCAAGCCCCTTGCCCCGGCGGCCGACGCCCGCTGGAGCGTCGCGCAGATCGAGGCGCTGTTCGCGCTGCCGTTCAACGACCTGCTCTGGCAGGCGCAGCAGGTGCATCGCCAGCATTTCGAGGCCAACGAGGTGCAACTCTCCACGCTGCTGTCGATCAAGACCGGCGGCTGCCCCGAGGACTGCGGCTACTGCCCGCAGTCGGTCCACTACGACACCGGGGTCGAGGCCAGCAAGCTGCTCGACATCGACGCTGTGCTGTCGGCCGCGAACGACGCCAAGGCGCAGGGCGCGACCCGCTTCTGCATGGGCGCGGCGTGGCGTGCGCCGAAGGACCGCGACATCGAGCAGGTGGCCGAGCTGGTCTCGGGCGTGAAGGCGCTGGGCATGGAAACCTGCTGCACGCTGGGCATGCTGAGCCAGACGCAGGCGCAGTCGCTGAAAGCAGCCGGCCTCGACTACTACAACCACAACCTCGACACCGCGCCGGAAGCCTACGGCCGCATCATCACCACCCGCGACTACCAGGACCGCCTGGACACGCTGGAGCATGTGCGCAGCGCCGGCATGTCGGTCTGCTGCGGTGGCATCGTCGGCATGGGCGAGAGCCGCACCGAGCGCGCCGGCCTGGTCGCGCAGCTCGCCAACCTGACGCCGTACCCGGAGTCGGTGCCGATCAACGAGCTGGTCAAAGTCGAAGGCACGCCGCTGGCCGATACCGACCAACTCGACCCGTTCGAGTTCGTGCGCACCATCGCGGTGGCGCGTATCACCATGCCGACCGCCCGCGTGCGCCTGTCGGCCGGGCGCGAGCAGATGGGCGAGGCGATCCAGGCGCTGTGTTTCCTCGCCGGCGCGAACTCGATCTTCTACGGCGACAAGCTGCTGACCACCGGCAATCCGCAGTCGGCGCGTGACCGGGCGCTGCTGGAGCGCCTGGGGATGACGACGACGGCGTGATGGCCTGAGCGTGTCCGCGCACCGGGTGTCATGGGCGGCGACGGGCCAGCAGCGCCGCCACCTCGGCGGCTGAGCGCACGCTGAGCTTGTCATAGACGCGGGCACGATGGACCTCGATGGTCCGCACCGACACGCACAGCTCGTCGGCGATGACCTTGTTGAGCTTGCCTGCGGCCACGCGCAGCATGACTTCACGCTCGCGCTCGGTCAGGCTGGTCAGGCGTTGGCCGAGTGCATCCTCGGCGGCGCGGCTGTGGCGCTGGCGGGCGGCCAGATCCAGCGCCTTCATCACGCGCAGCACCAGTGCCGTGTCGCTGAAAGGCTTCTCGACGAAGTCGAATGCGCCCTTGTGCAGCGCATCGACGGCCATCGGGATGTCTCCATGGCCGGTCAGGAAGATCACCGGCAGGCGCACGCCCCGCGCGATCAGGGCGTCGTGGACCTGCAGGCCCGACATCGGCTCCATGCGCACGTCGAGCAGGATGCAGCCGTCCGGCATTCCCGCATCACAGGCGGCCAGCAAGTCGGGGCCGCTGGCGTAGCGATGCACCTCCAGTCCGTGGGTTTCGAACAGGAAGGCCAGCGCGTCACGCACGGCCTCTTCGTCATCGACCAGGTGAATCGTCCGGGTCGGGGTCTGGCTCGTCGTCATGGCAGTCGTCGAATCGCTGAAGGGTGAATGAAAACCTGGCCCCGCCGAGCGGGCTGGCGCTCGCGTCCATCGCGCCGTGGTGGGCTTCGATCACCGAGCGGCAGATCGCCAGACCCATCCCCATGCCGTCGGCCTTGGTCGAATAGAACGGTGCGCACAGCGTCTCGATGGTGTGGCCGCGCAGGCCGGGGCCGTTGTCGTCGATGTCGATGCGGAGGTGGTGCGCACCGGTCACGGTCGCGCTGATGCGGAGTTCGCCGCCGCCTTGTGCGAGTTCGTCGGCCGCGTTGCGGACCAGGTTGATCACCACCTGCTCGATCAGCACCGGATCGGCGAGCACGGCAGGCAGCCCGTCTGCCAGCGCCCAGCCCACCACGATGCGCTGACGCTGCAGGTCTCGGCCGAGCAGCCCGACGGCACGGCGCAGTGTCTGCGCCACGTCGCAGCGCTCGCGTTGCGGGCTGCGGCGGGTCAGGAACTGGCGGATGCGCTGGACGATGCGGCCGGCCTCCGCCGCCTGCTCGCCTTGACGCTGCAGCGCCGTCAGCACCGCTGGATCGTCGAATCCCGCACGCTCAAGCGAGCGCCGCACGCCGCCGTTGTAGCTGGCGATCACCGTCAGGGGCTGGTTGAGCTGGTGGGCCAGCGCCGAGGCAATCTCGCCGAGCGTGGTCAGCCGGGCCTGGTGGGCCATCGCGTCGGCCTGGTTGCGTTCGCGCTCCTCCAGTCGCTTGCGTTCGGTGATGTCCACGATCGAGCCCATCCAGCCGATCTGACGGCCATGCGCGTCGATCAGCGGAGATTCCAGCACCATCACGTCGATGGCTCGGCCATTGACGTGCCGCCAGCGGGTCTCGTAGCCTTCGCGCGGCGCCAGTCCGGCGAGGTTGCGCTGGCTGCGCGTCATCGCCTCTTCGATGGCGTCCGGTGGCCAGTACGGCATCGGCGGCTTGCAGCCGATCAGCGTGTTGGCCGGCAGACCGACCATGTCGCAGAACGTGCGGTTGACATACAGCAGCCGGCCTTCGGTGTCGCGCGCGCGCAAGGCGACCAGCGCCGAGTCCTCCATCGCCCTGCGCCACCGGGCCTGCGTGCGCCAGGCCGCTTCGGCGTGGCTGATTTGCTTCATCTGGCGCCGCAGCAGCACCGTGGCCACACCGATCAGCACCAGGACACCGCCCAGCGGCACCAGTGGCGTCTGGCGCCACCATGGTCGGGGCGCTTCTCGGGGGATCAATTCGAGGAAGGTGCCCGTGCTGCTGAAGCTTCCACCGGCCTGGAGCCGGTAGCTCTCGCGCTCGCCGGGTGCGAAGGGTTGGTCATCGAGGGCCGCGATCACCTGGTCGGAGCTGTCCACCAGCCGCACGACATAGCGCCGCGTGAGCCACCAGGGCGCGCCGCGTCGCAGCAGCGTTGCCGGTGCGTAGCGCACCACCAGGCGCTCGCCGCCGGACTCGCCAATGCCGAACGGGATCGATCCTTGGGGAGGCGGGGCATCGATGGTCGCGACGAGGTGGGCCGAGAGTCCGCGGCGTTCTTCGGCCAAGACCGGTTCGGCTGGCGGGCCGTCGGGGAACTGGGCCACGATGCGGTTGTCCCGGTCGAGCCAGGTGATGCTGATCCACAAGCGTTGCAACCCGGCCATGACCTCGGGTTGGTCGCGCAGTCCGCGGGCGTCGCGCGGCTGGTCCCGCAGCCGGCTGGCAAGCAGGCGCAGCCGGGTCGTCTCGGTATCCAGGTGCGCCAGCAACTGGGCATCCAGGCTCAGCGCATCGGTGATCATCGTGCGGCGCAGTTCTGCCCGCTCCTCGACCTCGTTGTGGACCGCCCACAGCCCCACACCGGTCACGAACACCAGGGCCAACAGCATCGGCAGCAGCCACAGCGCACGCCACCGCGTCGGCCCCGGGTCGGAGGGCATGTCGTCGGTGGGGGCGTGGCTCGGGCGCATGGCCCGCAGTCTAGTGACCCCTGGCGGGGTGGGTGCCCCCGTGATTGGTCCGAATTCAAGGGTTATCCCTGGCGATGGCCGCAGATGGGCGCACACCTGGCGCACAAATGTGGAAGTCCACAGTTTCTCGCGGACCCGGTGGGCGCCCACACTGCACCGCACCAACCCCCATGAGAGGAGACACCCCATGCAGCGCGCATTCTTCCGAGTTCCGGCGACCGTCCTGGCGGCTCTGTGCCTGGCCTCCGCGGCCCATGCCTTCGATGGCTGGCACCAGACAGGCGCCACCCCGCTGGCCGGCCCCAGCACGACCTGGGACTACGTGTCGCTCGACGCCGGTCATGACCGGCTGTACATCGGGCACCGCAAGACCGGCCTGCAGGTGTTCGACCTGCAGAAGAACCGACTGGTCGGCATCGTTGCCGGGACGGCCGCTGCCAGCTCGAACGGCGCGGTGGTCATTCCCGAGTTCGACCTGGGCCTGTCCACCAACGAGAACGGCACGCTCACGCCCTTCTCGCTGTCCACCCTGGCGACCCAGCCATCGATCAAGCTGGGCGACGAACTGGATTCGGCGCATTACGATCCGGTGACCAAGCGGCTGCTGGTGAACATGGCGGCGGACAAGGAGGGCACGAGCCTGGTGGTGCTGGAGGTGCCGTCGCTGAAGAAGGTGGGCGAGGTGCGCATCAGCTCCCGCAAGCCCGAGCACGCCGAGGCCGACGGCAAGGGCCACCTGCTGATGGCCACGCGGGACGAATCCCGGCTGCTGCGCATCGACATGCAGCAACTGAAGGTGGTCGCGCAGTGGCCGGTGCCGGACTGCGCCCAGGCCAACGGGCTGGCCTACGACGCGGGCAACGACCGGGTCTTCGTCGGCTGCCGGGGCACGGCACCGGTGGCGGCCCTCACCACGCCAGGGCCGGTGGTCAAGCCGAGCCTGGTGGTGATGAACGGCCAGACGGGCGAGCGCGTCTTCGCGATGGAAACCGGCGGCGGCAACGACACGGTGGCCTTCGACCGCGAGCTGAAGCGCGTCTTCCTGGCCAACGGTGTCCACTCGCAGTTGCTGGTGGTGGAGCAGAAGGGGGCCGACCAGTACGTCGCCGTCGAGGCCGTGGGCGTGGCCAACGGGCTGCGCACGATGGCGCTGCACCCGACGACCAAGAAGCTCTACGGCGTGACGGGCGAGGGCAGCGCGGACTACGCCGGGAAGATCACCACCAGTGTGTCGCCGTACTACGCCAACACCTTCTTCCCCGACCGCTTCACGGTGTACGAGTACGGGCGCTGAACCATGGCCGGCCGGCCGGCGGTCAGCGGCGGCGTGCAACAGAAATGTGGAAATCCACAGTTCCTCGCAGGCGGCACCCGCACGGACACTCCGGCCCCATCCATCCCACCCCATGCATGACCGGCCCTCGCGGGCCCCGGAGATCTCCATGAACGTCCTTTCCGTCCTGTCCCGCCGCACCCTGCTGAGCGCCGCCCTGGGTGCTGCGCTGCTGGCCTCGGCCTCCGTGCAGGCCCAGGCCCCGATCGTCATCAAGTTCAGCCACGTCGTCGCGCCCGACACGCCCAAGGGCAAGGGTGCGCAGCGCTTCAAGGAACTGGTCGAGCAGCGCAGCGCCGGCCGCCTCAAGGTCGAGGTCTATCCGAACAGCCAGCTCTACAAGGACAAGGAAGAGCTGGAGGCCCTGCAGCTTGGTTCGGTGCAGATGCTGGCGCCGTCGCTGGCCAAGTTCGGGCCGCTGGGCGTGAAGGAGTTCGAGGTGTTCGACCTGCCCTTCCTGTTCAAGGACGACGCCTCCTTCCGCAACACGACGGCCACGCTCGGCCTGGAGCTGTTCAAGAAGCTGGAGTCCAAGGACATCAAGGGCCTGGCCTACTGGGACAACGGCTTCCACGTCATGAGCGCCAACAAGCCGCTGCACACCGTGGCCGACTTCAAGGGCCTGAAGATGCGCATCCAGTCGTCCAAGGTGCTGGACGCGCAGATGCGTGCCCTGGGCGCGATCCCGCAGGTGATGGCGTTCTCGGAGCTGTACCAGGCGCTGCAGTCGGGCGTGGTCGATGGCACCGAGGGCGTGCCGTCGAACTTCTACACGCAGAAGGTCTTCGAGGTCCAGAAGCACCTCACCCTGTCCAACCACGGCCACCTGGCCTACGCGGTGATCATCAACAAGAAGTTCTATGACGGCCTGCCGGTCGATCTGCGCACGGTCGTGGACGGGGCCATCAAGGACGCGACCACCTACGCCAACGCGATCGCCTCGACCGAAAACGCCATCGGTCTCGACAAGATCAAGGCCAGCGGCAAGACCACGGTCTACACGCCCACGGCCGCCGAGATCACCGAGTGGAAGAAGGCCCTGATGCCCGTCCACAAGGAAATGGAAGGCCGGGTCGGCAAGGCCACGATCGAAGCGGCCTACAAGTCGGCCGGTTTCGTCGCGCCGAAGTGACGCCTGGGAGAAGATTCCATGTTGCTCAAATTGCTGGATCGGCTCGAAGAGGTGCTGATCTCGACCCTGATGGCGGTGGCCACCACCATCATCTTCCTGGCGGTGGTCCACCGCTTTTTCGCTGGCATTCCGGTGCTGCAGGACTGGATGGTCCGGCTCAACGTGAGCTGGGCCCAGGAGCTGTGCATCTTCCTGTTCGTGTGGATGGCCAAGTTCGGTGCGGCCTATGGCGTGCGCCAGGGCATCCACGTCGGCGTGGACGTGCTGGTGCGCAAGCTCACGGGCGGCCCGCGCAAGGCGATGGTGATGGTCAGTCTGCTGGCCGGGGCGCTGTTCACTGGCATCGTCGGCACGCTGGGCGCCAACTTCGTCTGGCACATCGGCCACACCGACCAGACCTCTTCCGACCTGGAAGTGCCGATGTGGATCGTCTACCTGTGCGTGCCGCTGGGGTCGTACCTGATGTGCTTCCGCTTCCTGCAGGTGGCGTGGAACTTCCTGAAGACCGGCGAGCTGCCGCACCACGACCACGGCCATGTCGAAGGCATGGAGGACGTCAACCCCGATGAACTGCTGGCCGGCACGTCTGCCGCCCCTGGAGGCCGCGCATGAACACGCTCATCATCTTCGCGCTGCTCATCACCCTGATGCTCACCGGGATGCCCATCAGCATCTCGCTGGGGCTGACGGTGCTGACCTTCCTGTTCACGATGAC
>NZ_JBFPGY010000117.1:0-3343 GCF_041083715.1 Sphaerotilus sp.
TGCAGACCTTCCTTAGGGCTTGCCTTTCAGACTTTCTTTGTGCGTCAAGACCTTCGCATCCACTTGCTGGATGTAGGACAGCAGCTTCAGATTCAAGTCCGCACCGGCCACTTGTGCTGTCGGAGGAACGCTGTTTGCGAGTGGCGGCTTCTGGAATACCTGCGTTGCAAGGGTCGGGGTCGCCTTCTGCTGCGAGACGAAGCGGTCGAGATCCAGCGCGATCAGCGCAACACCTTCGATGAACGGATCCGGCTTTTGTTGGCCGCCATGCGCCACTGGCTCTCTGACCATACCCAAGGCCGCCGGTGCGGGGGTGGTGACGGATTGAACCGCGGCGAGCGCATGAGGCCCGGCATCCAGTCCGGTGCGTGGCTGCGCGTTGAGCGCGCTCCACCAGTTGGGTGCGGCGGCATCCCGGTGGGTGATCGGCTCGCCGAGACCGAAGTTCGCACGCAACGAGCTGATCACAGAGGTGTGATCGAAGGTCGATCCCGGGAACACCTTGCTCCCGAGGACGCCCCTGGAAACCCACGGAGAAACGAGGATCGCAGGCACACGGACGCCAAGCACATCGAAGCCGAACTCCGGAGAGTTCGGCCCTGCGCGCGCGCGGTTCGTCGCTGTGTCGCCCGGAGGAATGGCCGGCGGTGGCGGTACATGGTCGAAGAAACCGCCGTGCTCGTCCCAGGTGATCAAGAGCAGGCTGTTCTGCCACACGCTGGAGTTGCGGATGGTTTCGTAGACAAACTTGACCAGGCCTTCGCCAGCGCTGACCAGACCGCGTGGATGCTGGGAATCACCCTGCACGAACTGACTGAACAGTTGAATGGCGTAGTTCGGCTCGATAAAGGTATAGGCAACATCATAACCATCGCCCTGCAAATCGGCCGCAAAACCACTGGCATTCCCCTCCGGATATAGCGGCCGGAAAAATTCAGGGTTGAAACTTTTGGCGACCATTCCCTCAACGGATAGAACTTGCGGATGCACATCGCCATGATAAATGCGCCACTTCTTTCCTGCCGAACTCAATCGGTCGAAGATGGTGCCGTGCTGGAATTTGAATGCCGCGGAAGGCAGCGTGACCGCGGTGAGATCATCCAGTGCACTCGGGCTTGCCGCGAGACCACCCGAGGAGGCGGCGTGAACAAAGAATCGGTTGGGCCAGGTCGGCCCGGGTAGAGACGAATACCAGTTGTCAAACAGCAGGAACTCTTGGGCCAATTGAGTGATGACGGGTATGTCGTGGGGACTGAACGCCTGCTTGGCAGTCTGGCTGAACCCGCTCATGGCACCTCCATGGACCTGCGCTCTCACATCCTCGAATTCGTGAGGCGGGTCCACCACTGATCGATCGGTGGCCCCTGGCCTGAAGTCTGGATCCGCAGGCCGCGGGATGCCGGGCCTGCCGGAGAGCCCGAAAAAGTGATCGAAAGACCGGTTTTCGAGCATCAATACGAACACATGGTCGATCTGTCTCATGGCAAGCCTCGCTTTCTCGATCATCTTGGCACTCACCGCTGGACTTGCGGCAGTTCAGCACGCCGTTCAAGGTGGCACGATGTGTGAAAAAAGTCACACATCGCCTGTGCTGTGTGCGGGCGTCCAAATGCATGCGGTGGACGTCCACGAAAGCGCGTTGCACATTGTTCTACATGGGCTGGAAGCATGGTGGTGTCACGCCCTGTGTAGACCACGGTCCGGTATGGGAGATGCGCTGCTATGGCCCCTCGTCAACTCATCGTCTGCTGCGATGGCACGAACAACAATCTCACCGGCCGACTCAACGACACCAACGTGACCCAGCTCTGCGAACTGCTGGATCCGGACGGACAAGACCAGCTGCTGTTCTACGACCCTGGCGTCGGCAACCCGGGCCAGTTGCCCGGCACGACGCGCATCGATACGCTGAAACGCAATTTCCAACGCCTGAGTGGTCTGGCCTTCGGCCAAGGTGTGTTCGAGAACATTGCAGAGGGATACGGTTTCCTGGTCAGGCATTACCGTGCGGGCGACCAGATCTTCCTGTACGGTTTCTCGCGCGGGGCCTTTACCGCACGCAGCATCGGCGGACTGGTGACCATGTTCGGACTGCTGCGCCCGGAGTCGCAGGATCTGATCCCCACGCTGCTGCACACCTACTTTGCCGATCGGCGTGACAGCCAGCGCTATCTCGATGTGGCGGCGCAGATCTCCGATCTGTTCTGCACCGGCCGACGGGTGCCGGTGTGGTTTGTCGGGGTGTGGGACACGGTGGCTTCCGTGGGGTTTCCCCTGCTCAGTCAGCAGACCATGACCGCCAAGCCCAGCATCGTGGGCAAGCCTTACAACCATGTGCGCCAAGCCCTGGCCCTGGACGAACACCGTCGCGCCTTCGAGCCCAGACCCTACATCATCGAACCCGACCATGACTACGCGGCAGCAGGGCAGAGCATCGAGCAGGTCTGGTTTGCTGGCTCGCACTGCGATGTGGGTGGGGGTTATCGCAAGACGGAGTCCGGTCTGTCCGACGAGGCCTTGCTGTGGATGCTGCAGGCGTCCGTGAAATGCGGGCTGCGGCTGGCGACCGGATTGGTGAATGCCCGCGGCGGAGTGGATCTCCTGGCTGTGCGCGCCCGCCTGTCAGCGCCGTACCGCCCCTCCACCGGAGCGGACGCCGCTGGCTCGGCTGCTGATGCCACGGTCGCCCGGGCCGTGCTCCACTCCGAGTCGCGGGACACGGTCTGGTGGGCCCTCGGCGGGTTGGCCTTGCGCGAGCCCAGGCGCAATCCGGACTGGAACCAACCCAATGTGCCGGTACAGGCCGTTGAGCACGCCTCGGTGACCGAGCGCACGCTGCGATTTCCTTCTGACTCGGTGTGGAGCAGATCCCGGCCGCTGGGCCCGCTGTTGTGGGCGGCAGTGGCGGCGGTGTTCTTCTGGTGCCTTGCCGGACTGCTCCTGGCCCCTGCGTATGCGCTGGACATCCACAATGGCTTTGCGGCGTTTGCGTTCAGCGTGGATCGGACGCTGGCGGCGGCGACCGAGTCCAATCTGTCGCTCGTGCGCTGGCAGTGCTTCGGCTGGGTGCCATGGCACGATCTGGGCCACTGGCCCTGGCCTGCACCAGGCGTGCATCTGTCGAACACCACGCGCCACCTCGGCGGTGCGCTGGTCGCCGATCTGGGACTGATCGCCAGCTATGCCTACTTGCTGGCCCGGTGGTCCAGCTGGTCTTTCGCCCAGGTGGCACGGCGGCATTTCGCTGCCGATCCACCTCGGCGCCTGCTCAATCGCCTGGGCAGCATGGCGGGTTGGACCGTCGGCGCTGATCTGGTGGAGAACTTGGCAACCTGGTCGTGCG
>NZ_JBFPGY010000118.1:0-3337 GCF_041083715.1 Sphaerotilus sp.
CGGGGCGGCCTGGTGCTCGATCTGCGCCAGCCCGAGACGGCTTGGCGCTGGCAGGTGGACACGGCCGCCGGCCGGCACCAGCCACACGGCGCAGGGCTGTTCCGCATCGATGCCCCAGACCGGCGAGGCCTGCCCGACGCAGGCAGCGCCACCGCCTGGCGCAGTGCACTGCGCATCGAGAACGACGATGGCACGCTGCTGCTGCCCCCCGGTCGCCGGGCCGAACGCGACCGGAACGGTCGCTGGCAGATCGGTTTCCCGCAAGCCGACGCCTTTGCCGCCTGGGCGATGACCCCGGCCGACAACGACAGCCCGCCACCGGACGACTGGGCCGACCGGCGCCCCCGCCACTGGCACGCGGCACCTGCGTGGGACACACCGCCGCCACCGCGCGTGATCGTGGTGCCGGCGCCGATCGTGGTCGAACCACCGCAGCGCCAGTGGCGCGCGCCAATGCCGGAGCCCCAGGAGCAGCGTCAGCCGCGCTGGGCCAATCCGCCCCCGGCCGCCCTGCCGGCCCCACCGCATGACATCGCCACGCCGCCGCCCCGGCCAGACCGGCGTGCACACGAGGTTGCCCCGCCGCTGCCCGCGCCACCGGCTTCTGCGCCCGCCATGCCACGCCAGGACGAACCGCGCCGATCACAGCGCATGCTCTGAGCTGCCCGCTCAGAGTCCAAAACGGCGCCGGGCATCCAGGCCGAGCCCACTGGCCACACTGGCAAGTCGCTCGCCCTGCAGCGCTTTCGCCTGAGGAAACGCCGCGGCCAGCCGGTCAGTGAGCAGGTGCAACCCGGTCGAGCCCCCGGTGAAGTACAACGCATCGATCTGACTCGTTTGCAGCCCGGCCAGCCGCACCGTTTCAAGGGCCGCCGCGGCAATGCGCCCGATGTCATCGTCCAGGGCGCGCTGCGCCTGCGCGGGCGACATCGTCACGGACAGCCCGCGCTCCACCAGCCGCAGGTCGATGCGGGCTTCATCACCGGCCGCCGACGCGATCTTGGCCATCTCGGCGCGGCCGAGCAGGTCATGGCCCAGGTGGTCGATCACCACCCGCATCAGCCGGGTGTGGTGGCGCAGATCGGCGTAGTTGATCTTCATCGCGCGCAATTCCTGCACGCGCTGCGGCCGGTAGACGCTGTTGATGAGGTGCCAGGTCGCCAGGTCGTGGTAGACGCGGCTGGGGACCTCGCGCGCCGGCTGCCCGCCGATCGACGGCCCCATCGCACCGAAGCCGAACTCGCTCAGGATGCTGGCCAGTTCGATGCGCCGGTCGAAATCGGTGCCGGCGATGTGGATGCCATGGTGGCCGAGCACGTCGCCATGCCGGTCCACACGGCCGCGGCGACCGGGTCCGACCTGCACGATCGAGAAGTCGGAGGTGCCGCCGCCGATGTCGGCCACCAGCACGCGCTGGTCGGTGTCGATGCGCGACTCGTAGTCGAACGCAGCCGCCAGCGGCTCGAACTGGAACTGGACCTCCTCGAAGCCGGCCGACCGCGCCGCCTCTTCCAGCGAAGCCTGCGCCTGCGCGTCACGCACCGGGTCGTCATCGACGAAGAACACCGGGCGGCCCATCACCACGGCCGTCAGCGCATGGCCCGCGTGGGCCTCGGCGCAGCGCTTGAGGTGGCGCAGGTAGCTGGCGATCACCTCGGCGAAGCTGACGGAGCGGCCACTGCCGATGTCGGTGTGCTGCGCCATCAGCGCCGAGCCGAGCACGCTCTTCATCGAGCGCATCAGCCGCCCTTCGGTGCCCTCGACATAGGCCGCGACCGCGGCACGTCCGACCAGCCGCGGCAGATTCTGCAGGTCCGGCCCCTCGCCAAGGTAGAAGGTGGCCGTCGGCATCGTGGTGGCTTCCTCTTCCAGAGGGACCAGCACCATCTCGCCGTTCCGGGGCACAGCGACCGCAGAATTCGAGGTGCCGAAATCAATCGCACAGTAAGGGGGAATGGCGGGCATGGGCAGACGCGAGGCAGAGACCGAGGGGGCGCGCATCATACGGTCCGACTGCAAGGTGACTGCCGGATGTGGCATGGGCACGACGTCGTCATGCTGCGCCGCAGCATGACGAGTTACCCTCGGAGAACGCCCATGTCCGGCCTTCCGCACTCTCCACCTCAGGAGCCACCCATGCCGAGCCACCGCCTCTTCGCCCCCGCCCTGCTGCTGGTCGCTGCACTGTCCGGCACCACCACCCACGCCACCGAGCCACCACCGGCCCAGCCACTGCCCCATTTCCAGGTCGACCGCACCGAACGCTCGGTCTCGGGTCTGTCGTCGGGTGCGTTCATGGCCGCACAGCTGCAGGTGGCCTACTCCGCCACCTTCAAGGGCGCAGGCATCATCGCTGGCGGTCCCTACTACTGCGCTGCCGGCAACATGGCCTACACCGGCATCTGCATGGGCCAGATGCTGCTGGTCTACCCCAATGCAGCGCTCATGGCCGGCGCAGCGCGGCAGTTCGAGGCGGCAGGCCAGATCGACAAGCTGAGCGATCTCAAGAAGCGCCGCATCTACGTGTTCAGCGGCACGCGCGACACGGTCGTCAAGCAGGCGGCCGTCAACGCCACGGTGTCGTTCTTCCAGCAGGTCGGCGTCCCTGCCAACCAACTGGTCTATGTCAACACGGTGCCTGCCGGCCACGCCGTGATCACCCCGACCTACGGCAATGCCTGCGACGCCAATGCCACGCCGTACATCAGCCATTGCGAGGTCAATGGCCGGGGTTACGACCAGTCCGGGGCGTTGCTGGCCCACATCCACGGTCCCATGCAACCCAAGGCCACCAGCCTTGCCGGCCGCATGGTGACGTTCAACCAGCGCGCCTTTGCCCCGTCAGGCACGGGCATGGCCAAGGAGGCGTTCCTGTACGTGCCTCCCTCCTGTGACGCCGGCCAGACCTGCAAGGTCCATGTCGCCCTCCACGGCTGCGCGCAATCGGCGGAAAAGGTCGGCAAGGACTTCATCGCCGACACCGGCTACAACGAGTGGGCCGAGAACAACCGCATGCTCGTGCTGTACCCGCAGGTCAACGCATCGACCGTGCCGCTCAATCCACAGGGCTGCTGGGACTGGTTCGGCTACACGGGGCCGACCTATGCATGGAAGACCGGGCCGCAGATGTCGGCCATCAAGGCCATGGTGGACGCGCTGGGCGCCCGTCCCTGAGCGTCTGCGATCACCGGTTCGCGTGACAATGGCCGGATACCAGCCAGCAGCCAGCACTGCACCAAGACATGCGGATCACCTGCCCCCACTGCCAGCACCGCGGATTCACTGCACTCGCCAAACTGAAGGCCAATCCGGCCTGGCCCGTGCGCTGCAAGTATTG
>NZ_JBFPGY010000119.1:0-10938 GCF_041083715.1 Sphaerotilus sp.
ATGCCGACGCGTTGTGGTCGCTGAGCCTGGTGTATGCCGCGCTGCCGTGTGTGTTGAAACTGCTGGCGCTGGGAGCCTTGTGGCGCCTGCGCCGTGTGCTCGAAGGAGAGACTCCATGAACGTCACCATGAACGTGACTCGATCGGTGCGGCACCTCGCCGTGGCCGCCGCTGCCGCCCTGCTGGCGGCCTGTGCCGGGCCGCAGGTGGACGACTACGCCCGCGAGACCCCGAAGCTCGTGCTGCGCGACTACTTCAGCGGTCCGATGACCGCCCACGGCGTCTTCACCGACCGCTCCGGCAAGATCGCCCGGCGCTTCACCGTGCGCCTGGTCGGGCGCTGGAGCGGCAACGAGGGCGTGCTGGAAGAAGACTTCACCTACAGCGACGGCCAGACCGAGCGCCGTGTCTGGCGCCTGACCGACTTCGGCGACGGGCGTTACACCGGCCGCGCGGACGATGTGCTTGGCGAGGCGCAGGGCCGCGCGGCGGGCAACGCGCTGCGCTGGCAGTACACGCTGAAGCTGCCCGTCGACGGCAAGGTCTACGAAGTGCAGTTCGACGACTGGATGTTCCTGATGGACGACAAGGTGATGCTCAACAAGGCGGTGATGAGCAAGTTCGGCGTGCGCCTCGGCGAGGTCACGCTGGCCTTCCACAAGCCCTGAGCCGGGGTTCGACATGGCGGTCAACCAACCCCTGCGCGACTGGACCGGGCGCATCGTCTGGATCGTCGGCGCCTCGTCCGGCATCGGGCTGGCCACGGCGGAGGCGCTGGCGCGGCGTGGCGCCAAGGTGGTCGTCTCGGCGCGCAAGGCCGGGCCGCTGCTGGCCTTCGCTGCCGCCCATCCCGGTGCGATGGCACTGCCGCTCGATGCCGCCGCCCCCGGTGCGTTGAAGGCGGGCATGGCGCGACTGCTGGGTCAGCACGGCCGGCTCGATCTGGCGCTCTACTGCGCTGGCCACTACCTGCCGGTGCGCGCCACCGCCTACGACCTCGACGAAGTGATCCGTCACCAGGACATCAACGTCACCGGCGCCATGCGGATGCTCGACGCGGTGCTGCCCACGCTGCTCGCCCAGCGCAGCGGCCACATCAGCCTCGTCGCCAGCGTGGCCGGCTACCGCGGCCTGCCGCAGGCGCTGGCGTATGGCCCGACCAAGGCGGCGCTGATCAACATGGCCGAGGTGCTGCAGATGGACCTGAAACCCAGCGGCATCGATGTGTCCGTCATCAACCCCGGCTTCGTCGAGACGCCGCTGACCGCGCAGAACACCCACCCGATGCCCGCGCTGATCACGCCTGAAGCGGCGGCCGAGGAGATCCTCAAGGGCTGGGCGCGGGGCGAGTTCGAGATCCATTTCCCCAAGCGCTTCAGCCGGGTGCTCAAGCTGCTGGGGCTGCTCGGCGACGGGCCGTATTTCTCGCTGGTGCGCCGCGCCACGGGGCTTTGAGGACCATGGCATGACCTTGCCGATTCCGCACCATCCAGACCCCCGCGTCGCCCGGGTGATCACCTTCTTCGAGCAGCTCGCTCCCGCGGATCTGGACCGGCTGGGCGATGTCTACGCCAGCGGTGCCCATTTCAAGGATCCGTTCAACGCGGTGCATGACGTGCCCGGCATTCGCCGCGTGTTCGCGCACATGTTCGACCGCCTGGAGGCGCCGCGGTTCATCGTGCTCGATGCGATCGCCGAGGGGGACCAGTGTTTCCTGACCTGGGACTTCCTGTTCGATGCGCCCGGCCTCGGACCGGGCACCACGACCATCCACGGCGGCTCGCACCTGCGCTTCGGTGCGGACGGGCGGCTGGTGCTGCACCGCGACTACTGGGATGCGGCGGAGGAACTGTACGAGAAGCTGCCGGCGATCGGCGCGCTGATGCGCTGGCTCAAGCGCCGGGCGGCTGGCTGAGCGTGGGCGCTTTTCCTATTGGGGCGATCGGACGGGATCATCCGAATCTGCCTGTCCCTCGGACAGCGTGTGGAGCTGGAACCTGCCGTCGGCCGTGACCAGCCAGACCTCGGGGTAGACGATGCTCTTCATGCCGCGTGGCGGCGGCGGATAGGGCTCGGCGGCGTAGACCATGCGCTGGATCCACGGGACGACTTCGTGGGCAGCGGCCGGGTAGCGGGTGATCCGCAGGTCGGTGACGCGCCCGCGGCTGTCGATGGTGGTGCGGAAGGCCGCGATCGCGTAGAGCATCGGCGGCAGCTTGCCGTCGAAGACCTGCGGCCCGTAGCGCATGTAGAGGTGCCGCGCGCCTTCGATGCGGTATTCGCTGGCGTTGCGGGCTGCGCTGGTGCTGACGCTGGCGATGGCGTCGAGCGGCTGGGGTTCGGGTGGTGTCGCGAACTGGGCGAATGCCGGCAGGGCAGCGAACATCCACCCTGCCAGCAACCCCATCCCCCGCACACGCCATGGCCGCTGCGGGCTTTCTTGGTGTTCTCGGCCGTGGGGCGGCCGGATTCCGTGGAGTCTAGCGATCACTTGCGCAGTTTCGTCGTGCATAGTTGGCAGACTGTGGGCCTCGCCGATGCACTCAGCGCATCCAGCCCTTGCGCCGGAAGTAGATCAGCGGCGCCGCCACCGAAGCCACCATCAGCCCGAGCGCGAACGGGTAGCCCCAGGGTTGGGTCAGCTCGGGCATGTGCTGGAAGTTCATGCCGTAGATGCTGGCAATCAGCGTCGGCGGCAGCAGCGCGACCGAGGCCACCGAGAAGATCTTGATGATCTTGTTCTGGTTGATGTTGATGAAGCCGACGGTGGCGTCCATCAGGAAGTTGATCTTGTCGAACAGGAAGGCGGTGTGGCTGTCGAGCGAGTCGATGTCCCGCATGATCTGGCGCGCCTCCTCGAACTGCTCGGCGTTGAGCAGCCGGCTGCGCATCATGAAACTCACCGCGCGGCGCGTGTCCATCACGTTGCGGCGGATGCGGCCGTTCAGGTCTTCCTGGTGGGCAATGGCCGAGAGCGCCTCGCCCGCGGCGCGGTCGTCCACGTCCTGCTTGAGCACGCGCGCGCTGACCTTCTCCAGCGAGTCGTAGATGCCTTCGAGCGCATCGGCCGAGTACTCCGCATCGGCGTCATAGAGCTTGAGGAGCACGTCCTTGGCGTCCTCGATCATGGCCGGGATGCGCCGCGCGCGCAGGCGCAGCAGGCGGAACACGGGCAGGTCTTCCGAGTGGACCGAGAACAGCACGTTGTGGTGCAGGATGAAGGCCACGCGCACGTTGCGCGGGGTCTCGCCATCGTCGATCAGGAAGTCGGAGCGGATGTGCAGCTCGCCGTTGTCTTCCTCGTAGAAGCGGGCGGATTCCTCCAGGTCGTCATCGACGATGTTCTCGGGAATGACCAGGTCGAAACGCGCCTGGATCCAACCCTTTTCCTGGCTGGTGGGCGCTTCCAGATCGACCCAGACCGGCGCAACGTGGGCCAAGGCTTCGGGGGCGTCGATTTCTTCCTGAAACAGGCGGCCGTTGGCCAGGGTGAAGACGTTGAGCATTGGAACTCCTGCAGATCGTGCCCGGAGAGGACACGTTCACCGGGGGTGACTGCTGTCCAAGTTCAACTCCTGTGCCGGCGAGAAGAATCAATTATTGCACTGCGGAAGGGGCGGTGTCTGAATGCTCGAAAACCCGTGAGTGAAGCGCATATTCCGGGGTGCAGGGCAATTCCACACGGCGGTTGCAGGGTGTGACAGGGAGGGCTTGTCAGCGATTCATGAAATGGTCACACTGGACTCAGCGTCTCCCCACCCAACCTCTCGAAAGGAGGCCTCATGAATCTCACGATCAGCGGTCATCATCTGGAAGTTACACCGGCTCTGCGCGAATATGTACTGACCAAGCTGGACCGGGTTACCCGTCACTTTGACCAGGTAGTGGATGTCAACGTGCTACTCACCGTGGAGAAGCAGAAGGAAAAGGAACGTCGCCAACGCGCTGAAGTCACGCTGCACGTCAAGGGACGTGACATCTTTGTGGAAAGTGCCAACGAGGATCTCTATGCCGCGATCGATCAGTTGATGGACAAGCTCGACCGCCAGGTCGTGCGTCACAAGGACAAATTGCAGGATCACCACCACACCGCGCCCAAGCGCATTGCCCTCACCGGCGAAGCGGTCTGACAGCGGGTCGAGTCGAGCGCCCCGAGGCCGCCGATTCGGTGACAGATGGCCCCCTCAGCGGGGCCATTGTCATTTTTGAAAGAAATGCACAAGTTGAACGTTGCCCATCGGCAACCGGAGCCTGCATGGCCTGTTCCGAGGGCCAGATGCTGCGTACAGCCGCCGCGCTGATTCCTATAATCAGCTCCCCGAACACACCCGACCCGCGCTTGCCAAGGCTCATGCTCAAACCGGCGCCCGATCTCGATGAACCGTCTCGCCGCGATCCTCCCTGCTGGCAATGTGCTGGTGAACGTGGACGCTTCCAGCAAGAAGCGCGCGTTCGAGCAAGCTGGTCTGCTGTTTGAAAACCAGCACGCCATTGCCCGTGCCACTGTCTCCGACAACCTCTTCGCACGAGAGCGTCTGGGTTCGACCGGATTGGGGCATGGCGTGGCGATCCCCCATGGCCGCATCAAGGGATTGAAGAATCCGCTGGCTGCCGTGGTTCGTCTGGCGCAGCCCATCGCCTTCGAAGCCCCGGACGACGAGCCCGTCGTGCTGCTGATCTTCCTGCTGGTCCCCGAAGCTGCCACGCAACGCCATCTGGAGATCCTCTCCGAGATCGCTGAATTGCTGTCGGACCGCGAACTGCGCGAGCGTCTCAAGGGCGAGTCCGATCCGGTGAAGCTGCACGAGATGATTTCCCGCTGGGAACCGCTGCGCTCGGTGGCCTGAGCCTGAATCGAGGCTGACTTGAAACCGACCGTCATCAGCGCGGAAGCGCTGTTCGATTCCCACCGGGGCATGCTGAAGTGGGAGTGGATCGCCGGGCATGCCCATCCGGAACGCCGCTTCGACGAAGTGGCCGTGCGCGATGCGCAGTCGGCGGCCGATCTGGTCGGCTACCTCAACTACATCCATCCCTACCGCGTACAGATCGTCGGCCGGCGTGAGGTGGGCTACCTCGAGACCACCGAGCAGGAGGTGCAGGAGCGGCGCATCTCGCGCATCGTCGCGCTGGAGCCGCCGGTGGTGGTGGTGGCCGATGGCTGCACCCCGCCGGACCGGCTGGTGGCGATGTGCGAACGCGCCGAGATTCCGCTGTTCTGCACGCGCGAATCGGCGGGCCACGTCATCGACGTGCTGCGCGGCTACCTGGGCCAGCACTTCGCCGAGCGCACCTCGCGCCACGGCGTGTTCATGGACATCCTCGGGCTGGGCGTGCTGCTGACGGGCGAGTCCGGCCTGGGCAAGAGCGAGCTGGGGCTGGAGCTGATCTCGCGCGGCCACGGGCTGGTGGCCGATGACGTGGTGGACCTGTTCCGCGTGTCGCAGTCGGCGATCGAGGCGCGCTGCCCGGAGCTGCTGCGCAATCTGCTGGAGGTGCGTGGCATCGGCCTGCTCGACATCAAGGCCATCTTCGGCGAGACCGCGGTGCGCCGGAAGATGCGCCTGAAGCTGATCGTCCACATGGTGCGCAAGGAAACGCTGGAGCGCGACTTCGAGCGCCTGCCCTACGAACCGCTGTACGAGGAGATTCTCGGCATGCCCGTGCGCAAGGTGATCATCGCCGTGGACGCCGGGCGCAATCTGGCGGTGCTGGTGGAAGCGGCGGTGCGCAACACCGTGCTGCAGCTGCGCGGCATCGACACCTACAAGGAATTCATCAAGCGCCACCGCGACCTGATGGACCGCGGCGAGCCAGGGCTCTGAGCCGCCGGCCTTACTTCACTGCCCGGCGCGCGCAGGTCTGCTTGGTGCAGTGGGCGTAGAGCGCGAGGGTGTGTTCCTGCAGCGCGAAGCCGCGCTCCTGCGCGATCGTGCGTTGACAGGCCTCGATCTGGGCGTCGAAGAACTCCTCGACGTGGCCGCAGTCCAGGCAGACCAGGTGGTCGTGGTGCTCGCCTTCGTTCAGCTCGAACACCGACTTGCCGCTCTCGAAGTGGTTGCGGCTGAGCAGGCCGGCCTGTTCGAACTGCATCAGCACGCGGTAGACGGTGGCCAGCCCGATGTCGGCGCCTTCGAGCAGGAGCACCTTGTACACATCCTCGGCCGTCATGTGGCGCTGCTGGGCGCGCTGGAAGATTTCGAGGATCTTGATGCGCGGCAGGGTGGCTTTCAGCCCCGAGCTTTTGAGTTCTTCCGCGTTCGTCATGGGATTGCCTGTCCGGCTGGTATGGCCTGGGGTCGTGCGCGGCCCTGGTGGCTCGCTAGAATGGCCGGATCATATCGGGATGTGCCGCAACCGGCGGTGTCCACCACCAAAACCACATGGCTGCTCCGACCCGCTTCTTCCACCTCGCGTCACCCCTCGTGCTCGTGGCTGCTGCCGCACTGGCCGGGTGTTCGACCATCTCCTCCGACGGCTCGCTGCTCGGCTTCATCACGCCCTACCGCATGGAAGTGGTGCAGGGCAACGTGGTCACCCAGGACATGGTGGCCCAGTTGCGCCCCGGGCTGACCGGCGACCAGGTGCGCACCCTGCTGGGTGCCCCGCTGCTGGCGGACGTGTTCCACGCCAACCGCTGGGACTACGTCTTCACCATCCGCCGCCAGGGCGCCCCGGCACAGCAGCGCCGCGTGACCGTCTTCTTCGAGAACGACCGCGTCGCACGCTTCGAAGCGGATGCCGTGCCGACCGAGCGCGAATTCGTCACCTCGATCGACGTGGTCAGACCGTCGGCACGCAAGACCGTGCTCGAACTCGATGAACAGCAGCTGCGTGCCATTCCTGTGCCCGCGCCCAGCCGTGCCGCGCTGGCGCCGGACACGGCGGCCAGCGGCCCGCTGCGCTCCTATCCTCCGCTGGAAACCTCTGTCCGATGAACGCTTCCGTTGCCTCCCCGTCCACCTCCGCACCGCTGCGCATCGCCATCGCCGGCTGCACCGGTCGCATGGGCCACATGCTCATCGAAGCCGTCATGGCCGCGGACGACTGCGTGCTCGCCGGTGCGCTCGACCGCGCAGGCAGCCCCGCCATCGGCCAGGACGCCTCCGCGTTTCTGGGTCAGGCCAGCGGAGTGGCGATCACCGCCGATCTGCGTGCCGGTCTGCAGGGCGCCGACTGCCTGATCGACTTCACCCGCCCCGAGGGCACGATGGCGCACCTGGCCGTCTGCCGCGAACTGGGCGTGAAGCTGGTCATTGGCACCACCGGCTTCTCGGACGCGCAGAAGGCCGAGATCGCGGCCGCCGCCGACCACGTGGCGATCATGATGGCGCCCAACATGAGCGTCGGCGTCAACGTGGTGCTGCGCCTGCTGGACATGGCCGCCCGCGCGCTGAACGAGGGCTACGACATCGAGATCATCGAAGCCCACCACCGCCACAAGGTCGATGCCCCGAGCGGCACCGCGCTGAAGATGGGCGAGGTCGTGGCGAATGCGCTGGGCCGTGACCTCAAGGACTGCGCGGTCTACGGCCGCGAAGGCGTCACCGGCGAGCGCGATCCGAGCACCATCGGTTTCGCCACCATCCGGGGCGGCGATGTCGTCGGCGACCACACCGTGCTGTTCGCCGGCATCGGCGAGCGCATCGAGATCACCCACAAGTCCAGCAGCCGCGCCACCTACGCCCAGGGCAGCCTGCGCGCCGTGCGCTTCCTGGCCGGCAAGTCGCGTGGCCTGCACGGCATGGACGACGTGCTCGGTCTGGGCTGAGCCGCGAGATGGACGGACTTGCGCGGATCTGGTCGGCAGGCGACGGCGTCTCGCGCACCGTCGCGGCGCTGCTGCTGGCGATGTCGGTGTCGGCCTGGGTGCTGATCCTGTGGAAAAGCTGGGTACTGACCCGGGCGCGGCGCGATCTGGTCCGCGCGGTGCCCGTGTTCTGGTCGGCCCCCGACGTACCGACCGGCCGCACGCAGCTCGCTGCACTCGACCACGAGCAGATCCTCGTGCCCATGCTGGATGCACTGCTCCAGCAGGCGGCGCCGGGCACGCTCGACGCGGGCAGCGATGCCGAATCGCGCCTCACCCGCCTGCTGCGCGACGCACTGCACCGCGTGCTCGGGCAATTGCAGATGGGCCAGGTGCTGCTCGCCTCGGTCGGCAGCACGTCGCCGTTCATCGGCCTGTTCGGCACCGTCTGGGGCATCTACCACGCCCTCCTGGGCATCTCGGCCACCGGCTCGATCAGCATCGACAAGGTGGCCGGCCCGGTCGGCGAGTCGCTCATCATGACCGCGGCGGGGCTGGCGGTGGCGATTCCCGCGGTGCTGGCCTACAACGTGTTCGGCAAGTGGATCGGCGCCTGCGAGGCCGACCTCGAAGGCTTCGCGCACGACCTGCGCGAGATGGCGTTGCAGCGCCGATCCGCCCGCCAGGAGTCCGACGATGGCCTTCGGCCGTCTTGAGCGCCGCAAGGCCGAGGCACCGTTCAGCGACATCAACATGACGCCGCTGATCGACGTGATGCTGGTGCTGCTGGTGATCTTCATGATCACGGCGCCGCTGATGACCTCGAGCCTGAAACTCGATCTGCCCAAGGCCGACGGCGCGGCACCCACGGAGCAGGCCCCCACCGCGATCAGCATCGGACTGCAGGCCAACGGCGCGCTCTACTGGGGCGAGGAGCGGCTGGAGCCCCCCGCCTTCGCCGAGCGCCTGAAGGCCATCGAGCGCCGTGGCGGCGAGCGCCCCGAGGTGCTGCTGCGCGCGGACAAGCTGGTGCCCTATGGCCGGGTGGCCGAGCTGATCGGGCAGCTGCAGCAGGCCGGACTGAGCCGGATCGCCTTCATCACCGAGCCGGCATGACCGACGTGGTCACCGGTCCTGTGCAACACTGCGCGACCCTCTGGACACCGTGACCACCATGAAGCTGCTGTTCGTCGCCGACCCGATCGAGTCCTTCAAGACGCACAAGGACACCACCTTCGCGATGATGCGCGAGGCCGCGCGCCGCGGCCACACGCTGCAGGTCTGCGCGCCGCGCGACCTCGTCTGGGTGCGTGGCAGCCGGGTCGTGGCGCGCCGTTGCCGCACGGTCATCCTCACCGGCCGCGAGCAGGCCGACTGGTTCGCGGTGGTGGCCGACGGCGAGGTCGCGCTGGCCGACACCGATGCCGTGCTGATGCGCAAGGACCCGCCCTTCGACGCCGAGTACATCTACGCCACCCACCTGCTGCAGCAGGCCGAGCGCGACGGCGCCCGTGTCTTCAACAAGCCCTCCGCGCTGCGCGACCACCCGGAAAAGCTCGCCATCCTCGAATTCCCCGAGTGGATCGGCCCGACCCTGGTCACGCGCGAGGCCGAGGCCGTGCGCGCCTTCCACGCCGAGCACGGCGACATCATCCTCAAGCCGCTCGACGGCATGGGCGGCATGGGCATCTTCCGCGTCGGACCCGACGGCCTGAATCTCGGCTCCATCACCGAGACGCTGACCAAGGACGGCAGCACGACGGTGATGGTGCAGAAGTTCCTGCCCGAGATCGTCCATGGCGACAAGCGCATCCTGATCATCGGCGGCGTGCCGGTGCCTTACTGCCTGGCGCGCATCCCGCAGGGCACGGAGGTGCGTGGCAACCTTGCCGCGGGTGGCAAAGGCGTGGCGCAGCCGCTGTCGGCGCGCGACCGCGAGATCGCCGAGACGCTCGGGCCGGTCCTGGCCGCACGCGGGCTGCTGCTGATCGGGCTGGACGTGATCGGCGACTGTGTCACCGAGATCAACGTCACCAGCCCGACCTGCTTCCAGGAGATCCGGCAGCAGACCGGCTTCGATGTCGCCGAGGTGTTCGTCGATGCGCTGGAGGCTGCGGTGGCGGCCCGCCGCGCCGCCTGATCAGCGTTCCTTGACCACGGCCGTGGTCAGCCCGGTGCCCACGGCCTGCTGGCTGTCGCCCAGCAGGAACACGCTGTAGACCCCACCGGCATCGAGCGTCTTGCCGGTGAGTTCGTAGACGCTGGCCGCGGTGCTGCTGCTGGTCACCGACAGCGTGGTGTCGGTGACTGCGGACACCGAGGTCACGGGTGACATGCCGCCCTGGCTGGCGGTGGTGACTGCGGCGCCGGCGATGTTCAGGGTCAGGTCCTGCGCGAGGTTGCCCAGGCCGTGCAGCAGGCGGATGCGGGCGGCGCTGGTGCTGCCCGGCAGGCGGTTGTCGTCGCTCAGCGTGGCGAACTGCGGTGCGGCGGCGGTGCCCCAGACGAGCAAGGTGGTGTCGCTGCCGGGTGCGGCGGTCCAGGTGGCGCCCGTGAGCGTGCCGCCGTTGACCGTGACCTGTGGTGCGGACACCCCCGCCGGCACCAGCGCATAGCTCCCGAAGCCCGGCGAGCTGCCCAGCAGCGGCAGCGTGGTGCCGTTGACCGTGCCGGCCACCGGCAGGTTGGTCGGCAGCGCACTGACGATGCGGACACGGGCCTGCGTGTTGGTCAGCGCGGCCACGGCCGTGGCGGGCTGCAGCAGCAGCGCATGTGCCAGCACGCCGCCGGAGCTGGGCGTGATCACCAGCGCGGCGATGCCCGCGTCCGGCAGCGTCAGCGTGGTGTCGAGCCGCACGTCGCTGGCCAGCACGCTGCCGGCCTTGAGCAGGCGCAGCCGGTGGCTGCCCGCATTGACGCTGGAGTAGCCGCTGCTGCCGCTGCCGGCAGTGACGTTGCCGAGCAGCGGTGAATCGCTCAGCGCCTCGGTGGCGGGGGTGAGGTGGACGTCGAGCGCGCCGGCGTCCCGCGCCGCGCTGAACACCAGCAGCTTGGCGCGGCCACTGGCGGGCACGGCCTCCAGATCGTCCAGACTGAGGTACTTGACCACGTTGTTGTCGCCCGTCCAGGCCACCAGCGTGGTGGCGCTGCCGGCGGCGATGGTGGACGTGGTGCCGGCCAGCGCGCTGC
>NZ_JBFPGY010000120.1:0-10928 GCF_041083715.1 Sphaerotilus sp.
GGTTTCCGGTCCTCCCCGGTTGCCGCCGCGACGGTTGCAGCGCAAACGACTTCCTGACATCGACTTCTGCGCCCTGACGCATTGAGGAGCAAGCCACCATGACCGACAAACTGATCATTTTCGACACCACCTTGCGCGATGGCGAGCAATCGCCTGGAGCGTCCATGACGCGCGACGAGAAGCTGCGCATTGCCCGCCAGCTGGAACGGCTGAAGGTCGATGTGATCGAGGCCGGTTTCGCCGCCTCCTCCAACGGTGACTTCGAGGCCGTCAAGGCGATTGCCGGAGTCATCAAGGACTCGACCGTCTGCTCGCTGGCCCGTGCCAACGACCGCGACATTTCCCGTGCAGCGGAAGCCTTGCGCGGTGCGAACTCGGCGCGCATCCACACCTTCATCGCCACCAGCGCGCTCCACATGGAGAAGAAGCTGCGCATGACGCCCGAGGAGGTGCTCCAGCAGGCCCGCCTGTCGGTGCGCTTCGCGCGCAATCTGTGCGGTGACATCGAATTTTCGCCGGAAGATGGCTACCGCTCGGACATGGACTTCCTGTGCCGGGTGCTCGAAGCCGTGATCGACGAAGGTGCGACCACGCTGAACATTCCTGACACCGTGGGCTATGCGATTCCAGAGTTGTACGGCAATTTCATCCGCACGCTGCGCGAACGTGTGCCCAACTCGGACAAGGCGATCTGGTCCGTGCACTGCCACAACGACCTGGGGATGGCGGTGGCGAACTCTCTGGCGGGGGTGAAGATCGGTGGTGCACGCCAGGTCGAATGCACCATCAACGGGCTGGGCGAACGGGCTGGCAACTGCTCGCTGGAAGAGGTCGTGATGGCGGTGAAAACCCGCCGTGACTACTTCGATCTGGCGCTGCGCGTCGACGCCACGCAGATCGTGCCGGCTTCGCGCATGGTCGCGCAGACCACCGGGTTTGTCGTGCAGCCCAACAAGGCGGTTGTCGGTGCCAATGCTTTTGCACATGCGTCCGGCATCCACCAGGACGGCGTGCTCAAGGCGCGCGACACCTACGAGATCATGCGTGCCGAGGACGTGGGCTGGGCTGCCAACAAGATCGTGCTGGGCAAGCTCTCGGGCCGGAATGCCTTCAAGCAGCGCCTGCAGGATCTCGGCATCTCGCTGGAATCCGAAGCCGAGGTCAACACCGCGTTCATGAAGTTCAAGGACCTGGCCGACCGCAAGAGCGAGATCTTCGACGAGGACATCCTGGCGCTGGTCAGCGACGAAAGCGTCAGCGCCGATGTGGAGCACTACCGGCTTCTGGCGCTTTCGCAGCAGTCCGAAATGGGCGAACGACCGCACGCGAAGGTGGCTTTTTCCGCGGGGCAGACCGAGCACCACGCCGAGTCCGATGGCAATGGCCCGGTGGATGCAACCCTCAAGGCCATCGAGTCGAAGCTGGGTTCCGGGGCGGAGCTTTTGTTGTATTCCGTGAATGCCATCACGTCTGGCAGCACGGAGTCTCAAGGCGAAGTCACGGTTCGGCTCCAACATGGCGGGCGCGTTGTCAATGGTGTCGGCTCGGATCCGGACATCGTGGTCGCGTCGGCCAAGGCCTATCTGGCCGCATTGAACAAGTTGCACAGCAAAGCTGAACGGGTCGCTGCGCAGGGTTGACACAGGGATCGCACGAACAGGGGGACAAAACTGAAAATCATCAAGGCTTGCAGGCCTTGTGAAAAACGGTTTCCTTAATCTAGACTGAAATCAGTGTCTTGCTGTCGTGCGGTATCCAAAGGTATTTTGTGAATCAAATCAGATTGAATCTGACGTGGACTTCATCGAAGTGGGCGTCTTTGGTGCTCGGGGTGTTGATGCTGGTGTCTGGTGCAGTCGACGCTGCACCGCATGCCACCAGGATCAAGGCGCACGCAGGCAAGGTTCGCAAGGTTGCGCACCGTGCCGCTCGACCGGTGGAGGCCACCGAGCCGCTGCGGTTGTCCTTCGGCGAGGCTGGCGGTCTGCATGCCACGCGCGATCCGCTGGATCTGAAATCCAGTGTCGCATTGGTGGTGGACCAAGACACCTCCGAGGTGCTGTTCAGCAAGAACTCCCAGGCGGTATTGCCGATCGCTTCGCTGACCAAGCTCATGACTGCCATCGTGGTCGTGGAGTCCAAGGCGCCGATGGACGAGATTCTTCAGATCACGGAAGAAGACATCGACACCGAGAAGGGCAGCCGCTCCAGACTTGGGGTCGGTTCCGAACTCAGTCGGGGTGACTTGCTGCATCTGGCGCTGATGTCGTCCGAAAATCGTGCGGCGCATGCGCTAGGGCGCCATTATCCCGGTGGACTGTCCGCATTCGTTGCGGCGATGAACCGCAAGGCGGCCTCTCTCGGCATGTCCAGTACCCGCTATGTGGAGCCGACTGGCCTGTCGAGCGACAACCAGTCCAGCGCATCGGATCTGGCGCGACTGGTGAAGACGGCCTACAACTTCCCGCTCCTGCGACAACTGTCGACTTCGCCAGAGCTGGAGGTGGCGCTCGGCCACCGCACGGTCCAGTTCCACAACACCAACAAGCTTGTCACCAATCCGACCTGGGAGATCGGTCTCCAGAAGACGGGTTACATCGTCGAGGCGGGGCGTTGCCTGGTGATGCAGGCGCGGCTTTCGGGACGCCATCTCATCATGGTGTTCCTGGATTCCGCCGGTAAATATTCTCGCCTGGGCGACGCCGAGCGGGTGCGCCGCTGGCTGGAGTCATCCGACACGGTACGACCCGTGCAGCATGTGCCGAGTCACCCGGTTCACCCCGCTGCGTCGGTTTCCTGAGTGGCCAACCCCTGACGCAGTCAGGGCTGGCGGTGTCCGAGTGCCGTGGAGATCGCGGCGGCGGTGTCCAGCAGCTTGTCGCACCAGCTTTCTTCCAGCCGGTCAGCGGGCGCCGAGATCGACAGTCCAGCGATCAGGCGGCCCTGATCGTCATGGATGCCGGCGGCCATGCACCGCACACCGAGTTCCAGCTCTTCGTTGTCCCGGGCCAGATCGGTCTGCCGCACCCGTGCGAGTTCGCGTTCCAGCAGCGGCAGGTCGGTGATGCTGTTGCGGGTGTGTCCGGCCAGTCCCGTGCGCGTGGCGTAACTGCGTACCCGCTGCGGGTCGTCGTGTGCGAGAAACAGCTTGCCGACCGATGTCAGATGCAAGGGCGCGCGGCCGCCGACTGCGCGCACGACCTGCATGCCTGAACGCTCCGAATAGGTGCGCTCGATGTAGACGATTTCGTCGCCTTGGCGCACAGAGAGGTTGACGGGCTGGTGGGTCAGCTTGTGCAGCTCGCGCATCGGTCCCAAGGCTGCGTCTCGTACGTCCAGCCGAGCCTTGACCAGGTTGCCCAGTTCAAGAAGTCGCATTCCGAGGCGATAACTGCCTGCTTCAGGGCGATCGACAAAGCGACCGATGGCCAGATCGTTCAAGATCCGGTGTGCGGTCGAAGGGTGCAGGCCGGTCTGCTCGCTGATCAGTTTCAGCGAGACAGGATCTTGGTGCGCCGCCAGCACATTCAGCAGAGTGAACATGCGGTCCATCACCTGAATGGCCGGTGTCTGACTGGAACTGTCCTTTTTTGTCATGGTGACTCGTTTGAAAATCAATGCCTATTTTTGCATGGCGAAACACTGGGTACGGGAGTCCCTTGGTTTTGTTGTCTGTGGCTTGTTGATGGCGGGCGCCGGGCTGGCATTTGCCCAGCCCGCGGATGCCGGATCGCCGGCGGCCTCCGGCATCGCCGCATCGACGGCACCATTGGTGCGACCGCGCCCGATGGCGCGTGTTCCCCGTGTCATCGGGCGCCTGCATGCCGGCGATCTCGGGCTGGTCATCAACACAGCGGATCCGTACTCGGTCGAAGTCGGTGACTATTACCGGCGTGTCCGCCACATCCCTGACAGCCATGTCCTGCGCATTGACCTGCCTGTGCAGCCCCGTCTCGCAGTCGCTGATCTGGAGCGCCTGCGTCGCCGTATCGACGAGCATTTCGATGAGGGTGTTCAGGCCCTGGCGCTGGCCTGGACGCAGCCCTATGCGGTCGAGTGCCAATCGATCACCTCCGCTGTGACGCTGGGTTTCGACGCGCAAGCGTGCGACCAGCTCTGTGGGCGCCGCACACCTTCACCGTATTTCAATTCGGCATCTTCCGTACCGTTCAAGGATCTCGGTCTGCGTCCGTCGATGCTGCTGGCGTCTTCCGATGTGGAGCGCGCGCGGGGCCTCATCGACCGCGGTGTGGCGTCCGACCACACACTGGGTCTGGTGGGGGCGGTCCCGGTCCAGGCGTATTTCATGACGACGGCCGATGCCACGCGCAGCGTGCGCTCCGCACTGTTTCCGCCCGCGGGTCTGCAGCGCCGCATCGGGCTGGAAAACCATCTGGACAGTGGCGATCTGCCACGCGATACCTCCCGGGTGGTGCTCGTGCAGACAGGGGTGGGGCAGTTTGTGGGTGCGGGTGCGATCGACTGGGTGCCAGGGGCATTGGCGGATCACCTGACCTCGTTTGGCGGGCAACTCGACCGCACCAGCGGACAGAGCACAGTGCTCGATTGGCTGGATGCCGGCGTGACGGCCAGTTATGGAACTGTCAGCGAACCGTGCAACCATCTTCAGAAGTTCCCCCATCCGCAGATTCTGCTGCTGCATTACCTGCAGGGCAGCACCGCGCTGGAAGCCTACTGGAAGAGCGTGGCGTGGCCGCAGCAGGGTGTGTTTGTGGGAGAGCCGCTGGCCGCACCATTTGCCCGTCAGTGAGTGGTCAGTGCGCGAGTGGATAACTGCCAGATGACAAGTGAGACCAGCACAGCGCGGAATTCCTGAGGCCTCCACCGCAGGCGATGGCCTGTTCCGCAACAAACTGGACGCAAGAGAAGAACGAAGGAGACTGTCGTGCCACACGACCCCCGCAGCATCTGCTGCACCTTGGAGCATCCGTCATCGGTGACCGTGCGTCATTTTGACCACAATCGGTTGCGGTGCGCGCCAAAACGGCATCCCAGGCACCTCGCTGCAGGTGCTAAAGTCGCTGGCCTGACTTTATAGGTCCTTCCCGTCCCCTTTCCTGGCAACAGCTAAGGCGGGTCGCGATCCGCCAATCGGTTTAGCCGTGTCGCGGAAGGTTGTCCAACCCATCGGAGCCCCGGATACCAGGGCGCAAGGTGAGCGAAATATGATGCAGCAATACAGGACGAACTCGTACCTCTTCGGTGGCAATGCCCCTTATGTCGAGGAAATGTACGAGGCGTACCTCGACAATCCGGGTTCTGTGCCCGACAACTGGCGCGACTACTTCGACGCGCTCCAGCATGTTCCCGCGACCAACGGCTCCGACAGCCGCGACGTGGCCCACGCGCCCGTCATCGAGTCGTTCGCACAGCGTGCCAAGGCCAACGCCTTTGCCCACAAGGCCAGCGAAACCGACCTGGCCATTGCCCGCAAGCAGGTCCACGTCCAGTCCCTGATCGCCGCCTACCGCTCGCTGGGTTCGCGCTGGGCCGACCTCGACCCGCTCAAGCGCACCGAGCGCCCCAGGATCCCCGAACTCGAGACGGCGTTCTACGACCTGACCGAGGCCGACATGGACATCACGTTCTCGGCCACGAACACGTACTTCACGAAGTCCGACAGCATGACGCTGCGCGAGATCGTGCAGGCGCTGCGCGAGACCTACTGCGGCACGCTTGGCGCGGAGATCATGCACATCACCGAGCCGACCGAGAAGCGGTGGTGGCAGGAGCGCCTGGAGTCGGTTCGCAGCAAGCCGTCGTTCTCCGCCGAGAAGAAACAGCACATCCTCGACCGCCTGACCGCCGCCGAGGGCCTGGAGCGGTTTCTGCACACCAAGTACGTTGGCCAGAAGCGTTTCTCGCTGGAAGGCGGCGAGAGCTTCATCGCTTCGATGGACGAACTGGTCCAGCGTGCCGGCGAGAAGGGCGTGCAGGAAATGGTCATCGGCATGGCCCACCGTGGCCGCCTGAACGTGCTGGTCAACACGCTCGGCAAGATGCCCAAGGATCTGTTCGCCGAGTTCGACCACACGGCGCCGGAAGACCTGCCGTCCGGCGACGTGAAGTACCACCAGGGCTTCAGCTCCGACATCTCGACCCCGGGCGGCGCCGTCCACCTCAGCCTGGCGTTCAACCCTTCGCATCTGGAAATCGTCAACCCGGTGGTCGAAGGCTCGGTGCGCGCCCGCCAGGACCGCCGCGAGGACAAGACCGGTGCCCAGGTGCTGCCGGTGCTGGTGCATGGTGACTCGGCCTTCGGCGGTCAGGGCGTGAACCAGGAAACGCTGATGCTGTCGGCCACGCGGGGCTACTCCACCGGCGGCACGGTCCACATCATCATCAACAACCAGATCGGCTTCACCACGTCCGACCCGCGTGACCTGCGCTCGACCCTGTACTGCACCGACATCGTCAAGATGGTCGAGGCACCGGTGCTGCACGTCAACGGCGACGATCCGGAAGCGGTCGTGCTGGCCACCCAGCTCGCGCTCGACTACCGCATGACCTTCCACAAGGACGTCGTGCTGGACATCATCTGCTTCCGCAAGCTGGGCCACAACGAGCAGGACACCCCGGCGCTGACCCAGCCGCTGATGTACAAGAAGATCAGTGCGCATCCCGGCACCCGCCGTCTGTACGCCGACAAGCTCTCCGCCCAAGGCATGGGCGAGACGCTGGGTGACGACATGGTCAAGGCGTTCCGCGCCGCGATGGACCAGGGCCGCCACACCATCGACCCGGTGATCAGCAACTTCAAGAGCAAGTACGCCGTCGACTGGGCGCCCTTCCTCGGCAAGAAGTGGACCGATGCCGCTGACACCGCGATTCCGCTGACCGAGTGGAAGCGCCTGGCCGAGCGTCTGACCACGATTCCTGCCAGCGTCAATCCGCACCCGCTGGTCAAGAAGGTCTACGACGATCGCGCTGCGATGGGCCGTGGCGAGGTCAACGTCGACTGGGGCATGGGCGAGCACATGGCCTTCGCTTCGCTGGTGGCCGCCGGTTACCCGGTGCGTCTGTCCGGCGAAGACTGCGGCCGTGGCACCTTCACGCACCGCCACGCCGTGGTCCATGACCAGAAGCGCGAGAAGTGGGACGAAGGCACCTACATCCCGGCGCAGCACGTCGCCGACAACCAGGCCACGTTCACCGTCATCGACTCGATCCTGTCGGAAGAGGCGGTGCTGGGCTTCGAATACGGCTATGCGGCGGCCGAGCCGAACACGTTGACCATCTGGGAAGCGCAGTTCGGCGACTTTGCCAATGGCGCGCAGGTGGTGATCGACCAGTTCATCGCTTCGGGTGAGGTGAAGTGGGGGCGTGTCAACGGCCTGACGCTGATGCTGCCGCACGGCTACGAAGGCCAGGGTCCGGAGCACTCGTCGGCGCGCCTGGAGCGCTTCATGCAGCTGGCCGCCGACACCAACATGCAGATCGTGCAGCCGACCACAGCCAGCCAGATCTTCCATGTGCTGCGTCGCCAGATGGTGCGCTCGCTGCGCAAGCCGCTGATCCTCTTCACGCCGAAGTCGCTGCTGCGCAACAAGGACGCAACTTCGCCGGTGAGCGAGTTCACCAAGGGTGAATTCCGCACCGTCATCGCGGAGCAGAAGGCCGACATCAACGCCGACAAGGTCAAGCGTGTGATCGCCTGTTCGGGCAAGGTCTACTACGACCTGGTCAAGAAGCGCGAAGAGAAGAAGTCGGGCGACGTGGCCATCCTCCGCGTCGAGCAGCTCTATCCCTTCCCGCACAAGGCGTTCGCCAACGAGCTGAAGAAGTACCCGAACGTGACCGACCTCGTGTGGTGCCAGGACGAGCCGCAGAACCAGGGTGCCTGGTTCTTCGTGCAGCACTACATCCACGAGAACATGCAGGATGGCCAGAAGCTCGGCTATGCCGGTCGTCCGGCCTCGGCGTCACCGGCGGTCGGTTACGCCCACCTGCACCAGGAGCAGCAGAAGACGCTGCTCGACCAAGCATTCGGCAAGCTCAAGGGCTTCGTGCTGACCAAGTAATCCAAACAGGTTCCTACCATCATGGCTATTGTTGAAGTCAAAGTCCCCCAGTTGTCCGAGTCGGTTGCGGAAGCGACCATGCTGCAATGGAAGAAGAAGCCCGGCGATACCATCGCGATCGATGAAATCCTCATCGAGATCGAGACCGACAAGGTCGTGCTCGAAGTGCCGGCGCCGGCCGCCGGCGTGCTGGCCGAGCTGGTCGTGGGTGACGGCGGTACCGTCGCCAGCGACCAGGTGATCGCCCGCATCGACACCGAAGGCAAGGCTGCCGCCGCTGCAGCTGCTCCTGCCGCCTCGGCAGTCGCCGCCCCCGCTGCGGCCGCTCCGGCCGCTGCTGCCAACAAGGGTGATGTGGCCATGCCGGCCGCCGCCAAGCTGCTGGCCGACAACGGCTTGACCGTTGGCGACGTTGCCGGTTCTGGCAAGGACGGCCGTGTCACCAAGGGCGATGTGCTCGGCGCTGTCGCCGCTGGTGCCAAGGCTGCGCCGGCCCCGGTGGCCGCCAAGCCGCTGGCCGCCGTGGCCGCGCCTGCTGCCCCGGTGAGCCTGGGTGACCGCGCCGAACAGCGCGTGCCGATGAGCCGCCTGCGTGCCCGCGTCGCCGAGCGCCTGCTGCAGTCGCAATCGCAGAACGCCATCCTGACCACGTTCAATGAAGTGAACATGGCGCCGCTGATGGACATGCGCAAGCGTTTCCAGGACAAGTTCGAGAAGGAACACGGCATCAAGCTCGGCTTCATGAGCTTCTTCGTCAAGGCGGCCGTGGCTGCACTGAAGAAGTTCCCGGTGCTGAACGCCTCGGTCGACGGCAACGACATCGTCTACCACGGCTACTTCGACATCGGCATCGCAGTCGGTTCGCCCCGTGGCCTGGTGGTGCCGATCCTGCGCAACGCCGACCAGATGAGCTTCGCCGACATCGAGAAGAAGATCGCCGAATTTGGCAAGAAGGCCAAGGAAGGCAAGATCTCGATGGACGATCTGACCGGCGGCACGTTCTCGATCTCGAACGGCGGCACCTTCGGCTCCATGCTGTCGACCCCGATCATCAACCCGCCGCAGTCGGCCATCCTGGGCGTGCACGCGACCAAGGACCGTGCGGTGGTGGAAAACGGCCAGGTCGTGGTGCGTCCGATCAACTACCTGGCGATGTCCTATGACCACCGCATCATCGACGGCCGCGAAGCCGTCCTGGGCCTGGTGACCATGAAGGAAGCGCTGGAAGACCCGGCCCGCCTGCTGTTCGACATCTGACCGACGATCCTCGTGATCTGACGTGATGTGGCGGCGCCCCTTCGGGGGCGTCGCCCCATCCGAGACCGCACGTCGGCAAGACTGACAAGACCCGAAAGAGCATTCTCATGTCCAAGCAATTTGACGTCGTCGTGATCGGCGGCGGCCCTGGTGGCTACATCGCCGCGATCCGTGCAGCGCAACTGGGCTTCCAGGTCGCCTGCATCGACGAGTGGAAGAACGACAAGGGCGGCCCGGCCCCCGGCGGCACCTGCACCAATGTCGGCTGCATCCCGTCCAAGGCGCTGCTGCAGTCGTCGGAGCACTTCGACCACGCCGCCCACCACTTCAACGACCATGGCATCAGCCTGGACAACCTGAAGATGGACGTGGCCAGGATGGTTGGCCGCAAGAACACCGTCGTGAAGCAGAACAACGACGGCATCCTGTTCCTGCTGAAGAAGAACAAGGTCAGCTTCTTCCATGGCCGTGGCTCGTTCGCCAAGGCGGTCGAGGGCGGCTATGAAATCAACGTCGCTGGCGCCGCCAACGAGGTGCTGACCGCGAAGAACGTCATCGTCGCGACCGGCTCCAACGCCCGCGCGCTGCCGGGTGCGGCGTTCGATGAAGACAAGATCCTGTCCAACGACGGCGCGCTGCGCATCGGTGCCGTCCCGGCCAAGCTGGGCGTGATCGGCTCGGGCGTGATCGGCCTGGAAATGGGCTCGGTCTGGCGTCGTCTGGGTGCGGAAGTCACCATCCTCGAAGCGATGCCCGGTTTCCTGGGTGCTGCCGACGAAGGCGTGGCCAAGGAAGCGCTCAAGGCGTTCAAGAAGCAGGGTCTGAAGTTCGAGTTCGGCGTGAAGATCTCCAAGGTCGACGCGTCGGGCGAGGGCGTGGTCGTGTCCTTCGCCGATGCCAAGGGTGCGGAGCAGACGCTGGTGGTGGACAAGCTGATCGTCTCGATCGGCCGGGTCGCCAACACCATCGGCCTGAACCCGGAAGCCGTCGGCCTGCAGCTCGACGAGCGCGGCCTGGTGGTCGTGGACGGCGACTGCAAGACGAACCTGCCCGGCGTGTGGGCGGTCGGTGACGTGGTGCGTGGCCCGATGCTGGCGCACAAGGCCGAGGAAGAAGGCGTGGCGGTTGCCGAGCGCATCGCCGGTCAGCACGGCCATGTGAACTTCGCGACCATCCCCTGGGTGATCTACACCAGCCCAGAAATCGCCTGGGTCGGCCGCACCGAGCAGCAGCTCAAGGCGGACGGCGTCGAGTACAAGGCGGGTCAGTTCCCGTTCCTGGCCAATGGCCGGGCGCGTGCGCTGGGCGACACCACCGGTTTCGTCAAGTTCCTGGCCGACGCCAAGACCGACGAGATCCTGGGCGTCCACATCGTCGGGCCGATGGCGTCGGAGCTGATCGCCGAAGCGGTCGTCGCGATGGAGTTCAAGGCGTCCGCCGAAGACATCGCCCGCATCTGCCACGCGCACCCGTCGCTGTCGGAGTCCACCAAGGAAGCGGCACTGGCCGTGGACAAGCGCTCCCTGAACTTCTGAGGTTCGCAGGGACCGTCCTGCACACTCTGACCACAGGGGCGGCGCAAGTCGCCCCTTTTCCGTTGCCCACCATGCCCACTGTCACCGAGATCTA
>NZ_JBFPGY010000121.1:0-10877 GCF_041083715.1 Sphaerotilus sp.
GCGCCGGCCAGCGCCTGGCGGGCGGCGGACAGCTCCGCCTGCAGCGCCTGCTCCTGGCCGACCGCGGCGGCAAGGGCCGCGCGGTGGCGACCGAAGAAGTCCAGTGACCACGCGCCGCCGATCTGCAGGTTGCCGGTGTCGCGCGTGCTGCCGGCGATCGGGGGCGGCACCAATCCGTTGGCGGTGTAGCGCTGGCGGGTCGCGTCGGCGGACAGGCCGATCTGCGGCGCGTCGCCGGCCTGCGTGCCCTGGCTGGCCGCCTGCGCACGCGCCAGCCGCGCCATGGCCGCCTGCACGCTCGGGTGGTCCGCCGTGGCGCGCTCGACCAGCGTGTCGAGCGCCGGATCACCGAGCGCCTTCCACCAGCCGTCGCCAGCGGCCAGTGCGCCGGTGTCGGCCTGCAGCCCGAGTTGTGCCGGCAGCAGTGCCGCCTGCACGGGAATCGGCGCCCCGGGGCTGGCGCACCCGGTCATCACCAGCGCTGCCACCAGCGCCAGCGCGCCGACGACGGGGGTCATCGTGTTCAGGCGGTTCATGCCGCACCCTCCTCGCGCGCAGCCGCCACGGGCGCACGCATCGCTTCACCATTGGCCAGCAGACGGCGCAGCAGCCCCATGAGCTGCTCGAACTCCTCGGACGAGAAGCCTTGCAGATGCTGGTTGAGCACCGCCGTCAGCACCGGCGGCACCTGCTCGGCCACCACACGGCCGGCATCGGTCAGCGCCAGATTCACCACGCGCCGGTCGGTGCAGGAGCGCTCGCGCCGCACGAGCTGCTTGGCTTCGAGCCGGTCGAGCACGCGGGTCACGCCGGCCGGATCGACCTGCAGATCACGCGCCAGCGTCACCGCCGTCGTGTCCTCGGGCCGGCACAGCAGGTGGAACAACGGCAGCCACTGCGCGTGGGTCAGGTCCAGCTCGCCCAGCCGGCGGTCGGCCTCCTGCAGGATCGAGGTCAGCACCTGGCGCATCAGCAGGCCCAGGCTGCGCTCGGGCCGGTAGGTGTCGGCGGTGTAGATCGGCGGGAGTGGCGCCACAGCAGGGTCGGTCGTGTTCATGGGGTCCGATTTTATTGCTCAATCAATCATTGATCAGGCAATCTAATTAACCCTTGCTGTCGCTGTGGGCTTAATCAGACCCCAGACGCCGGATGCACCAGACGGAGGCGGCAAGTCCCTGACAATACGTGCCGTGCACACGGCGTGGCACAGTCACACAGCACGAACAAGCTGCGCCTGACAAAGAGGCTTGGGAACTACAGGGGTGCGCCCCGAGGACATACGCGATGAAACGATTGGACGACTTCCGCATGCAGATGGGCCGCCACGAGCTGGTGCCCATCATGGTCGGCGGCATGGGCGTGGACATTTCCTCCTCCGACCTGGCGCTGGAGGCGGCGCGCCTGGGCGGGGTCGGCCACATCTCCGACGCGATGATCAAGACGGTCACCGACCGCCGCTACAAGACCAAGTACGTCAAGGCCAAGCAGGCGATGTACAAGCTCAACGTCGAGTCCGCCGACAAGTCGGCCGTCAAGTTCGACCTCGGCCACCTCGCAGAAGCCACGCGCCTGCACGTCGAGAGCACCATGACCCGCAAGCAGGGCAGCGGTTTGGTGTTCATCAACTGCATGGAAAAGCTGACGATGAACGCGCCGAAGGAGACGCTGAAGGTGCGCATGGCCTCCGCGATGGACGCCGGCATCGACGGCATCACGCTCGCCGCCGGCCTGCACCTGGGCTCCTTCGCGCTGATCGAGGACCACCCGCGCTTCCGCGACGTCAAGCTCGGCATCATCGTGTCGTCGCTGCGCGCGCTGCAGTTGTTCCTCAAGAAGAACGCCCGCCTGAACCGCCTGCCCGACTACATCGTCGTCGAAGGCCCGCTGGCGGGCGGCCACCTCGGCTTCGGCATGGACTGGGCCGAGTACGACCTGGCCACCATCGTCGCCGAGATCCTGACCTGGATGAAGGCCGAGCAGCTCGACATCCCCGTGCTGCCCGCCGGCGGCATCTTCACCGGCAGCGACGCGGTGCGGTTCATGGAGATGGGCGCGGCCGGCGTGCAGGTGGCGACGCGGTTCACCGTGACCAAGGAATGCGGCCTGCCCGACGACGTGAAGCAGGAATACTTCAAGGCCGACGAGGACGACATCGAGGTCAACCAGATCTCGCCGACCGGCTATCCGATGCGCATGATCAAGTCGAGCCCGGGCATCGGCGACGGCATCCGCCCGAACTGCGAAGCCTACGGCTACCTGCTGGACGCGAACGGCAAGTGCGCCTACATCACCGCCTACAACCGCGAAGTGGCGGCGCATCCGGGCGTCAAGCGCATCTCGGTGATGGACAAGACCTGCCTGTGCACGCAGATGCGCAACTTCGACATCTGGACCTGTGGCCAGCTGACGTGGCGCCTGAAGGACACGACGCACCGCCACGCCGATGGCCGCTACCAGCTGCTCACGGCCGAGCATGTGTTCCAGGACTACCAGTTCAGCACCGACAACCAGGTGCATCTGCCGGAAGCCGGCGTCGTGCTGGCCGACTGAAGCCGGGGCAGCGCCACGGCCTCAGCAGGCCACGATGTTGACCGCCAGCCCCCCGCGGGCGGTCTCCTTGTACTTGGTGTGCATGTCGGCCCCGGTCTCGCGCATGGTCTTGATGACCTGGTCGAGGCTGACGTGGTGGGTACCGTCGCCGTAGAGGGCCATGCGCGCGGCGTTGATCGCCTTGACCGAGGCGATGGCGTTGCGCTCGATGCAGGGGATCTGCACCAGCCCGCCCACCGGGTCGCAGGTCAGGCCCAGGTGGTGCTCCATGCCGATCTCGGCGGCGTTCTCGACCTGGGCCGGTGTGCCGCCCATCACCGCGCACAGCCCCGCCGCCGCCATCGAGCACGCCACGCCCACCTCGCCCTGGCAGCCCACCTCGGCGCCGCTGATGCTGGCGTTTTCCTTGTAGAGCAGGCCGATCGCCGCGGCGGTCAGCAGGAAGTCGATGACCCCGCGCTCGTCCGCGCCCGGCACGAAGCGGGTGTAGTAGTGCAGAGCCGCAGGGATGATCCCGGCCGCACCATTGGTCGGCGCCGTGACGACCCGCCCGCCGGCCGCGTTCTCCTCGTTCACCGCCAGTGCGTACAGGTTCACCCAGTCGAGCACGACCAGCGGGTCGGACGCCTTGGCACCCTGTGCATCCAGCGCCGTCAGCGCACGCGACAGCGCCGCCGCACGCCGCCGGACCTTGAAGCCGCCCGGCAGCGTGCCCTCGGTGCGGCAGCCCCGCTCCACGCAGGCTTGCATCACTGCCCAGATGCGCAGCAAACCGGCGCCAGTCTCGGCGTCAGTGCGCCAGTGGCGCTCGTTGCGGCGCATCACCTCGGCGATCGAGCAGCCGTGCGCTTGCGTCAGCGCCAGCAGGTCCGCACCACTGTGGAAGGGCAGCGGCAGCACGCTGGTGTCGGGCGCGATCACCTTCTGGCGCTGGCCGTCCGCGGCGACCTGCTCGCTGATGACGAAGCCGCCGCCCACCGAGTAGTACACCCGCTCGGCGAGCACCGCACCGGCCGCGTCGAAGGCCGAGAAGCGCATGCCGTTGGCGTGCAGCGGCAGGGTCTCGCGGCGGTGGAACACCACGTCACGGGCCTCGTCCAGCCCGATGGGATGCGTGCCATCGAGCAGCACGCGTCGGCGCTGGCGCAGGTCGTCCAGCAGCACCGGGATCAGGTCCACGTCCACCGTGTCCGGCTCGTGCCCACCGAGGCCCAGCAGCACCGCGGTGTCGCTGCCGTGCCCTTTGCCCGTGGCACCCAGCGAGCCGTAGAGATCGACCTGGACGCGGGCCGCGCGGTCCAGCAGATCCGCGTGCAGCAGCCCCTGCGTGAACAGCCGCGCCGCCCGCATCGGCCCGACGGTGTGGGAGCTGGACGGCCCGATGCCGATCTTGAACAGGTCGAAAACGCTGACAGCCATGGTTGGCTCCGGTTATCCCCGTCGCCTGTGGATAACGTTGTTCACAAGCGGTGCGGAGTGTTCGCAAGTCATTGTTCTGCCATGATTTTCCTTGAGATGCCTCAATTTCAGGCATCCCGCGGACAGGCCCCTCTTCACGGCATTCAATCACGCCCTTCACGCAACTGCACCACCTGCACCTGGTTCACCGGCGTTCCGGTGTTGCCCCAGGCGCTGCGCACATGGGTGGTGATGGCGGCGATGTCGGCGTCGTCGAGGACGTGGCCGAAGGGTGGCATGCCATGCGGGCGCGGCCGGCCGGCGGTGGACGGGCCGTAACCGCCCTGCAGGATCACGCGCACGAGGTTGGTCGGGTCGATCATCGTCACCGCGCGGTTGCCGGCCAGCGCGGGAAAGGCACCGGGCCGGCCCTCGCCGCGCTCGCCGTGGCAGGTGGCGCAGTGGTCACCGTAGAGCCTGGCGCCGCGGTCGAGCGTGCGGGCGTCGGCCGGCCGCACCCGCGGTGGTTCGGCGGCCGGGCGCACCGGCAGGTCGCGCAGGAACACCGCCATCGCCTGTGCGTCGGCCAGGCTCAGATGCTGCGTGCTGCGGGCGACGACCTCGGCCATCGGACCGGTCACGACCGCCCTCCCGTCCGGCGTCACGCCGTCACGCAGCAGGCCCACCACGTCCGACACTGGCCACGCGGCGACGCTGCCCTCGGCGGCGAGCGTCAGCGCCGGGGCGTACCAGCCCTGCCCCGGGATCGGCGCACCGTCGAATTCGCGGCCGGCGATCGTCGCGCCCATCGCGTTGCGCGCGCCGTGGCAGGCGGCGCAATGGCCCAGGCCATGGACGAGGTAGGCACCGCGGTTCCATTCGGCGGACTTCGCCGGCTCGGGCGTGAAGACCGCCGGGCGGAAGTACAGCGCCCGCCAGACCTTCAGCGCGAGCTGGGTGTTGTAGGGGAAGGCCAGCGCGTTCGGCGTGCTCGGCCGGTCCACGGCGGGCACACTGCGCAGGAAGGCGAACAGTGCGTCGCTGTCCTCGCGCGCGACCTGCGTGAAGTGCGGGTACGGGAAGGCAGGGGTCAGCATGCGCCCGTCGCGCGAGCGGCCGTGGTGCAGCGCGCGCCAGAAATCGTCGGTGCTCCAGGCGCCGAGGCCGGTGCTGGCGTGCGACGTGAGGTTGCCGCCGTAGACAGTACCGAAGGGCGTGACCAGCGCCTCGCCACCGGCAAAGGGCGGCTCACCGCGGCGGGTGTGGCAGGCCACGCAGTTGCCGGCCTGCGCGAGGTAGCGGCCCCGCTCGATCGTCGCGGCGTCGGTGGCGACCGGACGCGGGTTGGCGGAAGGCGGCGCGTCGGCCGAATCCAGCCACGCGACCGCCACCCCACCCAGCGCGAGCACGCCGAGCAGACCACCCAGGCCCCAGGCGAGGACACGCTTCATTGCACACCCCCGCAATCCATCGGCAGCGGCTGCGCCAGCGCCGAACGCTCGACCGCCTTCGACGGCACAGGCACCGGCTGCGCAGCGAGCCACGCGGCAACCGCCGTGATGTCGGTGGATGTGAGCCTGGCCGTGATCTTCGCCATGCAGTCGGGCGCAGCGGCATGGCGCTGGCCGGTCTTCCAGGCACCGAGCTGCGAATTCAGATAGTCGCGCGGCAGTCCAAGCAGGCCGGGAATGGCCGGCGCCACGCCGGTCATCGCGTCACCATGGCAGCGGACACAGGCCGGCACCTCCCGCGCCGCATCGCCCTTCAGCACCAGCGCCTTGCCCTGCGCCAGCACCGTTGCGGCCAGCCCCGGCGTGGCCGGCGGCGGGTAGGGCACCTCCAGCGATGCAAAGTGTTCGGCGATCTCGCGCAGGTAGTCGTCGCTCAGGTGGTCGAGCAGGTGCGTCATCGGCCGGTACTGGCGGCGGCCGTCGCGGAAGTTGACGAGCTGGTGGTAGAGGTAGCCTGCGGGCTTGCCGGCGATGCGGGGGAAATAGCCATCGGGGGTGGCACGGCCCTGCTTGCCGTGGCAGGCGGTGCAGGCGGCCACGCGGGTGGTCATGCCCTGGGGATCGTCGGTCGGAGCGGCGGCCTGCGCGGCCGACAGGCACGACAGCGCCAGCACAGTCGCCAGCGTGGTTCGGATTCGGGTGGGTAGCATCGTTTTTCGACTATCGATCATCGGATTGATTCGTTCTCTGCCGGAGGTGGGCTGCCTAGCATCCACGCATCCTTCCAGCTTGAACGGAACCGCCCGATGCTACGCCGCCAGACCCTGATCGCTGCCGCACTCGCCCTCGCCCTCGGCGCCCCGCTGGCGCATGCCAAGGACATCACGCTGCTCAACGTCTCTTACGACCCGACGCGCGAGCTGTACCAGGACTACAACAAGGCCTTCGCCATCTACTACAAGGGCAAGACCGGCGACAACGTGACCGTCAAGGCCTCGCATGGCGGCTCGGGCAAACAGGCCCGCTCGGTCATCGACGGGCTGGAAGCCGACGTGGTCACGCTGGCACTCGCTTACGACATCGACGAGCTGAGCGACCAGGCCAGGCTGCTGCCGCGCGACTGGCAGAAGCGCCTGCCGCACAACAGCGCGCCCTACACCTCCACCATCGTGTTCCTCGTGCGCAAGGGCAACCCGAAGGCGATCAAGGACTGGGACGACCTCGTCAAGCCCGGCGTCGCCGTCATCACGCCGAACCCGAAGACCTCGGGCGGCGCACGCTGGAACTACCTGGCGGCCTGGGGCCATGCCAAGAAGAAGTTCGGCTCCGACGCCAAGGCGCAGGAGTTCGTGCAGAAGATCTACGCCAACGTGCCCGTGCTCGACACCGGCGCACGCGGCTCGACCGTGACCTTCGTCGAGCGCGGCATCGGCGACGTGCTGCTGGCCTGGGAAAACGAGGCACTGCTGGCGATCAAGGAACTCGGCCCCGACAAGTTCGAGATCGTCGCGCCGCCGCTGTCGATCCTGGCCGAGCCACCGGTGGCTGTCGTGGACAAGGTGGTGGACAAGAAGGGCACGCGCGCCGTGGCGCAGGCCTATCTGGAGTACCTGTACTCACCGGAAGGCCAGGACATCGCCGGCCAGAACTACTACCGCCCGATCGACCCGAAGGCGGCGGCAAAGTACGCGGCGCAGTTCCCGAAGACAGCGCTGTTCCGCCTCGACGACGTGTTCGGGAGCTGGCGCGAGGCGCAGAAGGTTCATTTCAGCGATGGCGGCACCTTCGACCAGGTGTTCACGAAGCGCTGACGCCCGGGAACCGCTCTCCATGTTGCCGCTGTCCCGGGCGCTGCTGCGCCGCCACAGCGTGCTGCCCGGCTTCGACCTCGCGCTGGGTTTCACGCTGCTGTACCTCAGCCTGATCGTGCTGCTGCCGCTGTCCGCGGCGTTCATGAAGACGGCCACGATGACCTTCCCCGCGTTCTGGGACGCCGTCATGTCGCCCCGCGTGCTCGCCTCGTACCGGCTGACCTTCAGCGCGTCGTTGGCCGCCGCGACCCTCAACGCCATCTTCGGTCTGGTCATCGCGTGGGTGCTGGTGCGCTATGACTTTCCGGGCAAGCGGCTGGTGGATGCGCTGGTGGACCTGCCGTTCGCGCTGCCAACGGCGGTGGCCGGCATCACGCTGACCGCGCTCTACGCCGAGAACGGCTGGATCGGCCGCCACCTGCCCTTCAAGGTCAGCTTCACCCCGCTGGGCGTGTTCGTGGCGCTGCTGTTCATCGGGCTGCCGTTTGTCGTGCGCACGCTGCAGCCGGTGCTGGAAGACCTGTCGCAGGAGTTCGAGGAAGCCTCGGCCACGCTCGGCGCCAACCGCTGGCAGACCTTCCGGCTGGTGATCCTGCCGATCCTCGCGCCGGCGCTGCTGACCGGCTTCGCGCTGGCCTTCGCCCGGGCGCTGGGCGAGTACGGCTCGGTGATCTTCATCGCCGGCAACCTCCCGATGGTCAGCGAGATCACGCCGCTGATGATCATCAGCAAGCTGGAGCAGTACGACGTGGCGGGCGCGACCGCCATCGCGGTGGTGATGCTGATGCTGAGCTTCGTGATGCTGCTGGTCATCAACCTGCTGCAGGCCTGGACGCGCAAGCGTCAAGGCCAATGAGGAGGCCATCGCCATGAGCGGACCCCGCATGTCTTCCAGCGCCGAGTTGCGCAACGCCACCGCCGAGCCGCCCTGGGTGCGCCGGGTGCTGATCGGGCTGGCGCTCGTCTTCCTGACGCTGTTCCTGTTCATCCCGCTGGCGACCGTCTTCATCGAGGCGTTCAAGAAGGGCTGGGGTGTCTACGCCGCGGCCGTCACCGATGACGACGCGCTCTCGGCCATCAAGCTCACGCTGATCGCCGCCGGCATCTCGGTGCCGCTGAACGTGGTGTTCGGCGTGTCGGCCGCCTGGTGCATCGCCAAGTTCGAGTTCCACGGCAAGAGCGTGCTGCTGACGCTGATCGACCTGCCGTTCTCGGTCAGCCCGGTGGTGTCGGGGCTGATCTACGTGCTGGTGTTCGGGCTGCAGGGCTGGACGGGCGAATGGCTGCGCGACCACGACCTGAAGGTGATCTTCGCCGTGCCGGGCATCGTGCTGGCCACCGTGTTCGTGACCTTCCCGTTCGTGGCGCGCGAGCTGGTCCCGCTGATGCAGGCGCAGGGCCGCGAGCAGGAGGAAGCCGCCACGGTGCTGGGCGCGTCGGGCTGGCAGATGTTCTGGCGCGTGACGATGCCGAACCTGAAGTGGGCGCTGCTGTACGGCGTGATCCTGTGCAATGCGCGGGCGATGGGCGAGTTCGGCGCGGTGTCGGTGGTGTCGGGCCACATCCGCGGGCAGACCAACACGATGCCGCTGCACATCGAGATTCTCTACAACGAGTACCAGTTCGCCGCGGCGTTCGCGGTGGCCTCGCTGCTGGCCAGCCTCGCGCTGGTGACGCTGGGCCTGAAGTACCTGGTCGAACAACGTGTGAAGGCGCAGCTCAGCAGCGCCCGCCAAGACAACAAAACCCCCAACGGGGGCACCCCAGCATGAGCATCGAAGTCAAGGATCTGAACAAGCGTTTCGGTCGGCTGACCGTCTGTGACAACCTCAACCTGACGATCGGGTCGGGCGAGCTGGTGGCGCTGCTGGGGCCATCGGGCTCGGGCAAGACGACGCTGCTGCGCATGATCGCGGGGCTGGAGGTGCCGGACTCGGGCCAGGTGCTGTTCCACGGCGAGGACGCCACGCGGGCCGACGTGCGGGATCGGCAGGTCGGCTTCGTCTTCCAGCACTACGCGCTGTTCCCCCAGATGACGATCTTCGAGAACGTCGCGTTCGGCCTGCGTGTGCGGCCCAAGGCGACGCGGCCGAGCGAGGCGGAGATCCGGACCAAGGTGACCGACCTGCTCAAGCTGGTGCAGCTCGACTGGATCTCCGACCGCTACCCACACCAGCTCTCGGGCGGCCAGCGGCAGCGGATCGCGCTGGCGCGGGCGCTGGCGGTGGAGCCGGGTGTGCTACTGCTGGACGAGCCGTTCGGCGCGCTGGACGCCAAGGTGCGCAAGGAGCTGCGCCGCTGGCTGCGCCGGCTGCACGACGAGATGCACGTCACCAGCGTCTTCGTCACCCACGACCAGGAGGAGGCGATGGAAGTCTCCGACCGCATCGTCGTGATGAACGAGGGCCGCATCGAGCAAGTCGGCACGCCCGACGAGGTCTACGACCGGCCGGCAACGCCGTTCGTGCTGCAGTTCCTGGGCGATGTGAACCTGTTCCACGGTCGGCGCGACCATGCACCGGGGCAGCCGGCCTCCGCCGACGGGGCCAAGGACGTGACCTACGTGCGCCCGCACGAGATCGACATCGTCACGACCGCAGGGCCGGACACCTGGGCGGTGACGCTGGCGCATGTGCTGACGGTGGGGCCGAACACGCGGCTGGAGTTCCGCCGCAATGACGACGAGTCGCTGGTGGATGTGGAGCTGTCGCGCGAGGCGTGGACCGCGCTGCGCGGGCGCCTCGGGCTGCGGCCGGGGAGTGCCGCGCATCTGAGGCCGCGGCGGATCACGCGGTTTCAGGAGACGGCAGACGATCCGGCGGCGGCGATCTGAGGGACCGGCTCAGATCTCGAACCGACTCCCCTCCGAACTCGCCATCGCCTGCCCGATCAGTTCGGGCGTCAGCGGCGGCGCGAAGCAGCGGATGAATGCGTAGGCATAGCGCCGCAGGTAGGCCCCGCGGCGCAGCGCCAGCCGGGTCATGTTGGTGGCGAACAGGTGCCGCGCATCGATGGCGCGCAGACCGGCATCGCGCGCCTCGTCATACGCGATCGACGCCACCAGCCCGACGCCCATGCCCAGCTCGACATACGTCTTGATCACGTCCGCGTCCATCGCGGCCAGCACCACGTTCGGCGCCAGCACGTGGCGCGCAAACGCCTCGTCGATGTGGCTGCGGCCGGTGTAGCCACCCTCGTACGTGATCAGCGGGAACTCGGCCAGCCGCGGCAGCGTCAGCACCACGCCGCGGTCGGCCTCCTGCGCCAGCGCGTGGCCACGCGGCACGACGACCGCGTGCGACCAGCTATAACAGGGCAGCGCCACCAGGTCCTCGTAGCCCGCCAGCGCCTCGGTGGCGATGCCGATGTCGGCCTCGCCGTCGAGCAGCATCTGCGCGACCTGGCGCGGCGAGCCCTGGTGGAGTTGCAGCACCACGTCCGGGTGCGTCGCACGGAAATCGCGCACGGCGGGCGGCAGGGCATAGCGCGCCTGCGAGTGCGTGGCGGCGATGGTGAGCGTGCCGCGGTCCTGCGCGGCGAAGTCGGCACCGGCGCGCCTGAGGTTGTCCGCCTCGATCAGCAGCCGCTCGACGATCGGCAGCACGACCTCGCCCGGCGGCGTCAGCCCAGTGAGCCGCTTGCCGGCGCGCACGAAGATCTCGACGCC
>NZ_JBFPGY010000122.1:0-3298 GCF_041083715.1 Sphaerotilus sp.
ACGCGCACGTCGCGGCGCTGGTAGAACGCATCCACGGCCGCGCGGGCCACGGCGTTCGGCGCCAGCGCCGTGCCGCCCACACCCATCAGGACCTGGTTGAGGGCCATGTCCTGGCTCAGGCGGGCCGCGAACTGCTGCGAGTTCATGCCCTGCGCGGCCAGCAGTTCCTTGCGGACCGTGCCGTCGGCGTTGCGGAAGTTGGCGAACTGCGGATCGGTCTCGAACAGGCGCTTCAGGCGCTCGTCGGTCGGGACCAGATGCAGATCCCGCGAGGCCGCGAACAGCACGCGCTGGCGCACCAGATCGTCCAGCACACGCTGGCGGACCACGGGCGTGTCGAACTGCTTGACATCCACATTGGGCATCTGCGCACGCAGGCGCTCCACCTGGGCACGGTGCGCCTGGTCCCATTCGCCCCGGGTGATGCCCTGGCCATCGACCTTGGCGACCTCGTCCTTGCCCTGCGAGAACTTGTCATAACCCTGGATGCCGAACACCACGAAGGACGGCACGATCAGCAGCAGGAGCAGGAACTGCAGGACGCGGGTATGGCGACGGAAAAAATCGAACATCTGAGCTTCCTAGGGAGCACTGCAAGCAGCAGCGCCAGACACGACAAAGGCGAACCGGGGTTCGCCTTTGAAGAGAAAAGATCGCGGCTTGCCTGGAAACGGACATCCCGTGTGGTGGGTGCTGAGGGGCTCGAACCCCCGACCTACGCCTTGTAAGGGCGCCGCTCTACCAACTGAGCTAAGCACCCAGGTGCCGTCCGGCAAGACCATGACTGTATCAGCTCAGCGCGTCGAGCAACACCTTGCCCGGCCGAAACCGCGGAATGCGCGCCGCGCGGATGTGGACTGGCGCCCCTGTGCGCGGGTTGCGGCCCTCGCGGGCGGCGCGGCTGGACACCACGAAGGTGCCGAACCCGACCAGTGCCACCGGCTCGCCCTTCTTCAGCGACTGGGACACGCCGGAGATCATGGCATCGACCGCCCGCGCCGCCGCCGCCTTGGAGATGTCGGCCTGCAGCGCAATGTGCTCGATCAGTTCGGTCTTGTTCACGCGAAGCCCCTGATGCCTGTTTGGAAGGAAGCGGATTCTAGAAGAGGTGCCAGCGCGCGGATTCAGCGCGCCTTGGCGCGGATCTCGGGCAACGCCTTCTGCAGGTAGTACACCATCGACCAGATGGTCAGCACCGCAGCGATCAGGATCAGCACCGTGCCCCACAGCCGCGTCGGCACCACGCCGAAGAGCCGGCCGTCGTAGAGCAGGAAGGGAATCGCCACCATCTGCGCCGTCGTCTTGAGCTTGCCGATCATGTGGACCGCCACGCTGCGCGAGGCGCCGATCTGCGCCATCCACTCGCGCAGCGCCGAGATGGCGATCTCGCGGCCGATGATGACCAGCGCCACCATGGCGCTCACCCGGTCGAGCTGCAGCAGGATGAGCAGCGCCGCGCACACCAGGAACTTGTCCGCCACCGGGTCGAGGAAGGCGCCGAAGGACGAGGTCTGGTTCAGCTTGCGGGCCAGCCAGCCGTCGAGCCAGTCGGTCAGCGCCACGACGACGAAGAGCACGGTCGCCATCAGGTTGCGCGTCGGCATGTCGATCGGCAACTCGTAGATGCCGACGATCAGCGGAATGGCGACGATGCGCGCCCAGGTGAGCAGCGTTGGAAGGGTCCAGAACATGCACGCATTGTGCATGGTGTAACGAAACGACGGGTTTTCAGCCTCGGACGCGGCCCTCAGCGCAAGGCCCGGTAGATCTCTTCGGCCAGCTCCGGCGAGATGCCTTCGACGCCGGCCAGATCCTCGACCGACGCTGCCGCCACACCCCGCACGCCACCGAATCGCTGCAGAAGCCGCGCGCGTTTCTTCGGGCCGACCCCGGCGATGTCTTCCAGCCGGCTGCCGCCGGTGCGGACCGACGCCCGTTTCGCCCGCATGCCGGTGATGGCGAAGCGGTGCGCCTCGTCGCGGATCTGCGCCACCAGCATCAGCGCGGCCGAGTCGTGGCCGAGCCACACTTTCTCGCGCCCGTCGGCGAAGACCAGCTCCTCCAGCCCGACCTTGCGGCCCTCGCCCTTTTCCACACCGACCAGCAGCGACAGGTTCAGCCCCAGCGTGGTGAACACCTCGCGCGCCACGCTGATCTGCCCGCGCCCGCCATCGACCAGCACCAGGTCCGGCAACCGGCCCGTGCCCTGCTGCACCGCATCGACGAGCTTGGCGTAGCGGCGCGTGAGCACCTGGCGCATCGCGGCATAGTCGTCGCCGCCGGTGATGCCGGTGATGTTGTAGCGGCGGTACTGGCCGGGCTGCATCTTGTGGCCCTCGAAGACCACGCACGAGGCCTGCGTCGCCTCGCCCGCCGTGTGGCTGATGTCGAAGCACTCGATGCGCAGGCCGTCCAGCCCGCTGTCCATGCCTTCGGGTGCCAGATCCAGCGCCTCGACCAGTGCCCGCGTGCGCGCCTGCTGCGAGCCTTCCTCGGACAGCAGCCGCGCCAGCGCCAGCTCGGCGCCCTTGACCGCCATGTCGAGCCAGGCGCGGCGGTTCTCGCGTGGCTGGTGCTGCGCGCTGACCTTGTGGCCCTGGGGGTCGGTGAGCATCGCGACCAGGCCGCGGTCCACCGGGTGGCTGGTCACGAGGATCGGCGGGCAGTCGGCGCCGAGGTAGTGCTGCGCGATGAAGGCTTCGAGCACGCGGGCCTCGACCGGGCGGACGGCCTCGGCGCTGTCGTCGCCCTCCGTCGCCTCGGTGGCCTCCTGGGCCTCGTCGCCGACATCCACGGCGACCGCATCCTCGACGTGCGCTGGAAAGTAGGCCCGGTCGCCCAGGTGCCGCCCGCCACGCACCATCGCCAGGTTGACGCAGGCCCGACCGCCCTGCACCTTCACGGCCAGGATGTCCGTGTCACGGTCTTCCTGCGTGAACACGGACTGCTGCTGCAGCACCTTGGACAGCGTGGCGATCTGGTCGCGCAGCTCGGCCGCCTTCTCGTAATCGAACGCCTCGGCGCAGGCCATCATCTGCGCCTGCAGGCCGTCGAGCACTTCCTGCGTCTGCCCGCTCAGGAAGCGCACCGCGTTGCGCACATCCGCGGCGTAGTCCTCGCGGCTGATCAGGTCGACACACGGTGCCGAGCAGCGGTGGATCTGGTGCAGCAGGCAGGGCCGCGTGCGGTTGTTGAACACCGTGTCCTCGCAGGTGCGCAGCAGGAACACCTTCTGCATCAGCTGGATGCCCTCCTTCACCGCCCAGGCGCTCGGGTAGGGGCCGAAGTAGCGATGGCG
>NZ_JBFPGY010000123.1:0-3297 GCF_041083715.1 Sphaerotilus sp.
CCTTCGGTCTGTTCTGCGACGTCGGGATTCCCGTGCTGCTGCAGCGCTTCGAATCACCGAGCTACCGGGCCACGCTGGCCGAAGCCAATCTGGGCTTCCGTGCCTTCACCGAGATCGAGCGTGCCCGCCATGGCACCGACCATGCGGTCGTCGGTGCCGCACTGGCGCGGACCTGGGGGGTTGGTGAGGACATCGTCGAAGCGGTCTGCCTGCACCACGACTACCGGGTGCTCGGCGCGGAACACCGCCGCCGGCCGTCCAGCCTGCTGATCGCGCTGGCGCTGGTGGCCGAGCGCATGATCCAGCTCCACCGTGGCCGCAACCGCCATGGCGAGTGGCAGCGCGGCGGTGCCCAGGCCCTGGCTGCGCTGGGCATGAGCGAGTCCGATTTCGAGGACTGGAGCGACGAGATCCGGACCCAGATGGTGCTCAGCGGTCCCTGAAGACGTCGAGCAGCCGGTCCAGGCCCCCTTCATCGATGGCGACCATGGCCTGGGCGCGCACGGCGGGTTTGGCGTGGTGCGCCACGGACAGGCCTGCGACGCCCATCATCGGCAGGTCGTTGGCCCCGTCGCCCATGGCGATGGCCTGCGACGGGGCGATGCCCATGCGTGCGCAGGTGGCCAGCAGCGTGCGGCGTTTTTCCTCGCCGTCGCAGATGTCGCCCCAGTCCTGGTCGACCATGCGGCCCGTCAGGTGGCCGTTGACGATCTCCAGCCGGTTGCTGCGGGCCTCGTCGAGCTGCAGGCGGGCGGCCACCCGGTCCGCGAAGAAGGTGAAACCACCCGAGACCAGCAGCGTCTTCAGGCCTGCGGCGCGGCAGGTGTCGACCAGCGCCTCGGCGCCCGGGTTGAGCTGCAGGCGCTGGGTGTAGACCTCCTCCAGCGCGCTGGCCGGCACCCCGGCCAGCAGGGCGACCCGGCGGCGCAGGCTGTCCTTGTAGTCGGTGATCTCGCCGCGCATTGCGGCGGCGGTGATGGCCGCGACCTCGGCCTTGCGTCCCGCGGCGTCGGCGATCTCGTCGACGCACTCGATGTTGATCAGCGTCGAGTCCATGTCGAAGGCGATGAGCTTGAAATCACGCAGGTGCAGCGGAGGCTCGAAACCCTGGATCACCAGGCCGGGGGCAAGTTCACGGGGAGAAGCAGACATCGCAGCAGGTACAGAAAAAAGAGGGGTTCGAGAAAGCCCGCGATCCTACCCGCTCGCTGGCTTCGCTCACTGGGCCAACGGCGTTCCCAGTGCCCGCAGCACATCACGCACGTACTGCGCCCGGTCCTTCGCGTCCGGGTAAGCGCGTTCGATGCGCAGCTTGTCGTTGCCGGCGAGCTTCACGTTCCGGTTCTTCTGCACCAGCTCGATGATGCGCATCGGCTCGATCGGCGGGTTCGGGCGGAAATGGATGTTGATGACCGCCGGCCCCGCGTCGATCTTGGTCACGCCGTAGGGCTTGGCCTGCACGCGCAGGCGGTGCAGGTCGAACAGCGCCTGCCCTTGTGCCGGCAGCTTGCCGAAGCGGTCGACACACTCTTCCAGCATCGTGTCGATCTTGTCCGGCTTGTCCGTGGTGGCGAGCCGCTTGTAGAGGTTCAGGCGCACCTGCACGTCCGGGCAGTAGGCGTCGGGCAGCAGCGCCGGCGCGTGCAGGTTGACGTCGGTGGTCGCACCGAAGAAGCCGGTCGGCGAAAGCAGGTCCGGCTCCTTGCCTGCCTTGAGGGCGCGCACCGCTTCCGACAGCATCTCGTTGTAGAGCTGGAAGCCGACCTCCATCATGTTGCCGCTCTGGTTGTCGCCCAGCACCTCGCCTGCGCCGCGGATCTCCAGGTCGTGCATGGCGAGGTAGAAACCCGAGCCGAGTTCCTCCATGCTCTGGATCGCGTCCAGCCGCTGCTGGGCCTGCTTGGTGAGGCTGTCGATGTCGGGCACCAGCAGGTAGGCATAGGCCTGGTGGTGGCTGCGGCCGACGCGCCCGCGCAGCTGGTGCAGCTGGGCCAGGCCGAACTTGTCGGCGCGCGCCATGAGGATGGTGTTGGCGGTCGGCACGTCGATGCCGGTCTCGATGATGGTCGAGCACAGCAGCACGTTGTGGCGCTGGGCCACGAAGTCGCGCATCACCCGCTCCAGCTCGCGCTCGGGCATCTGGCCATGGGCGACGCCGATGCGGGCTTCGGGGATCAGCTCCTGCAGCGACTGGCGCCGGTTCTCGATCGTGTCGACCTCGTTGTGCAGGAAGTAGACCTGCCCGCCGCGCTGGAACTCGCGCAGCACGGCTTCGCGGATCGTGCCCTTGCTCTCGTTGCGCACGAAGGTCTTGATCGCCAGCCGCCGCTGTGGCGCCGTGGCGATCACCGACAGGTCGCGCAGGCCTTCGAGCGCCATGCCCAGCGTGCGTGGAATCGGCGTGGCGGTCAGCGTGAGCACATCGACCTCGGCGCGCATCGCCTTCATCTGCTCCTTGTGGCGCACGCCGAAACGGTGTTCCTCGTCGATGATCAGCAGGCCGAGGTTCTTGAACTTCGTGTCCGGGCTGAGCAGCTTGTGCGTGCCGACGACGATGTCCACGGTGCCGTTGGCCAGCCCTTCCATGGCCGCCTTGACCTCCTTGGGCGAGCGGAAGCGGCTCATCTCGGCGATCTTCACCGGCCACTGCGCGAAGCGGTCGACCAGCGTCTGGTGGTGCTGCTCGGCCAGCAGCGTGGTCGGCGCGAGCAGCGCGACCTGCTTGCCGCCCGTGACCGCGACGAACGCGGCCCGCAACGCCACCTCGGTCTTGCCGAAACCCACGTCGCCGCAGACCAGCCGGTCCATGGGCCGCGGGCTGATCATGTCCTGGATGACGGCGTGGATGGCGGCGTTCTGGTCGGCGGTTTCCTCGAAGCCGAAGCTGGCGGCGAAGGCCTCGTAGTCCTGTGCCGAATAGCGGAAGGGGTGGCCTTCGCGCGCGGCGCGGCGGGCGTAGAGGTTGAGCAGTTCGGCTGCGGCGTCGCGCACCTGCTCGGCGGCCTTGCGCTTGGCCTTTTCCCACTGGCCGGAGCCGAGCTTGTGCAGCGGCGCCTCGTCCGCGCTGACGCCGGTGTAGCGGCTGATCAGGTGGAGCTGCGACACCGGCACGTACAGCGTCGCCTTGTCGGCGTATTCGAGGTGCAGGAACTCGGTCGGCCCGTCGCCGAGGTCGATGCCGATCAGGCCCTGGTAGCGGCCGATGCCGTGGTTGGCGTGCACCACCGGGTCGCCGACCTTCAGCTCGGACAGGTCCTTGATCAGCGCCTCGACGTCGCTGGTGGCTTCCTGTCGGCG
>NZ_JBFPGY010000124.1:0-10837 GCF_041083715.1 Sphaerotilus sp.
GATGGGATCGCCAGCGTAGGCATCGACGTGTTCGAACATGGAAAGTGCTCCTGCGAGGGGGTCTGCGATTATCCGCCGAGGCCCGACCCCGGAAAGCCGGGGGGCGATCAGGAAAAATCGCCACCGCACGCCGTGCATTCCACCTCGAAGGGTGGTCGGTACCACATCGTATTGAGGGGGATGGCTGCCTTGACGCTACCGGGCGCGTCTCGAAGAATCAGACCGTTCCCAACCAGACAGACCGGAGTTCCCCATGCGTGCGGTTGCCCAGCGAATTGCCATCGTCGGCTTCAGTGCGTTCGAGCGCCAGACACTGGAGAGCTACTTCCGCCTGGTGGACGCCGTGCCGGTCTACACGGTGGGCGAGTCGGTCACGGACTGCGACTGGCTGGTGGCCGATGCGGACCAGCCGGACGCGGTCCTGGCGGTCGGGCGGGCAGGTCGGGTGCGCGACACGGTGTTCATCGGTGGCTCGAAGACACCCCCGACCGCAGGTGCCCACCTGAGCCGACCGATCGACGCGCTGCAGCTGCGCCGTGCGCTCGATGACCTCAAGAGCCGCCGCGCCGCCCGCGCGCTGCGCGAGTCCGGGCTGGCCCCGCGGCTGCGGCTGGCCGCCACCGGCCCGAGCGGGCTGACTCGGCAACAGGCGCTCAATGACCACGACGTGCAGGACTTCCGCGCCAGTGCCGGCTACAGCAATTCCGTGCTGGCCGAAGGCGACCAGCGGCTCGACCAAGTGCTGGTGGTGAGCAACAGCCCGGCCGAATGCCGGCTGCTGCGCGAGCGGCTGATGGCTTTCGGCTACCGGGTGCTGCTGACACGTACCAGCGACGAGGCCGTGGCGCTGACCAGCCGGCTGGTGTTCGGCTTCGTGTTCCTCGGCGTGGGCCAGGGGGGCTCGGCCGGCTTCCAGACCTGCCGCCGCATCCGCCGCCATCCGACCCTGGCTGGCATGGCGCCGGTGGTGGTGGCGCTGACCCAGCGGCTGGCGCCGATCGAGCGCATCCGCGCCACCTTCGCTGATTGCGATGCCTGCCTGACCACGCCGCTGGACGACCACGCACTGGAGCAACTGCTGGCGCGCCACGACCGGACGTTCGACCGGGTGTTCCAGCCAACGGCGCCGATGGCGCTCTGAATCCGGCGTCGAAGCGGGCTCAGTGCCCGCCGTCGCTGCGGGCGATGGCCATCAGGCGATCGACCTCGTCGCGGTACACGACCGTGTTGCGACGGTACCAGCGGCGGATCAGCTCCATGGTGCCGGCCACCAGCAGACCGAAGATCGTGATCGCACCGAAGGCCGACAGTCCACCGCGGGTCATGCCGGTGTAGAACGCCCCCAGCGCCAGGATGCAGGCCTGCTCGTTGAAGTTCTGCACGGCGATCGAGCGGCCGGCGCCCATCAGGTTGTGGCCGCGGTGCTGCAGCAGGGCATTCATCGGCACCACCAGGAAGCCACCCAGCCCGCCCAGCACGATCAGGAACGGCGCTGCCAGCCAGACGTTGTCGATGAAGTTCATCAACACCACCAGCAGGCCCATCGCCACACCCAGCGGCATGACGCGCGTGGCGTGCTCCAGCCGCATCAGCATCGAAGCGGCCACGGCGCCCACCGCCGTGCCGACCGCCACGACGCCGACCAGCGACGAGGCCTGCGTCGTGCCATAGCCGAGTGCAGCGGCCGCCCAGGCCAGCACGATGTAGCGCAGGTTGCCGGAGACGCCCCAGAACAGCGTGGTCGTGGCCAGCGAGATCTGGCCGAGCCGGTCGTTCCACAGGCGCGAATTGCACTCGGAGAAGTCGCGGATCAGCGCCATCGGGTCGCTGGAGAGCGGCTGCAGCGGTGCATCGGTGCGCGGGATGTAGAGGTTGAACACCGCCGCAATGATGTAGAGAAACACCAGCGCCGAAATGGCGGCCTCGGGCGGCGTATCGACGCCCAGATCCACCAGCGGAAAGTCGAAGGCGAGCAGGTGCGGCGCGATGTGCGGCCCCACCAGTTGCCCGCCCAGCAGCACGCCCAGGATGATCGAGGAGATCGTCAGCCCCTCGATCCAGCCATTGGCCTTGACCAGCTGGGAGGGCGGCAGGAGTTCGGTCAGGATGCCGTACTTGGCCGGCGAGTAGGCTGCGGCCCCCAGGCCGACGATGGCGTAGGCCGCCAGCGGGTGTGTGCCGAACAGCATCATCAGGCAGCCGATGACCTTGATGGTGTTCGAGAAGAACATCACCCGGCCCTTGGGCACCGCATCGGCGAACGCCCCCACGAACGGCGCCAGGATCACATAGAACAGCGCGAACATCGGCACCAGCGCGGCACGCTGCCATTCGGGCGAGCCGGAGGTCCGGAGCAGTTCGACCGCGGCGACGAACAAGGCGTTGTCTGCCAGCGAGCTGCAAAACTGCGCCGACATGATGGTGTGAAAGCCTTTTTTCATCCGGCTGAGACGGCTCTGTTGGAAGTGGGAATGGGAACGGAAAACAGGGACAGACCGGCCGGCGACGGGCGCCGATGCGGTGCGGCGCGGTTATAGCATGCGCTTCTGCGGGCACCGCTGGTGAAATCCTCAGGTCGCGGGGGGCTGGCACAATCTTTCGCCATGCCACGCCCGATCGAAGCCCTCCTCCATCCCGATGCCCTGGCCAGCAATCTGCTCGTCGCCCGCCGCCACGCCGGTGATGCGCGCCTGTGGGCCGTGGTCAAGGCCAATGCCTATGGCCACGGCATCGAACGGGTCTGGCCCGGCCTGCTTGGTGCGGATGGTCTGGCGATGCTGGACCTGGACGAGGCCCAGCGTGTGCGCAACCTGGGCTGGCGCGGGCCGGTGCTCCTGCTGGAGGGCTGTTTCGAGCCCCGCGATCTGGAGTTGTGCTCGCGGCTGAACCTGTGGCATGTCGTCCACCACGAAACCCAGATCGACTGGCTCGCCGCGCACAAGACCCACCAGCCGCACCGTGTCTTCCTCAAGATGAACAGCGGCATGAACCGCCTGGGCTTCACCGGCGCACACCTGCGCAGCGCATGGACCCGGCTGAACGCGCTGCCGCAGGTCGACGAGATCTCGCTGGTCACCCATTTCTCTGATGCCGACGGCCCGCGCGGCATCGCGCACCAAGTCGTCGCCTTCCATGCCGCGACGCACGACCTGCCCGGCGAGCGCAGCCTGAGCAACAGCGCGGCCATCCTGCGGCATGCCGGCGACGCCGAAGTGCGCGCCGACTGGGTGCGCAGCGGCATCCTGAGCTACGGCAGCGCGCCCGACTTCCCGGAGCACGACATCACCCACTGGGGCCTGACGCCCACGATGACACTGCGCTCGCGGCTCATTTCCACGCAGACGCTGCAGCCCGGCGACAGTGTCGGCTACGGCAGCCGCTTCCGTGCCGAGCAGCCGATGCGCATCGGTGTCGTCGCCTGCGGCTATGCCGACGGCTACCCGCGCCATGCCGGCACTGGCACGCCGGTGCTGGTCGATGGCGTGCGCACCACGACGGTCGGCCGGGTCTCCATGGACATGCTGGCCGTGGACCTGGCACCCGTGCCACAGGCGGAAGTCGGCAGCGAAGTCACGCTCTGGGGCCATGGTCCGCAAGGCAGCGTGCTGCCGATCGACGAAGTCGCGCACGCGGCCGGCACCATCGGCTACGAGCTGATGTGTGCGCTGGCGCCGCGGGTTCCGGTGCGGGTCGTGCCCGCGCAGGGCGATCCGGCCCATTCCTGACCCACCCGAGCCCCACACCACACCGCCACACATGGACCTCCCCTCCCACCAACTCTCGATGACGGTGCTCATGACGCCGGACATGGCCAACTTCTCCGGCAATGTCCACGGCGGCACCATCCTCAAGCTGCTCGACCAGGCCGCCTATGCCTGCGCCAGCCGCTATGCCGGCCGCTACTGCGTCACGCTCAGCGTCGACCAGGTGATGTTCCGCCAGCCGATCCACGTCGGCGAACTCGTCAGCCTGCTGGCCAGCGTCAACTACACCGGCACCTCGTCGATGGAGATCGGCATCAAGGTCATCGCCGAAAACATCCGCACCCAGGTCGTGCGCCACGCCAACTCCTGCTTCTTCACGATGGTCGCCGTCGATGACGACGGCAAGCCGGCCAAGGTGCCGACACTGCGGCCGTTCTCGGCCGACGAGAAGCGGCGCTGGGAGAACGCCCAGGCCCGCCGGCAACTCCGCACCGAGATGGAGCAGCGGCTCAAGGCCGTGCGCCACCCCGCGCCGCCACTGCCATGAAACCGCCGAGGATCGATCCACGCGAGGTCGATTTCACGGCCATCCGCGCCCAGGGCGCGGGCGGGCAGAACGTCAACAAGGTGTCGAGCGCAGCGCACCTGCGCTTCGACATCCACGCCTCGTCGCTGCCCGACGCCCTCAAGGAGCGCCTGCTCGCGCTGCCCGACAGCCGCATCGGCAGTGACGGCGCGGTCGTCATCAAGGCCCAGGACCACCGCAGCCTGCCGCGCAACCAGGCGGACGCCATGGCCCGTCTCCAGGACATGGTGGACCGCGCAGCCCATGTGCCCAAGGCCCGCCGCGCGACCAAGCCGACCCACGGCTCGACCATGCGCCGGCTGGAATCCAAGACCAGGCACAGCGCGATCAAGGCGAAGCGCGGCCGCGGCATCCTCTCATCTGATTAGGACCGAGGGCACCGGCGTCGAAATCGATACCACAAAGGATCACACTCATGGCGGCCGCTGCCACCACCAGTGGCCGGGACCGCCGCCCCTCTCGGCGGACAGGAGTGTCCAGATGATCACGTTCCTTCGCACGGCATCCATCGCTTCGGGCAAGGTCGGCAGCGCGCTCGGCTTCGCCCACGAGATCTCCGGCTACATCAAGAGCCACTTCGGCGTGGAGGTGACCGTCCACATGCCGATCGGCGGCAATCCGAACCGCGTGGCGTGGAGCGCCAGCTACGGCAGCCTGGCAGCCTTCGAAGCCATGCAGGTCCGCATGATGTCCGACAAGGACTACATGGGCATGGTGGCCAAGGGCAGCGAGAACTTCATCGCCGGCTCCGTGCAGGACACGCTATGGCGCACGGTGTGAGCGGACGGCCTCAGGCACGCCGGAACATCCCCAGCACGGCACCCGCCACGACGAACAGGCTGCCGAAGGTCCGGTTCATCCAGCGGAGCTGCCGCGGCTCGCGCAGCATTCCCAGCACGCGCGACGCCAGCGCCACGTAGCCGCTCATCACCAGGCACTCGACCACGCCGAAGGTCGCGCCGATCGCCAGGTACTGCGCCAGCAGCGGCCGTGCGGCGTCGATGAACTGCGGCAGCACGGCGAGGAGGAACACCGTGCCTTTCGGATTGAGCGCGTTGACCATCCAGCCGCGCAGGAACAGCGTGCGCGCCAGATGGGTGTCCGGCACGGCCTCGCCCTCGGGCGCCACCAGCGGCCGGATCGGCGCACGCCACTGCTGGATGCCCAGCCAGACGAGGTAAGCCGCCCCGACCCACTGGACGACCGAGAAGGCCGCCTCGGACGTCGACAGCAGCATGCCCAAGCCGAAGCCCACCACCAGCGTCTGTGTCCACACGCCCATCAGCAGCCCGAAGGCGATGACCTGGCCGCGGCGAAACCCGTGGTTCAGGCCGACGCCCATCGCGGCGATCGCACCCGGTCCGGGTGACAGGCTGATCGCCACGGCAGCGGCCAGAAAAGTGAGCCAAGTGTTGAATTCCATGGGCACATCCTGCCACACGGCGGGCAGGTGACAATCCGCCGCATGGCACGCGACAAGACGATCTACACCTGCCGCGACTGCGGCGGCACCAACCCCAAGTGGCTCGGCAAGTGCCCGCACTGCGGGGCCTGGAACACGCTCGACGAAACCATCGCCGAGTCCGCGTCCAGCGCTGGCGGCAGCAAGAACAACCGCTTCCAGGCACTCGCCAAGAGCCAGCCGGTGGCCACGCTGGCGGACATCGAGGCGGCAGACGTCGCCCGTACGCCGACCGGGCTGGAGGAACTCGACCGCGTGCTCGGTGGCGGTATCGTCGAAGGCGGTGTGGTGCTGATCGGCGGCGACCCCGGCATCGGCAAGAGCACGCTGCTGCTGCAGGCGGCCGAGGCGCTGTCGCACCAGATGAAGGTGCTCTACGTGACCGGCGAGGAGTCCGGCGCGCAGGTCGCGCTGCGGGCGCACCGGCTCGGACTGGGCGGGCAGAACCTGCGCGTGCTGGCCGAGATCGGGCTGGAGCGCATCCAGGCCACACTCGCCCTCGAAGCACCGGCCTTCTGCGTCATCGACTCGATCCAGACCCTCTACTCCGACCAGCTCACCTCCGCGCCTGGCTCGGTGGCCCAGGTTCGAGAGTGCGCAGCACAACTCACCCGCACGGCCAAGTCCACGGGCTGCACCATCGTCCTCGTCGGCCATGTCACCAAGGAAGGTGCGCTGGCCGGCCCCCGCGTGCTGGAGCACATCGTCGACACCGTGCTGTATTTCGAGGGCGACACCCATTCGAGCTTCCGTCTGGTGCGCGCCATCAAGAACCGCTTCGGCGCGGTCAACGAGATCGGCGTGTTCGCGATGACGGAGAAAGGACTCAAGGGCGTGGCCAATCCGAGCGCCATCTTCCTGTCGAGCCACAGCGAACCCGTGCCGGGGGCCTGCGTGCTGGTGACCCTGGAAGGAACACGTCCGCTGCTGGTCGAGATCCAGGCGCTGGTCGATGCCGGCGGCCCGAGTCCGCGCCGACTCAGCGTCGGCCTGGACCGGGACCGGCTGGCGATGCTGCTGGCAGTGCTGCACCGGCATGCGGGCGTCTCCTGCGCAGACCAGGACGTGTTCGTCAATGCGGTCGGTGGCGTGCGCATCAGCGAACCGGCGGCGGACCTGGCCGTGCTGCTGGCGATCCAGAGTTCACTGCGCGGACGGCCGCTGCCAAAAGGCTTCATCGCATTCGGCGAGGTGGGCCTGGCAGGCGAGGTCCGCCCCGCGCCGCGCGGCCAGGAACGGCTCAAGGAGGCGGCCAAGCTGGGCTTCACGGTGGCGCTGGTGCCCAAGGCCAACGCACCCAGAAAACCGATCGAAGGCCTGACCGTGCATCCCATCGAACGCATCGAAGAGGCGATCGATGCCATCCGCCAGCTCTCCTGAACGTGGGACCCCTGCGACACCCCACCCCTATCAGAATGACCCCACCACGCAAACCCTCCATCAGCGGGGCCACGTATTGGCAACCAGTGTTCAACCTCTATCCGTGATCAAACCCATTTGATGTCGGATAACCAGTTGATATCAAATGAACAGCGCTTCAGCATGTTGGAGCAATTCGGAAAAATCAATCGACAACAGCCGCTTCATATTTATCGTTTCAGGCGATATTTCTCTGCACTTGCCGTGCCGGCAACGTCTGCACCACACCCCCTCATGCGCGGGGTTAATACCTTTCGTTACGTGGCGGTGGTGAATGTTCCCCCCTCCTCCAGCGATAAGATCAGGTACATGAAAGTTCCATTTCAACGCACCATCAATGCTGTCCTGGCGGCATCCGCACTACTTGCTGGCTGGTGGGCCTTTCGCTGGGCCGGTCTGGTTCTGGCGATCACCCTCATGGCCTTCTGGTCGATCCTGCAATTCAACCGCGCGTCGCGCCAGTTGCGCAATGTGGCGGACCGGCCCAAGGGCATGGTCGACAGCGTCGTGACGCTGCAGTCGAAACTGGCCCACGGCATGCTCATGGCCGACGTGCTCGCCATTTCCAACAGCCTGGGTCAGCGTGTGAACGAGCGTGGCAACGACTGGCTCTGGCGCGACAGCTACGGCAACCAGATCGTCGTGACCTTCCGCCGCGGCAGCGTCGAGCGCTGGAGCGCCACGCGCACCGATGGCCAGAACGCAGCCCAGATCGTCACCCGCCCCGCGGTGATGCAGGACACGGTGCGCAGCACCAACCACGCGTCGGTTGCCGCTGCCTGATTCTGACGAACGACCGGAAGGGGCGTTCAGGAGTTCAGCCAGCCCAGTCTGGTGGCCATCTCGCGGGCAGCGTTGAGCTGCTCGCGCAACCGCTGTGCCATCTGCTGCGCAGACGCTTCGGTCAGTGACGCAGCATCCGCTTCCAGCACCTTGGCCGTCTCGGCCAGTTCTCGCAGTCCCAGGCTGGCCGCCGCACCCTTGAGCCGGTGCGCGGCTTTCGACCGATCGTCCGCATCGCTGCCCTGCTCGAGCAGGGCCAGCAGGTCGGACAGCGACGCGCTCTCATCCGACATGAACCCGGCCAGCAGCGTGCGGTAGGCACCGGCAGACAGGGCCGCACAGGTATCGGCGATGTGCGCCAGGTCCAGCACCCGGGCCGGCTCGCCGGGCTTGACGCGCACACGGCGGGGCGCCGGCTGCTTGTCCGGTGCACTGGAAACAGACACCTGGGGCAGATCGAGAGCCCGCGTCGCCGCAGCGGTCGGCGCGGACGATGCACTCAACCCCATGCGGCCGACCGCACGTGCACCGAAGTGCTTGCGCAGCATTTCCTCGACGTCGTGCAACTGCACCGGCTTGGCCAGGAAGTCGTCCATGCCCGACTGCCGCACCCGCTCGCGGGACTCGGCAAAGGCATCGGCGGTCAGCGCCACGATCAGCACCCTGGAGTGGGGCAGCGGCAGACTCCGGATCGCCCGAGCTGCCGCGAGGCCATCCATGACCGGCATGTGCACATCCATCAGCACAAGATCGCAAGGCTGCCCGCGCACGATCGCCACAGCCTCTTCTCCGTTGGTCGCCAGCAACACCTGGTGTCCCAGTCGCTCCAGCAGTACCTGCATGAACTTGCGGTTGACCGGATGGTCGTCCGTGACCAGCACCTGCAAGCTGCCTGCGGATGGCATTCCCGGCACGACCCGGTCGGACAGCAGCAAGGCCGGCGAGTCCGCTGACACGACCCGCACCGGCACGTCGCCGACACTGGCGGCGACCAGTGCGCCCGGATCCAGCGCAGCCAGCGGCAACACCACGGTGAATTCACTGCCCATCCCGGCCTGGCTGGTGACGGAGATCTCGCCGTCCATCAGTTCTGCCAGCGTGCGGGAGATCTCCAGGCCGAGACCCGTGCCACCGAACCGCCGGCTGATGCTGTTGTCGCCCTGGCTGAAGCGCTGGAACAGGCGCGCGCGGGTGTCCTCGCCCATGCCGATGCCGGTGTCCGTGATGCGGAACCGGATGCCTGGCCGGCCAGTGGACGTGTAGCCCCGGTCCACCTTCAGACCCACCCGGCCGGCATCGGTGAACTTGATCGCATTGCCGAGCAGGTTGAACAGGATCTGCTTGACCCGCTTGGCGTCGGCCTGCACGGCCTCCGGCAGGTCGGCACCGATGTCCACCGCCAGCGTCAGTGCCTTGTCGCGGGCCTGTGGTGCCATCAGCGCCTGCACATCGCTCACGGTCTGGCGCAAGTCCGTCGGCCGGGCCACCAGCTCCAGCCGGCCAGACTCCATCTTCGAGACGTCGAGCACATCGTTGAGGATGGTCAGCAGGTGCTCGCCCGACTGGCGCGCGATGCCAAGGTGCTCGCGCTGCTGCGCGGTCAGCGACGAGCGGTCCAGCAGCGACATCATCCCCAGCAAGCCGTTGAACGGCGTGCGCAGTTCGTGGCTCATGTTGGCCAGGAAGGCACTCTTGGTGCGGCTGGCCTGCTCGGCCTCGGCCCGCGCGTCCTGCAGGCTGTGGGCCAGCGTCTCCAGCTCGCTGCGGCGCTGCTCCAGGGCCCGGACCTGCCGGACCACCACGGACGCAAACGCGCCGATCATCAGAAACTGGAAGACCGTGAGCCCGATCCCGATGCGGCTCTGGTCACGCACGGCCTCGTTGCGCCGGGTGATGGTCTCCGCCACGGCCTGGTTGGCCAGCAGTGACAGGTCACGGACGTTTTTTTCCTGGTCATCAAAGTCAGGCAGGAATTCCCGGATCCGGGCTGGATCGATGTGCGCCGGAGCGTCCGGGCCGATCAGCGGATCCATGCGTGCGACCAGCGCCCGGAGCTGGGCCAGCACCTGGCGCTGCACCGCCAGTTCAGGCATCACCTCACGCGTGCGCTGAGGCTCGACCAGACTGATGCGGCTGACGAAGATCTCGTAGCGGTCACGCAGCGCATCGAACGGACCTGGTCGGGTCTCCTTGGCGGCGTCGTGCAGCAATTGCCCCAGACGCAGGGACTCCGTCTCGAGCTGGTAGAAGCTCCAGACAATGTTGTCGCCCTGGTAGACGACATTGGCATTGAGCAACGCCAGCGACTGGGTCTGCAGCCAGCCGATCCCGCCGAAGACAGCGGACAGCAGCACCACCATGAGCACCATCAGTCGCCCGACACGGGAGGTCGGTGCCTTGGCAGCGACCGGCTCAGCCGCAGCGCCGACCTCGGTCATTCAAGCACGTCGATGGTCTTGACCTGCCAGGCGGAGCGGCTGTAGTAGCGTTCTGCCCGCAGCGCCTCGTCCGAATCGAACGGGTAGATGATGAACAGCGGCCCTTTCTCGCGCACGGGCATCGGCTTGTCGTCCATCAGGCGGGCAAGCACCAGATTGAACTTCAGCGCATCGCCGATCGGCAGATCGACCTTGTAGTCGTTGAGCGCGATGGCCCGCAGATTCTTGCCCTGGGCATCGACGGCGGCCAGCACGTCACGCAGCAGCGGACCGGTGAACTTGCGCGCCTCCGGATACCACGGAGTCTTGGTGGAAAATGAGTGCTGCGGCAGCGCCGCCAGCATGTCCATGTCGAACTCGGCGACCGTGCCGGCATTGCGCATGCCGATCTTGCCGCCGATGGTGAGCACCACCTTGCCTTTGGGGCGGTCCAGCGCGAAGGCGG
>NZ_JBFPGY010000125.1:0-3284 GCF_041083715.1 Sphaerotilus sp.
CAATCTGGTGATGGGTCTGACGAAGATGCCGGCGCGCCGCTACGCCTGGGTGAGCCAGCTCGGCATGCTGCCGGGCACGCTGGTCTACGTGAACGCGGGCACGGCGCTGGGCGGGCTGCAGTCGCTCCCGGGCATCGTGTCGCCGCAATTGCTCGGGGCCTTCGCGCTGCTGGCGGTGTTTCCGTGGATCGCGCGGGCGGTGCTCGGTGGCTGGCAGGCGCGCCGTGTGCAGCAGCCCTGGGCCGCGCAGCGGCCGAAGCGCTACGACCGCAACCTGGTCGTCATCGGCGCCGGTGCCGCCGGTCTGGTGACGAGCTACATCGCGGCTGCCGTGCGCGCCAAGGTCACGCTGGTCGAGGCGCACCGGATGGGCGGCGACTGCCTGAACACCGGCTGCGTGCCGAGCAAGGCGCTCCTGCGTGCCGCCAGGCTGGCGCACGAGGTGACGCGGGCGGGCGAGTTCGGCCTGGTTGCCACGCCGGCCGCGGTCGATTTCGCGGCCGTGATGGACCGGGTCGCCGACGCTGTGCGGGGCGTGGCGCCGCACGACTCGGTCGAACGCTACACGGCGCTGGGGGTCGATGTGCGCCCAGGCCATGCGCGGCTGGTCGATCCGTGGCACGTCGAGATCACCGCGGCGGACGGCACGCGCGAGGTGCTGAGCACCCGCGCCACCGTCATCGCCACCGGCGCGGCCCCGACGGTGCCGCCGCTGCCGGGTCTGCAGGACGTGGCCTTCCTGACCAGCGACACGCTGTGGGGACTGCGTGTGGCGCCGCGGCGGCTCGCGGTGCTGGGCGGGGGGCCGATCGGCTGCGAACTGGCGCTGGCGCTGGCGCGGCTCGGCTGCGGGGTCACGCTGGTGGAGCAGGCACCGCGGCTGCTGGTCCGCGAGGACGACGAGGTGAGCGCGCTGGCTGCCGGCAGCCTGCGTGGCGCGGGTGTGGTGCTTCGGCTCGGCGCGGCCGTGCAGCGCGCCGAGGCCAGTGCGGCAGGGGCGCCGGATGGTGTGCTGCACCTGGCCGATGGCACGACCGTCGGGTTCGACCGGCTGCTGGTCGCGGTCGGCCGCTCGGCGCGGCTGCAGGGCTTCGGGCTGGAAGCGCTCGGCATCCCGGCCGGCCGCACCATCGAGACCAACGAATTCCTCGAAACCCTGCACCCGAACATCTACGCCTGCGGAGACGTTGCCGGGCCTTGGCAGTTCACGCACGCGGCGGGTCATCAGGCCTGGTCCGCGGCAGTGAACGCGCTGTTCGGGCAGTTCAGGCGCTTTCGCGTCGATGGCCGGGTGATGCCGGTGATCACCTTCCTCGATCCCGAGATCGCCCGCGTCGGCCTGAACGCGCGCGAGGCGGCCGCGCAGGGCGTGGCGGTCGAGGTGACGCGCTACCCGCTCGATGACCTGGACCGCGCCATCGTCGAGCGCGAGACCACCGGCTTCATCCAGGTCCTGACCGAGCCGGGGCGTGACCGGATCCTCGGGGTCACCATCGTGGGTGCCCATGCGGGCGAGCTGCTCGCCGAGTTCACGCTGGCGATGCGGCACGGGCTGGGGCTGAACAAGATCCTCGGCACGGTCCACCCGTATCCGAGCTGGTCGGACGCGGCCAAGCTGACCGCCGGACGCTGGAAGGATGCCCACAAGCCGGCAGGTGTCCTGCGCTGGCTGGCGCGCTACCACGCCTGGCGCCGCGGCGGTGGCTGAGATGCAGCGGCTGGTGCTGCTCGGTGGCGGCCACGCGCAACTGGCGGTAGTGCAGGCGCTGGCGCAGCACCGCCGGTCCCCTGTCGAGACGGTGCTTGTCACCCCGGCGCCGCGGCAGGTCTATTCCGGCATGCTGCCCGGCTGGCTGGCGGGGCACTACACCGAGGCGCAGTGCGTGATCGCGCTGGCGCCACTGGCCACCGCGGCGGGTGTGACGCTGCGGCAGGCGACAGCGGTCGGGCTGGATGCGTCCGCGCGCATGGTGCAGCTCGACGACGGCGGCGTGCTTGGCTATGACGTGCTGTCGGTCAACACCGGCCCGGTGCAGGATCCGCGTTCCTGGGGCGCGGCTGGCGTGCCGACGCTGCGACCTGTCGAGGACTGGCTGGCCCGGACCACCCGCCGTCTGGCCGTGGCGCCGCCGCGGCGGGTGGTCGTGGTGGGCGGCGGTGCAGCGGGGTTCGAGCTGGCGCTGGCATGGCGGTACCGACTGGGTGCGGTGGCGGAGGTGGCCATCGTCACGGGCGTGTCCGGGCTGCTGGCGAATTACCCTGGTGCCGTGCAGCGACTGGGCGCACGGGCCTTGGCCGAACGGGGGGTGCGGTGCATCGCAGGCGCTGCCCGCGAGATCGTGTCCGACGCGGTGGTGACCGCGGATGGCCGGATCTGGGCGGCCGACGAGATCGTGCTGGCCACCGGCACGGTGGCGCCGCGCTGGCTGCAGGGCAGCGGGCTGGCGCTGGCGCCGGATGGCGGTCTGGCGACCTTGCCGACGCTGCAGAGCGTGTCGCACCCGGAGGTGTTCGCCGCGGGGGACGTCGCCAGCCGCCTCGACCAGCCGCTGCCGAAGAGCGGTGTCTATGCGGTGCGGGCTGGCGCGGCACTGGCCGCGAATGTGCTCGGCCGATTGGCGGGGCGGGCGCCTGTGCCGTGGGCGGCGCCGGTGCGCACGCTCAACCTGCTGTCGCTGGGCGAGCGCAGCGCCATCGCTGCCTGGGGGCCGCTGGCGGTGCAAGGAGGCTGGGTCTGGCGCTGGAAAGACCGGATCGACCGCGGTTTCATGGCACGCCACGGCACCGGATCCGGTCCGGTCGCGACATAAAACGAAACACGACGATACCTGCGGGAAAGGACAGCGCAGCATCGGGCGGGCACGATGGAGTCCATGTTGCAGCCGGTCTCCGATCGGATGGCACCACCCACCAAGTCCACTCCGCAAAAGGAAACCTCACCATGCGTCCCCTGATCAAGCGCTCCCTGTTCGCCATTGCCGCTGCCGGTCTCGTTGTCGGTCTGTCCGCCTGTGGTCACACGCCGTTCAGCGGTGAAGGCCGTGGCGAAGGCCGCGGTGACCGTGAACACTCCATGGGCATGATGGGCCATGGCCAGCACAGCGAAGCCGACATGCAGAAACACCGTGACCGCATGGTCGAGCGGGCCACCACCGAACTGTCGCTCGATGCCGCCCAGAAGGCCAAGCTCGTGACCCTGATCGACACCATGCACGCCAAGCGCATGGCCATGATGGCGGCCAACGGCGGGCAGATGGGGCAAGGCAACGGCGGCATGATGCCCC